>JAQWBM010000058.1:0-5374 GCA_028706405.1 Eubacteriales bacterium
CCCTGCTGGATTTCGTCATAGTCTTGAATCTTTACATCACCGAGAATTGCGCTTACAATCAGAGCCATTTTTGCTCTTGTGATGGGGCTGTTTAGGGTGCTTTTACCTATGTCGTATTCCGTGAAGTATTTCTGGTCAAGTGCGCTGTTATAATAATTCAAAGCCCAGTTGCCGGATTCGGCATTGCCTGCGTCTTTACCCGTTGACGCTATCAGTGCCATCTTAATAAATTCACCGTATGTGACCGTACTGTCCGGCTTAAAGCTGCCATCTGGATACCCGCTGATAATTGCCTTCACGGACATGACCTCGACTGCGTCATAGGCCCAGTTGGTGCTTTTTATGTCTGTGTAGCCGGCGCCGTAGGATAAGGTTGCCGATCCGATGATCAGCGCGGCGGCGATAAAAGTTGTCATAATCTTTTTCATTCGATTTCCTCCTTCCGGCCTGGAAAATCCCATGCCTTGACAGAATATATAATGTAGCGCTATTATATGTTTAAAGAAGGGTTACCGCTTTTGTAGGGCGGTCAGTCCAAAACGTTGGGTTTAAGAAAACCGTCTAAACTGCTACATTTAGGCGGCTTTCTCTATTCTCCCGTGGTTCAGCCTCTATTGCTTGTATGCGGAACAAATTCCAGTTTAATGGTCATATCCATCCCGCTAGCTAGCCGCTGGAGCGTTCTCAAAGACGGATTCGCATTTCCGTTTTCCAGCTTGCTGATATCCCCCTGATCGATCCCTGTTATTTCAGCAAGCTGCTTTTGGGTCAGGTTTTTTGCTTTCCTGGCTTCGATCAAAGCCCGTATAATTTGAAACTCCGGCTCTAAATCTTCCCACTCCATTTTAAATTCAGGGTCCTGCATCTGTTCCTGCAACGTCTCTCTAAAGTTCTTGCCCATGGTATCATCTCCCTTCTGTCGATATGTTGATATATTCATCACGATATTTCTTGGCAATATCGATTTCACCCTGCGGCGTCTTCTGAGTTTTCTTTACAAATCCATTCGTAAGGATGATCTTTCTGCCAATCACAAAGAAATACAATACCCTTGTGATATTAGCCCCCTGCTGCGCCCGGATTTCCAAAATGCCATCTCCCAAAGCTTTTGAATATGGCTCTCGCAGCTCATTGCCCTGCCATTCTAGCAATTCAATCAAACGAAATATTTTCGCTCTCATTTTCGTATCCTGCGACAGAATAAATTGCTCTGCAGGATAGCTCCCATCTTCTCGTTCAAAAAATTCTACTACAAATTTTTGCAATGTTTCACCACCTGGTCTTAATTTGGAATATCTGGTATTGTATGCTTTTATTATATGGCATATATCCCATGTTTGTCAATGGGGTTTTTACAAAATAGTTCTATCGTCGTTTTCTTCATCCAACTATTCGTATTCTATAAACACTTTTGACAATCTTTGCCCTGTGTCTTTTTTCCATATTCCAGCCCACCCTGCCAGGTGACGGAGCTCAGGTCTTCGTCATCTGGCTCCCCGGTTCTCCAGATATGTGCGATGCCCATATCAAGATGATATTTGGTCACCTTCTGGTAGGTGGTGAGGGCATGGGCGGCATTCTTTTCCCCCAGGATCGGAACAACCCCGGTAAGAAAGAGCACCGCAGCCAGCATCATGCTGATCCTTCGTTTCACTGTAATTTCCTTTCCCGACAAAAAACAGAACCGTGAGGCTCTGCTTTTATCGTTACCGTATTTTAAGATGGTTTGCGTTAGTTTTTAAAGGGATTGGCAATCAGTAGAGCATGGTGTTCAATGGTGTCCAAGGAAACGATGTAATCGATCTGAGTGATGTCCAAATAATAGATTGCTACCGAATAGATTTCTCCATTTTCATTTTCCTGCGGGCTCCGTCCTGTCAGTTCAACAATCTTGCCATCCTTCATGAGATAAATCTCGCCCAGTTCTTCCGTTGCTGCCGGAGGAATATGAATCCATTTTGTTCCTCGATTTTCCCTTAGTGTCATTTCGTATTTTTCTCCGTCCTTTACGATCTCATAGGTTTCAAGGGCCATCAGATACTCGTTGAGGGAGCCGTCTCCGGGATTCCGGAAGGTGTTAAGGTTGGTGATCACCTGATCGATGGGCTTTTGCGCTTCCTTGCTGTTTCCGTTTTGCGCGCCGGCTGCACTGCTGCCCGGCAGCACTCTTTTGCTTTCATCCACAAGCCGGTAAATTACGGTTGCCGCTTCTGCCCTTGAAAAGGGTCTTGTTCGGTTTAAATGCCTTGTCCGTATAGCCTGTCAGGATTCCCGAAGCATAGGATTTTGTAATGTCATATTCATATTTTGTTTTATAGGTTATATCTGTGATCCCCTGCTGGATTTCATCATAGTCTTGAATCTTTACATCACCGAGAATTGCGCTTACAATCAGAGCCATTTTTGCCCTTGTGATGGGGCTGTTTAGGGTGCTTTTACCTATGTCGTATTCCGTGAAGTATTTCCGGTCAAGTGCGCTGTTATAATAGTTCAATGCCCAGTTGCCGGATTCGGCATTTCCTGCATCCTCGCCGGTGGCGGCGATCAGTGCCATCTTAATAAATTCACCGCAGGCAATTGTATTTTGCGGCTTAAATGTCCCGTCCGGGTACCCTTTAACAATTGCCTTGTCCGACATTGTGCTGATTGCTTCATTCGCCCAATTGCCGGGTTTTACATCCGTATATTCCGCACCATAGACTGCCGCTACCGATCCCAAAGCCATTGCCGCAGCTAAAACCGTTACTATTATTTTTTTCATTGTTGTGTTCCCCTTTCTGTTATTGCTTTTTTCATTTAACTTATTGTATTTTTTTTAAATAGTGTTATAATAGCTATATAAAGGTGCTACCGGCAAACGGTTAGCCCAGGATAACGTTTAGTTACGAATAACCGCTCGTTTTCCGGACGCAGGCGGTTATTTCTTTTTTGTGAGTGTATATGTAACAAACACAACATTAGCGACTAAAGCCAGTAAGGCTATTGTCTCCGCTGTGGACATACGCATCACCCCCTCCGAAGAGGGCTAACCGCCTACCGTGTCTCTGGTAGCACCAGGGACAGTATATCAAAGGTACTCATCTTTAATCAAGAAAAATCAAAATTCAAATCCGCACATGTATCAGCCTTGTTAAATGTATAAATCGGACGACCGTTCCATTGTTGTGTTCCCTTTCTGTCAATGCTTTTTTATTTATGTAGGTTTGTCAAACATATGTTACACCGTCCTGTAAAAAATCTATGAGAGTCTGCTTAAGAGATTTCCAACCCAGAGGTCTCATAGGAAAACGGTTGTACTTCCAATTGTGTATGTATAGCTGATGCTTGAAATCATTAAATGAGTAGAGCTTTTTCACTGCATAAAAATATTCATTATCTTTCCTGTGGGAGCGTTCTACCTTGCCGTTATGGCGGGGGGTAAAAGGTCGGATCTTCTTATGCCGGATTCCGGGTTCAGACAACTTCTTTTCAAACATCGTCAGGTTATCGTTATTGGTATTTAAGAAGCGTTTTGTAAACTCAAACCCATTGTCTGTCTGAACGCACTCGACAGGGAACTGGAAGCGTGCGAGCATGTGCTCCAGAAACACCGTAGAGGAATGCGTAAATAGAAGCCACTTTTCTTTGATATTCTTTGGTTCACTTCTTGCGTCAGTGTAGAATAAATCCCAAAAAAGGTTTAACCGTCCGAAGTTACTGGTTTTCGCGGTATTCATATGATGATGTCCGAATCAATTCCGGATCCTTAATGAAGCTTTCCCTGAAATCAAATATACCTGCATCAATCGTTACAATCACTGTCGGACCTTCAACTTGTTTTTTATATCCGGTTAGTTTCTCTGTGAAAGTATACGGATATATAATTGTCTCTGTCCCTTTTAATGTACCGTTTTGATATTCATATAACTTGCCGTCACCATCAAAATAATAAGCAAAATAATCATGCTTGTTTTTCAATAAAAATGATATCCCGCCGTTTAAATCATCCTTTAGATTAAGCCCTGCTTTAATGACGTCCAAAATGGCAGCATTTCCTTCAGCTTTATTGTATATCTTAATGCCGTCAGAAAATGCTTCTTGGTCATAGTAAAGGGCTGCAGCATCGGCGGCATCACTGGCAACGGCTTTATATCTTTCTTGTGCATTTATAAATTCATTATTGTCCTGCTGGAACACCATTAATATTGAGAAAAGCACAATCAATGCAGATGATAATATAAATGTTTTCACGAAAATCCCCCTATTCGTTTAACCTTTCTGACGCTAGTTTTCCAAAGTAATATTTAATATAGCTGTTTTCCTCGTCAGTCAAACCAAAAAAGCTTTGTGCAGCGAATATATTATCTATAGGCACTCCAATTTTATAATCTATCATCTCTCTTGAATCAAATTCATCTGTCCTGTATTTAGGTGTTGTAGTCGTGCCATCGCCTATAATCACTTTATCAGAATCAATGCCAGCCTTCTCAAATTCCATTTTCATGCTTTCTATTATTTCCGGAGTAAAACATCCTTCTTGTTTTGCTTGTTCACAAGCCGCGACCACAATTGTTTCAGCATTGCCTTTAATATGGGAATTTTTTATATCTAAGGAATACTGCAAAATAAAGAAAGCAAGAAGGGGTAACACGCAGGCAAGCGCTATAAACTTAGTCATTTTTTGTCACTCCCTTGCGGTATTTGAATTTCTGATTGTGTAAGACTATTTAAAATTGATGCTGATTTAGGAGAATCCTCCAAGCAAAAATGTACTATTATGCTACAAATTACTAATACTATCAACCCCCAGCATATATTTATTCTTATCATTTTTTGTCACTCCTTTATGGTATTTGAACTTCCGATTGTATGAGGCTATTGAAAACGGCAATTGATGCCGACTTATGGGAATCCTCCGATAACAAGCTAACGTGTACTATCACCGCCAATGCGATACAAATTACTAATGCTATGTATTTATTCATATGCTTTTTAGGCTCCTTTCACTTTTCATATGAATTCAGTTAAGCAAAATGTACTATCAACGCTAATGTGGAACAAATTACTGATACGATATATGTTTTCATATGCTTTTTAGGCTCCTTTCACTTTTCATATGAGTCCGGCAAAATAATTTGCCGAACCCGTATAATTTTTGTGATAAATCCTTATTTCAAATCACTTTCGAGACTTGTGATCTGAGATGATGATGTCCCAAGCAGCTTTGTCAGCGAGCCTTTCACGGTTCCGTCCCCGGACCCGTTTATAGAACTCACACCGATGGCTATTGTCAAAACGATTAACAGTGCGACCGCTATGTATTTGCTCATACTATCCACCCCCTTTCCTACATTGCCATTGCCATAATTGAGTCTTTTAAGACGATATATATAAA
>JAQWBM010000058.1:5474-15559 GCA_028706405.1 Eubacteriales bacterium
GAACTCACACCGATGGCTATTGTCAAAACGATTAACAGTGCGACCGCTATGTATTTGCTCATACTATCCACCCCCTTTCCTACATTGCCATTGCCATAATTGAGTCTTTTAAGACGATATATATAAAATCAAATATGATTAAGATCATCTGAACTGCGGCAAATGTAAATATAATTGTTTTTTTGCTTTCTCTTTTTCTTTCTTCTTCCGTTTCCCGAATGTCATCTATTGAGCTTTGTAAAATTTCAATTTGTTGAAGAAATTCATATGCCGGCAACATATCCAGCTTCGCAAGGATCTGTGCGAATTCCTTGCCTAACCATGTGTCATAGGCTTCTCCGAAGTATTTAGCTGCATCTTGTTTTCTCCCTTTTTGCATGAAAGAATGAGTTTGAATAAATATGGGCTTTGATTTATTTGTATAAGGAACAAGTCTTGTAAGCAGATAGTCTGCGGACAATGCTGTCTGGTTTGATAGCATCAAATTGCGCATTTGCGCAATTATATTGATAAGCTCGTTATCGAGCTGGCTTTTACGCCTTTTATAAAGAAAATCCATAGTCATTTTAAATGGCGATTTTTTCTTCCCGATAATTATATTTTTTGGCGTTGTAAGAAACATGAATATTAACAACAAGATCAATATCTTAACCGTACTCTGGGGATGTCCGGCAATTACCTTGAAGACAGACCATCCTAAAATAATTAAGGCTATCAAGTTCCTATAGGCAGAATACCTTCTCTTGGACAGTCCAAATCCTATCTTGCTGAAAATTTCATCGTTAGACTTGTCAGGCTTGTCCGAGAAACTTTCCAAAAAATTTTTGTACATTTTACTGGGTTTGACTCTCTGTTTTATGTTACCAACACTAAAAAAGCCATCATAAATCATGCAATACGACAGATATCCTGATGCTATAACCGCAAAATAATAAATGCTATTGATTGACAGGTTCAACTCATCACATCCTTTATCCTCCCTGCCGTAAAACCCCTTGTTTGAACTATGGGGATATAAGGCATGTATTAATTAATTCAATAATTAGTTTGCGTTAGATAAATATCCACTGTATACTATCCAGATGGAATATAAATCTAACAATAATATATTTTTTTCATGTAAGTATCATGTTGTTTGGTGTTCTAAGTACAGAAGAAAAGTCCTTACAAATGGCGTTGTCTCAAGGCTAAAAGAAATAGCAAAGGAGGTTTGTTCAAGTAAAAACGCCACTATTGTAGAAATGAAAGTCATGCCGGATCATGTTCATTTACTACTGGAGGTTGATCCGCAATATGGGATACACAAGCTAGTTAAAAATATTAAAGGGTCATCCTCAAGGATGCTTAGAAATGAATTTCCGGAATTAAAGTCAAGGCTTCCTTCATTGTGGACCAATAGTTACTTTGTGACAACTGTAGGCGGAGCACCACTTTCGGCAATCAAGCAATACATAGAAAACCAAAAGCATGTTTAAGGAGCAAGGCAATGATAACCTACTCATTTAAGCTATATTGCGCCAAGAGAAACAAAAAACTCCATAATTCAATCAACCTAAGTGGTCACATTTACAACCATTTAATTGCCTTGCATAAACGCTATTACCGGCTCTATGGTAAGCACCTGCACATCTATAAAATTCAAAAGCATATCACTAAGCTAAAAAGAACCAAACGATATTCCTATTGGAATGAGCTTGGTTCTCAAGCTATTCAAGACATAGCAGAGCGAATAGATAGAGCATATAAACTTTTCTACAGAAACTTAAAACATGGTATTAAATCAGCACCACCTTCCTTCAAGAAGATAAAAAAGTATAAATCCTTTACTTTAAAACAAGCCGGATATAAGCTGCATGACGATAACAAAATCATAATCATGGGACAGGAATATAAATTCCATAAATCCCGGAACATTGAAGGTAAAGTCAAAACATTAACTGTAAAGCGAGATGCCTTAGGCGATATCTATATCTACTTTGTATGTGAAACAGAAAAGACCAATATCGAACCCAGAACAGGTAAAGGTGTCGGATTTGATTTTGGCTTAAAGAAGTTTCTTACTGCATCAAACGGCCAAGATATAGAATCACCTTTGTTTTTCAAGCAAAATAATGCCAAATTACAAAAGCTAAACCGGAAACTATCCAAAAAACAAAGGGGTTCCAATAACCGCAGACGTGCCAAGGCAAATCTTGCCAGACTTCATAAAAAAGTTGCTAGCCAAAGGAAAGACTATCATTTTAAGTTAGCTAAACAATTGTCTGAAGAATACGCCTTAATTTGCATAGAAGATCTTAATATTAAGGCCATGCAAAGACTATGGGGCAAGAAGATATCTGACTTAGGTCATAGCCAATTTGTGAATACATTAAAATATCAATGTACTAAAACCGGCACTATCGTTGTAGAAATACCTCGCTTCTATCCGTCCAGTAAAACCTGTTCAATATGCGGATATATGCATCAAGGCTTAATTCTGTCTGAAAGAACATGGATATGCCCTGATTGCAAAACATGCCATGACAGGGATAAAAATGCCGCAATGAACATATACAGAGTTGGGGCATCAACTCTTGAAGTAGAAACTGTAAGACCTGCTAAAACAGGCTAGTTTTGTAGATATCAGAATCCCCTGAATTTATTCATGGGGAGTATGTCAATCGTATTTTTGTTTTGTAGCCAAGTTGATTATTATATTGCCGATTACAAAAGAAAGCAAAATCAGGCAAAACAGCAGCACTCCTGTTTTTGTATTAAACTGATATGCAATCATTTTCTTCACTTCCATCGTTTGGGCTCCCATATAAGCAAACAATGCAATGAATATTGGTCCAAGAAATTTCATCATGCCTGCAGCCTCAAGATTGTCTCTCTTAGAAATTTCCAGTTTTTTGTTGATTTTTTTACAGCCTTCATATAAATCTTGCAGTCCTGCCTGTATGTCGGTTTTATCCCGTATCGCACTGTATAGATTATCCGCAAGCATCCTGCTCCAGTTTGTGTTCAGGGCGTAAATGAAGTCTGCCAGCAGGTCTTTTAATTCCTCGTCTGTTTTTATACTCTTTACCCGCAACGATACCCGAAACAGCGCTCGTTTTGTAACAGGTTCATTATCAGATAAACTTTTCACCGTTTCATCGATTGTTGTTATTATGTTTCTATTGCATCTTTTGTATTGAGTAAAGATCTCCCGCAAAAACGCCTCTCCCTCAAAACTGCCGCTGCGCTGCTTCAAAACAAGCGTTGCCCGGATATAGATGTACGGCATTGCTGTGATAACCAGGCACAAAAGCATTCCGGTATTTCCGAGCATTTTGACTAAAAAATAAGAAGCAACGGCAAATAGAAGTACCGTTACACAATAGAACAGATTCTTATCTCTTTTTTCCTTCTGATCACTTGATATGACCATGAATATTCTTTCGATATGCCTTTCCAAGCGGCTCTTATTGAGCAGCCGTTTCAAGGCTTTGAATTTTAGTGAAATATCTTTTAATAAATACGAAATGCCGTCCTTGAAAATAAGATAAATGCCAATAATCAAAGGGATCATGAGCAGTTTAATAGCCAAAGCCGCCGCCTCCCCTCAGTAATACTTTCATATACGGTTCAACGAATACATGCCCGTCCGGGTTCGGATGGTCTGCCGCAAGCTTTTTCAATGCTTCCTGAAATTCTGCATACGCTTCTTTAGATTCCCGCATGGCCATTTTTTCTTTGTCCTTGCCGATATCATATGCCCATACCCAGGAATCCGTTTCATCTATGTATTTGCAGATTTGATGCATAGAGATTTCCATCTTCTGATCGTTGAGCCGAATTTCCCACAGGCTGGACAGCCGCTTCTGGCTCTGATCGGAAGCCAGGGTGATAAAGTTAAAGACATACTGAAAGGTCTTCGCTGTTTTGATCATGTAGGCTAAAATATTCCCGCCAACCTCACGGGTTATCTTTTCAGCGACATCATGGCAAAAATCAACTGTTTCGCTTAAATGGATGGATACTTTCATTCTCTTGGTTCCCATATTGGCGCACTCAACTGCAAGATGAAGCCACTTTCCGCTCCTGGCCTCGCCAACGACAATGTACTTAGCATCAGACCGTTTTGCTCGCTCAATGACGGTATCTTCATTCTCCTTGTTCGGTACAAACTGTATAATAGGGCTTTCCGGCATCAGCATATGGAAATCGATCTCCGGATCAGTCTCGATGGATAGTGCCGGCAGCCTAGGGTTTTCATAGGATTGATAGGTAGTCAAAAATGTGGTTTTTGCGGATTTTACCGGGCCTGTGAAAGCAACATTAAATCCTAACTGGACCAGGGACTTGAAAAATGGAATGGAGTCCTCTGGAATCGTATGCTTGGCGACTTGTTCTTCAAAGGTAAATTTATCGACATGATATTTTCTAAATATTATGCAGTCTTGTCCATCTTTTGTTAGGCCGTTGTCATTGAAAACAGTGACCCGTTTTCCGTGGCTGTAGATTTCATGCTTTGCTGCAGCCCGGTTTTCCCTGGGGCTAACCAGCAGCAAGGTTTCCTTCATCCGATCTCTGTTTTCGCGGCTTATTTTTTGCTTTTGCAGCTCTGGCTCACCGTTTGCTTCAAAAAAAACATTATCACCTATAATCATACATGCATCAGATTCTTTGTACTTGTCACTATTCAGCCATTCCGAAATCCCAAACAAACCGTAAACCTCATGATAAACTGCCTCTTCCAGTGATGTATACCACTGAGGATATCTTTCTTTACGAAAATTTTTATCATTAATAATGTCACTAATTTTTGCCTTATAATACTCCACTGCATTAGGGTTGCCAAGAATGGCGTCCCGCTGCCGAAGCAACATCTTTTCCTCCTTCAGCTCTTCTGCTTCTATCTGATCCAGCTGGTTCTGTACAACTTTTACAACTCTTATAAATTGCTTCTCATCAAACTCATTTGATTGATCGTTAGAATCACCTTGAGCCACAGAAATTAGCCGTGCCTTTTCTACCAGATCCTTTATGTCAAATTCTCTATCCATTATCAAACCTTCTTTCTGAAAACGCCTTTAAAGAGCGGTTCTTTTCCTGCCACTGGCATCTGAAGATAAATCTTGTTTGCCAATTTTCTTATCCCTTGGCTGTATGGCTTGTGGTATGCCATAATGGTTTCCCTCTCAAATTCGGCTTGCCAGCCATAATCCGCCAGGGGAATGCAGACGCTTTTCTTAATCCCGTATTTTTCCATCAAACTGTTTTCCGTTTCTAGCATCCTCCCGGAAGAATAGGCAAATTTGTTAATGATCAACGTATCAAAGGTAATTTGTAAAGGATTGAAAATCTGCTCTTCCTTAAGCATATAGCTTTCAAAACAAGTTGTTTGCTGAGTGGCAACCAATAAATTTTTATTGGAATGAATCAGGCTTCCTATTGCAAGTCCCAAATCAACCGAGCTCCCCGCATCGATCAGGATATGGTCAAACGCCTTTTCTGCGGCTTGCAGCAGCTTTTTAACAAAACTGTCCTCATAGCTTTTTCTTTCCAACAAGTTTGATGTCCCCTTTAGCATATATAAATTCTCATCCTGAGCGCAGACATCCAATAATTCCTCCAAAGCCAGCACATCCGATGAGACCGCAGCTTTGATCCCATCAAGGCTGCCTCCTTTCTTCGTTGTATATTCAAATCCTGTTTTTCCATCCAGGTGCAGCAAGAGCACCTTTTCCCCTTTATTCTGTTTTTTGAGCTTCAGGGCTAAAACATTGGCGACAGACTGAGTAATCATTGTTACTCCAACCTTGCTATCCGCTCCAAAGTATGTAATGATTTTCTCCATATTCCCACCTTTATTATTCTTCCTTGTTCCAGGAATACACCTTATTGGTACATTAGATTAAACTGATATCCATTTATATAAGAGTCTCTTAGCAAGTTATAGCTTTCCTGCGTCACAATAATCTCTATCTGTGCCAAAGTAGCACTGCCATCATACCGGTTGTTCCCAGTGTTTACTACTTCTCTATTTGCATTGTCCTTGACATAAACTACTTTTGCCTCCAGAATCGGTTTCGTTATGTCATATGTTTGGTCAGGCTCCGGCCTGCTCTCGTTGCCGATAGCGGATTGGCTTTCAGTGTCTCTAATCAAATAGATATATATTTCATCACCTCTCCTTAGTGTTTGCGGAAAGGAATAAACCCATTTTTCTGGTATTTTAAAGACATATTTGCCATTGCCGGAGGTCAGTTCCGGATCGGCAAAGAATTTTTCAGAGAGTGGGATTTTACTCGGAAGAAACGTAAGTGTTTCTTTTCCGATAATCTTACCGGGTTCAGTTATAACCCCTTCGGGCAGTGTTTTTCTTTCCAGTTTCAGCAAGCCGAGCATATCACGAGTTACAATTTTTCGGTCTCCGATATCTTCTTTGAAAACAATGACATCGGTATAGGTCAATTCCTGCCGTCCATAATTCTCCCATGTATAAATTCCGGCTATTGTCAAAATAATTAGTAAAATGCCTATTAAACCCTTTCGTTTTGCCCTGTTTTTAAACAGATCCATCATGTTCTTTGTTCTCCTTTCAGTGATTCCCTTATTTCTTCCAAATAGTTTTCATTGTTATATGCAATTATCACTTTTCGCATAAATAGTGATGATTTAAATTCATCACTATTTGTATTTCCATTAAAAAACAATATCCAATTTTCTGTGTCCTCGGCAGAGGCAATGTTATTAATCAAGAAATCTGTTTTATAAAGCTTCCACGGAACCGCAGGACATACGCAAATGATCTTGCTGCAATAGCTTTTCTCAATGTTCATTTTTCGTTCCGTCTCAATTACAGTATTGCTGTCTGTTATGATTGTTGCCAATCCAGACAGCTTTCCTATTTCAAAAAAAACTCCAAAGTCAATTATCAGAAAATCATACCGGCTTATCTCTATATGTCCTAAATTTGATGTATAAATATCAATGCCTTTCAGATCCATATGGACCAGTTCGTCCCTTTCTGTTTTTTCCAGTATCGCTACCCTGCCGAATTGGGTTAGATATTCAGCCAGCTCCACGCATAGGGTTGTCGCTCCGGCTCCTCTTTCTGCCCCTGTGATTCCGATTATCTTCAATCCTGGTCTTTCTGGTTCTGATCGATTATCCTTTGCTTTGCCGAAAATGCCGAACCTTTTCTTTTTTTTATCTTCGGCAGGAACTTCTATGTACTTCGGGATCTCTTTTATAACAACTTCCTTCTCACCCTTGGCCGCAATTTCTGTTGTAATATACAACAAATTATCCTTTAACTCTTTCTTCTCAATCAACATCCAGCGGATTACATCATCTGTATTAAAATCTGAAATAAAGTGAAAATCCTGGATATCCAGCTTGATCAGCTCATTTACAAACTGCCGCAATCCTTCTTCTTTCTCTATTTGCAGGATTAGAATGATCTTGCTTGTCCGGCTGAATTTTATTTTTTTTAGGCTCTCAAGCAATTCTGTATGGGCCTTTTCCAGATTGCTTCTATTTTCGGTGATACTTTCAAAGAGCAAAAAAAAATCAGGTTCAATGCCCTGATTGATAAGATCAAATAATGTTTTAAGGTCACTGCACTCATTTACCTCAATAAATATGCCCCGATCCTGGAATTTTTTGATTTTTTCAATCTCCTTTCCAAGACCTTTCAGTTTAGGGGGCGCAGCAATTAACAATGAATATCTTTCCATTTCATCCTCTCTTTTAAAATGTGTCAAGGTACTGATTTATTGCATCCCTTATGACTTGTTCCAGCTCCTTTTTTTGGCATAGGGCAAGTTTTTCTGCCCTATCCGGCGGCAACTCCTTCAATTGTTTTTCCAAGCCTCTAAAAACCGCTTTATAAACCGGTTTTGGCGGCTTTGAATTAAAGCCTTTTTCTTTTCCGCTTTTTTCATCCGGAGGGTTAATTACAGCTTCAACGATGGGCTTGGTTAATTCCATTTCCTTTGATGCTCCCCTTAATTCCTTTGCAATGTCCTCTGTAATTCTTATTGCCAATTTTTTATTCTGAATAATAATCTCTTCCAGAGCTTTCTGCTCCTGTTCCCTTAGATATGATAATTCAACAGCAGCTTTCAAGGGTATTTCTTTTTCGTCTACCCGGTCTAAAATAGGCTCGATCAGCTCATTTAAGCGAATATATTTTCGCACCGTTTCACGGCTTTCACCGGCTTTTTCTGCTACAATGTTAATTGACTTATCTCCTTTATCAAAATTGTGCAACGGGGTTGTACCATTTTCTTCATCGTCCTCATAAAAATTGTGCAACGGGGTTGTACCATTTTTACTTGGCCGTCCAGCCACTCTTTTTATTGCATCCAACGCCATTTTGTAGGCTTTCGCTTTCTCGCTGGGAAGTATCTCATCCCGTTGTCCAAGATTGGTATAAGTGACAATAAGTTTCGCTGTATCATCGTCACAATCCTTCAAGATAGCCGGAATAGTTGTCAATTCAGCCATAGATGCTGCCAATCTACGCCGGTGTCCCGCCAGGATTTCATATCTTCCGTTAGGGTGCATCCGCAAAATCGTTGGTTGCAATATGCCGCATTGCCTGATCTGATCGGCTAACTCTTCGATGCCCTTTCTTCGCTTTAATGATTTTGCAAAAGGATGCTCAAAACTGAACAAATCATCAATCAAGCCTATATCTATTTCTATGATTTCATTTTCGCTCTGGCCAAACAATGATTTAGACGGTGTGTCACCAAATAAGCCATTCATTAAATCGTCCTTGTTAATGGACATATCTTGCGCCTCCTTTTCGATTTCAGGCGTTTCGTTCACAGATTCATGTGTTCCATTTACAAAATCCCGCCGCTCCCGAAACACGTTGCAGTCGACGTCACTATAGCCTGCTTCTCTGGGAGCCTTGCCCGATTTCTCAAATTGGATGCCGCCGCATTTGGTGTAGTATTTCATTTCGGATACCTCAACTCAAATATTCATTTACAAAGTTTCTATATGCGGCAGCTACTTTCCCATTCGGATCATATTTTAAAATGCTTTGTCCTGCTTCCATACATTCTTCTGCTTTTACTGCTCTGGGAATCTGAGATTTGAACACCTTCATTCCAAGTTCTGTATATTCATCTGTCATCTGTCCGGCCTTGTTCTTATTGTAATTTGTTCGGCTGTCTACCATGGTGATCAGCAGCCCTCGTATTATCAACCCCGGATTAATGCTTTTTTTTACGTTAATGATTGTTTGAATAAGTTCACCAATACCGGTTTCCGCAGCTCCTTGCGGTTGGGTAGCAATTAAAACTTCGTCAGCTGCGGCGAGAATGTTCACTGATAAAACATTTAATGCCGGTGCAGCGTCAAGAATTATATAATCATAATCCAATCTCAATATGTCTATTATCTTTAAAAGGATTTTTTGCTTTTTCTCGTTGTCCTGAAGACCGTTAAGGCTGTTTGTTATTCCTGGAAGTTTATTGTCGGCCGGCAACAGGTCCATTCCTTCAGTATGCCGGATTATTGATTTTCGGAGCCCCATTGTTATATCCCTGTCCAGCATAGTAAACAACATCAAATCAGTTAAGGTTGATTGCAATTGTTCAGGCTTACTGATTCCTAAAAATTTTGTCAGGTTAGGATTACTGTCATCACAATCGACAAGCAGTACTTTGTATCCTTTTTCAATGAGGCCCGCTCCCAATGCTATTGCACTGGTTGTTTTGCCTACGCCGCCTTTTTGATTGCTTATTGCGATTACTTTAGCATTCATTTACTCTTCCTCCTATGTACTATGTAGTAACATCATTTTGATATATATTATCAATCATAAGCTGCTTTGTTTTTTCAACCTTTTCCGCATAATACGTTAAAACCATCAGCGCACTAAAGCAAAATGGCATAAAAAAGCAAAAAAAGAAAATACCCCAATAATTAGAATCCATTATAAACCTCATAAAAATTTGACACGCCGAAGAGGTTTTGATATTATTTAATCACGAAGGTCCTCTAAGGCTTAACTTCAAGATATATATCTTAGATGTGCTTGGCGGATGAGTTTACAAATGCTTACCTGGCGTCGGGGGAAACAACTTAAAGGTAAG
>JAQWBM010000010.1 GCA_028706405.1 Eubacteriales bacterium
CACAGATCAAGAGAAAAGCGGAGCGAGGCAAGAAAGAGGCGTCATGGCCAAGGTAGTCTCTCTGAATAACGACCAGCTTACCGTAATTTTGGCCGACATGCCAAGCGATATGCCGAAAGGCGGCGAAGGAGGCACGCCTCCGGACAAAGGCACTCCGCCTGCAATGAATACCTCACCAGGCAGCTATTCGCTGCCGCCGGGGAATACTGCGCCCGGCGGATCAGAGACTCTGAAAGACGGAGGCGGCGCTGCACCGGTATCCGGCCCTGCAGTTGACGATTCAAATCCTCCGGCAGGCGACCAGAGGCCCGGCAAACCAGGACAGGGTGACGGCAAAATCGACTTTACTGGAGAGAACGTTACCTATACTTTGTCCGGCGATGTTACGATCACGAAAGGCATGGGCGGCAATGCTACAGAAATTGACCTTTCCGAGCTTGCAGCAGACGATGTGATCAGCTTTACAACTGTAACCGATAAGGGCAGAAATGAGGTGATCGATTCTATACAAATCCTATACGAACATAGAATAGACAGCTGATTCCTGCGTAAGCTTCCGCACAGCGCAAAAAAGCCCGCGTGATTGCGGGCTTTGCTTATTACTTGTATTATTCACCTATGATCTCCAGCGTTTTAAACTTGAGCTTCAGAGTAACGGGGTTATCTCTTTCTTCAAGTAAAGGCTTATATTTTTTATCCAACATGGCATCCTGATAGGTTTCCTTTACCATTCTGATTTGGTCTTCGGTATATGTATTCTGCGTAGTTTTCTCATCTATATTTTCTTCCGCGCCGATCAGGCAAAGAGGCGGAAATAACACGCACCACCAATTTTCTCCTTTTCCTTCACCAATCGTGATATTCAGAGCTTCATAATTGCCCGCAGGGAAAACTACATCGCCATATCTTTTCTCAGGAATCCATTTTACACCTAATTCGGCTTTTACTGTGTAATCATATCCGTTTTCTTTTATGATCTCTTCTGCTTTTTCTTCGATTTCAATGATATTTTCCTGAATGTAATTTCTGGACTGCTCCAGATCCAGGCTTACCTGTGTTTTATCTCCTTTTTCATTCATCCCTTGCGTCAAATCCGCATTAGAGGCTTGATAATCAGCCAAATCCTGTGCCATAGTCTCCAGAACCAGCTCACTGTTGATCTTTGCCAGGATCTCATCCTTTACCTTCAGCTTCAACTGCTGATCTTCTTTTGAATTGCTGTTTGCAATAACATGAAATCGGATAAAATCATCATTGCTCAGCTCGGGTTTGCCGTACACGGTCCAAGTGCTGTAAAGGAGAACACAAATCAATATAAAAATCAGAAATTTAATTTGCTTTTTTCTTGATTCCAATGAAAAATCCCTCCCACTGAAAAAGATTTTCTTATTGTAATCTTTCCCGAAGAGAGGAGATTTTATACATTATTTGATTTTTTAATTCGTAAACTCGCTTTTTTTTTTCATAATTTAACTATTAATTATGTTTTGCTACGATCAATAACTTCATGCCGGGTTTAATCTCCTTTCCATATTCTAAATCATTGATGTTCAGGACTTCATCGATTGTTGTTCTATATTTTTTTGCAATTTTCCAGATCGTGTCTCCCGCTCTTGAAACGTGAAGAACGATACCGGGAAGGTTTATATTATCCTGCGGGTTTTCCAGGAAGCTGATGTTTTTCACCAGCTGGTGCTTCTTTTGGCTTGCTACTGCAGTATTGACCAGAATACCCGCATTTACTTCAACCTGCTTGTTATTGATTTTATCAAACCACAGCTCCTTCAGCACTATATCATTATTTGCAGTCATTTCCGCAGTGATTCCAGGGATTTCCATAGCACTTCGGAAAGGGATCTCCTGCCTGATATTGAAGGCTGTTTTGTTAGCGTCGGCAGAGGTACAAATAAGATTCACGTCTATGATCCCCTCTATAATACTTTTAGCCTGATCGATAAAGGACTTTCTTTCATTGATATTTCCGGAAAGATACACAATTTTATCAATACTGCCATACTTTTCAGGAATATTGATGATCTCTCTGGCTGACAGCTCCGCAACACCGCTTCCGCTTTGTACCCTTACTCCGATTTCATCATTTTCATATTGAATGTCCTTTATGTGATGGTATATGTCGGTAACCACTTGCTTTTCAAATGTTTTGTATATCTCCAATTCGGTATCTACGTTCATATCCATTTCAATAAGGCTCTTTTGTCCGTTTCCATCCTCCTTGGTAGTAATATTTAAAGTTGCTATATTGAAGCTGACTTTGCTTCCTGCAGGGTTCTGATCATTTGGATCGTTTTCTCCATCCATTCTAATAAACTGGGTAAATTCAGTTTTTCCCTGATAGAGAACCGGGATCAACATCTCCTCTTCAAAGACAGCATCTGTGTCCGCTTTTGCCGCATCATTATTCTCTTCCGCCCCAAGATACATGATATTAAAATAAACAGAAGCATTGATAACTGCTTTTTCCTTGGTTATCTGCTTGTGATTCTCTATAATGTTTGCATCATATTTTAGTATTTTTATTATTTCCGGCATATTCTCTTTTAAGACCAGCTCCTCGTTAACTTCTATGCTGTCCGTTTTCCGAAATGCCACATCTGTGAATTTAATATTTTCTTTCAGCATCTGTACTTCTTCATCTCTGACTCCTTCAAAAATCTCAATATCAACGTTATTATATTCTTTGATTCCTATTAATGCTGTCGTCCTTGCTCTGAATTTTCTTTCATTTACTATAGTAAAGTCTATCGATTCAATCTTTGCCGTAATTGCTAAATCTGAATTAGGACCAGCTTTCATTTCTGATTCGTTTTTGAATGGAATTTTTGTTTCTATTGCAACGATAGGTTCTCCGTCAGATAAGTTCTCTGGAATATAAAGAGTTTGCAAAGTCAAATCCCCTGAGATTCTTACCGTATCTTTTTCCGACTGCCCTGTATGTATATCTTTATCATTAAGCCTGATTTGTCCATCCATAGCGAGAATCCGCGCCATGTCAGGCTTTATATCAGGCACCAGAATATCCTCTTCGATGACAATGCGAATCGGAGCTTTAGTTTTCATGTCAACCATATTAAGCTTACTGCTCATCATGCTTCCTATTACAGGAACAATCTTAGGCGGTGTGCTTTTTGGAACAAAGACCGGTTTGAATACGGACCGCTTCTTCGTTGATGGCGCAGCAGCAACTGGTACATTTTCCTCTTCCGGCTCAGATAAATCCACAACTATGACTTCCGCTTCTGATTCAGATAAATCTTCTGAAACTTTTTCTTCTTCTGATTCAGACAAATCTTCTGATATTGTCTCTTCTTCGATTTTAGCCAGAACTGCCGGCGCCGACGCTTCTTCGGTTTCTGACAAATCTACTGATACCGTTTCTTCTTCTTTGGTTTCTGACAAATCTACTGATGCCGTTTCTTCTTCTTTGGTTTCTGACAAATCTACTGATGCCGCTCCTTCTGATTCTGATAATCCTACAGGTATGGCATTGGTATCATCTTTCGATATTTTGAGTTCTTCCGATACTGCCTCTGCTGCAACATCTGCTAAATCTGTTTCTTTTATATCTTCATTTATCTCATTTTGCACAGGAATGAAAGCGGCCTCCGCATCTTGCTGTAAATTTTCATCAGCTACAGGCGATGGCTCTTCTACAGGGGCAGAAAACTGCGCTCCAGCCTCAATAGAATCGTGAGTCTTATCTTCCTGTTCATCAAGTAATCCATTTCCTTCTGACTCTTCTGCCCTCCTTGCACTTTCATGAAGCACTCTTTCATAGGCTGCAGGATCAAATTGATTTGTAGTGCCTCTTGGAGTATACTTATAATTATATTCGTCGTCTGCTTCTTTGGCAGGCTGCAAAGCAAAGTCTGGAATTCCTTTAAATTCAAATGGGTCCTTTTCGTATGTCATAGCATTCTCCCCCTATCTACTGTTATTTCTAATATTCGTTGCTATAGTGTATTCTGAGATAAAGCTTGTTATGACAAAAAAAGTGGCTGACGCCACGCTGGGCGCACGGTATTTCCTGTTACGAAAAAACGACCCGCCTGCAAAGGTGGGTCTGTGAATCGGGCGGTTACGGTTTACACTCGTGCAAATGTATTGGCTGCGGTTGAAACCGGCTGTTGGAGGGGTTATAATGTTTTCATCAGATATGTTTCCGGGTTGATTTTTTTCAGCTTCGAAAAAGCTGTTTTCCCGTTTTTTTTACTTGTGTATAAGCCAAAAACTGTCGGACCGCTGCCGCTCATTAATACCTTTGCTGCACTCCCTTCTCTGCTGATTATATTCTTTGTATCCAGAATAACCGGATAAGCATTCAGACTATAATTTTCAAGTACATTGATCATATTTTTTGTAATTTTATGGTAATTATTTTCTCGCAGCCCAGCCGTTAATTCCTGTATATTTGGGTGCTCTTTAATATCTGAAAAATCCAGCCCTCCGTAAACCTGGGCCGTAGATACGTTGATAGGTGGTTTAGACAGTAAAATCAAGGCCTTCAGCGATGGCAAGGGTTCAAGCTTTTCTCCAATGCCGAACGCTAATGCACAGGTGCATGATAAGGCATCCTTGCTAAGCATAAGGTGTTCATTGAGTGCTGCTTGTCCTGCAAGGCAAAATGGCACATCCGCTCCAAGCTCAGTGCCAATCTCCATCAATGTTTTAAGATCCAGGTTCAAGTTCCAAAGCCTGTTCAAAGCATGAAGAACTGCTGCGCAGTTTGCGCTGCCTCCTGCTAACCCCGCTGCTACCGGGATTCTTTTTGTAATATTTATATTTATCCTGCTGAATTTTTGAACATCTTCTTTTGGTATATCCGGATTTCTTTCTGCTGTTTCTTTATGTTTATCTATGATTCTTCTGACGTTAATATAACTTCCATACTTATGAATCATCAATTCCGCAGCTTTATATGCGATATTTCTGCTGTCTGAAGGCAGAAAAAGCATATTGCTTTTAAGACATACCTCTATGTCCTGATTTCCTGCGGTCCACGAAACAGTAACGAAATCAACCAGATCTATTTGTTCCATAACAGTAAGAATTTCATGATAGCCGTCAGGACGCTTTCCGAGAACATCAATGCATAGGTTTATCTTTGCATATGCTTTAACCGCAATCTCTTTCAATTTAATTTCTCCTTAACAGGTATCAAGGTTACTATTATAATTCCGTTCTTAATTTTGTTAAGCACTATCTTAACATCTCAACCGTTTGTAAAATCGGAGCAGTTTTTATTATAATTTGGACTATTTCCTTTTCTTTGCCTTCTTATTTTTACTCTTGCCGGTTGCTCCTTTCGGTCTTGTAGTCCCTGCTGCTGCTTTGGCTGCCGCACGCGCCCGTTCTTTCTCAGCTTCTGCTTTTCTCCCTGTAATATATGTGCTGCCTGTGACGGAAATAGACCGAGGTCCTTTAACTCTCTTGTTATCATTCACATCACCTGAACCCTCATCCGATTTGTCGTCTTTGCTTGCCATCCTTCGATTTTTTCTTTCAGCCCGGACTCTCGCCCTTTCCTTATCTTTTTCGGTTTTTGCGACAACGTCTTCAACAGACTTTCCTGTTTCTTTCGCGACTTTATATGGATTAATCTTCTTTTCTTCAGCCTTTTTCTCTTCTTCTTTTTTCAGAGCTCTCTTTGTCGATATGGATGTAAATACGATCATCCCGGTCATCATAATTCCCATTAGTACCATGTTCACCGTCGTGTCGGTACCGGTATTTCTGGTGGTAAAGTCAACGGTTTGATCCTCTCCCAGTGTATCTCCGTTAGGAACCTTAAGGTCGCCGGATATTACCAGCTTATAATCGGAGTCCGACTCCAGGCTCTGATTTACCAACACCCAGATTTCATCGTTATTCTTCGGATATAAAATTCTCAGAGGTAGTTCTTTACCCTTTCCGTTGGTAAATTTAAAGGCTTCTTTGTTATCTTTTTGTACTTCCTCTGCAGATACGTCTTCGTTAAAGTAAAGCTTTACCACAACGTTCTCAAGCGTGGAATCATTACTGCCGTTCTTGGGATAACTGTCTACCAATTGTAATCCTGATGCAAAGCATATTGAAAAGGACATTAGTGTCATTAAAATTGAAAGGCTTAATACAATGCCTGCTCTCTTCATATTGAATTTTCCTCCGATTTCTTTTTTCTAAGCTTCTGAAAAAATGTCTTCATTAATTTTTCACATTGATGCTGCATGATCCCAGTTTCTATCTGTACGGCATGATTTAGCCTTTCATCCTGCAAAATGTTCATCAAAGAACCGCATGCTCCCGTTTTCGGGTCAGGTGTGCCGATAAAAACCTTTTCTATTCTGGCCAATACCATTGCCCCTGCGCACATGGGGCACGGTTCGGCCGTTACATACATGCGACAACTTAATAACCTCCACCCACCAAGTTTCTGCGCGGCTTCCCGAATGGCAAGAATTTCTGCATGAGCTGTTGGGTCCTTAGCTGTCTCTGTTTTATTATAGCCCCGGCCGACAACTATACCGTCTTTTTCAATAACGGCGCCGACAGGAACTTCGTTAATGGAAAGTGCTTTCTCAGCTTCTTTTAACGCTTCCAGCATGAATTCTTCAGGATTCATAGTCCGCTGCCATGCTCCTTTCCCTGATTTCTTAACACGCCATACAATGTTACCATACTTCAGAAATTTTTTCAATGAAAAATAGAGTAAAGCCTGGTGTATGGTGGGTCAGAGCCCGGTCAGCCAATCATCTTTCGGAGATAAAAAAAAGACCCTTCCTTGTAGGATGGGTCCTCATTAGATATATGTGAAGATATCTTTTGCTTCTTGTGAGTTAAACCTCTTCTATGTTGCCGGTTTCAGCATCGATCGCTACGATCCAGTACCCATATGCGTTTCTGACAGATTGACTTGCCTTACGAGATTCTCCAACAGCCGAGTCCTCTCCGCGAATAGGCTGCCAGTATGTAAAGCCTGATTTCCCTCCATCAGGCTGCTCCTCATCTAAAAATCTGCCGGGTACTCCAAAGAAATATCTGACTGCGATTCCTTTATCATTTGCTTTCGCGCCAAATATATAGTGACGATATTGCGTTGCAAAGTAATGTGCTCCAGGTGATACAAGCGGCAAGTTTGTAATATTCACCATCTTTTTCCACCTTGCTCCGGTCCTATCCTTGTCAAAGGGTGCAACATCCTCGTAAAATTCTGCAATTTGACACGCGTGGTAGCAGGAACGCAAAATATATTCATTATAAAAATTATTGTACACCTTTTTTGATATCTCCTTTTCTTTGGGAATAGAAATGTCTTTTGCAACGGCGCCGGCTTCATCGAAAGAGACGTCTTTTGTGTCAGCGTTGGCTTCGTTGCTATGGGTCTCTTTTTTGTCAGAGTCAGTTTCATCCACAGTGATTTCGCCCGGAATTTTTTCTCTTTGTACCGTTTCTTCAAGTTCTTCGACGATTTGATCAATTTTATTAATAATGTCGCCAACCTTGCCATTGTCCTCATTTTCAATCTCCTCATCTATTCGAAACAGTTCGGATTGAAAGGGTTCGGCCCCGCTGGAGGTAACCCCCTTAAGCACAGGATGCAGTGATTCTTTCTCATCTACAGTGGATGCAGCTGCGATAATAGCTGTTGTGAAGTTATGATAAGTATTTCCCTTTCCATCTATGTCCACCGGTGAAAAACGGAAATATGATTCTCCATTTCCATATCTGTTTATCAGTAAGTTACCGATGACGGTATGAATAGTTTTTTCTCCTTTTTTACCGAATAGTATAAGTTTATATATGTAATCGCCTTTTTCGTAATACTTGAGATTCTGTACCGCGCACCGAATCGCACCTTTGTTATTTCCCGTTTCTACCTTCAGATATCCTTTGACTTCAGCGGATTCTTTTGAAGCAAACTGGTTGTTTTGTTCCTCCATCATCACAAATGAGCGGTTATATTTAATGTAATTCATTCGCTTATATTTCCTCCTTTTATCTAGTTTCAGGAAATTCTTGCCGCATTGCGTTTTGTATTATTGAAATCCTCCATGCAAATTGGTAATATAGGTATATGCTATTTGCATTTAGAATATGACGAAAACAGGAAAGGTGACGGAGATATGTGGTTTGACATAATTATAGCGGTTATTCTTATATTCACAATTGTTCAAGGCTTCCGGAACGGGTTTGTCCACACATTCATCCATACTGCAGGGTGGCTTATTGCGGTTGCTTTGGGCTTTGTCTGGTATCCTCATTCAGTGGATTTTCTGAAAAATGAGACCGATATTTATGATTCCATTTACAACAAAATATCCGCCAGGATAACAGAGGATACAGGTTCTGCCTCCAATTCAGCTTTATCCAATATTCCGGAAATGATTCGTGAGATACTGGAAAAAACGATTGATTCAGCGACTAACACAATTGCGGTTACTCTTTCTGAAAGTCTTTCAAGATTGATATTTAATATCCTTGCTTTTATATTTATTATCCTGGCAATCAAGCTTATTATAATTGCTGTCACAATGCTTTTTTCAAAGAAAAAAAACAACGGTATACTCGGAGGAATCGATGGACTCCTGGGATTACTTTCCGGCGCTTTGAAAGGAATAATCCTCGTTTATATATTGCTCGCTTTGATAGTGCCTGTTACAAATCTGTGGGGCAATCCAATCCTGATCGATGAACTGAATAAGTCCACTATCGGGCTTTATCTTTATAATAATAACCTGATTTTATGGGCTGTCAGAGATTTTTTGTAACAGTTGGGGACGGTTCGGGGTCGTTCCTTCATTCCTTGATTGTCAGGTTAGGAAACGTTTGTGTGACATTTGGGTGCGCGTTTCTTGATTGTTACATTAATTTAGTATAAGGTGAATAAGGAGTCTGTTTATGGATAAGGAAAGAATAGAGAAGGCTGTCAGGGAAATTCTGCTTGCAATTGGAGAAGACCCGGATAGAGAGGGTCTTACAAATACCCCAAAGAGATTGGCAAGAATGTATGAGGAGATATTTTCAGGGCTTAATGAAAATCCGGAAAATGATCTTGAAATATATTTTCAGGATGAAAAGTACGAAGAGCTTGTTTTGGTAAAGGATATTCCCTTTTATTCCATGTGCGAACACCATCTTGTGCCATTCTTTGGGAAAGCACACGTGGCATATATTCCAAAAAATGGTAAGCTCACGGGTTTAAGCAAGCTTGTGAAGGTTATTGAAACTGTCGCAAAAAGACCTCAGCTTCAGGAAAGAATCACATCGGCCGTTGCAGACATTATTATGAAGAAACTAGAGCCTTATGGAGTAATTGTTGTCATTGAAGCAGAACACATGTGCATGACTATGCGGGGAGTAAAAAAGCCTGGTTCCAAAACTATAACATCAGCTGTCAGGGGGCTTTTCAAAACGGATTCAAAGGCAAGAGCAGAGATCATGTCAATGATCAACAAATAAAACCAGGAGAGGTCATGGATAAAGATATTAGATTTAATTCTCCAAAAAAGAAGATGTGTTTTATGGACCGTGAGCTTGAATTCGGAGGAAGAACCCTGATTATGGGGATTTTAAATCTGACACCCGATTCATTCTCTGACGGAGGGGATTATGTCTCTGTTGACAAGGCTGTAGCGCATGCAAGGGAAATGCTGAGGGATGGAGCAGATATAATAGATATCGGCGGCGAATCATCAAGGCCGGGACACGTAAGGATAACTGCCGAAGAAGAACTCAGACGGGTGATGCCGGTTATTAAAAAGCTTAAGCAGGAAACAAATGCAATATTGTCGCTGGATACGATACGGGCAGAAGTTGCAGAAGAGGCTGTTAAAAACGGTATCCACATCATCAACGATATTTGGGGATTTCAAGAAGACAGGGGATTAGCAGCCATTGCTGCAAAATACGGTACAGCTGTAGTTTTAACGCACAATCAAAACGGTACTGAATATAAAGAAGACATGGTTGAGGAAATAAAAAGATTTCTTATGGAGTCCGTAATGATTGCAAAAGAAGCAGGCGTTAAAGAGGACAGGATTATTTTGGACCCGGGATTAGGATTTGGAAAAACTCCTGAGCAAAATTTGATCGTGATGAGCCGGTTAGAGGAGATGAAATCTCTCGGTTACCCGATGCTTCTTGGCGCATCAAGAAAATCCATGATCGGAAAAATACTTGATGTTCCGCCAAGGGACAGGGATGAGGGAACGATTGCCGCAAATGTCATAGGAATCGTCCAGGGAATGGATATTATCAGAGTCCATAATGTATTCGCAAATGCACGTGCAGCGAAGGTCACCGATGCAATTGTCAGGAGGGAAACAACAAATGGATAAATT
This sequence comes from Eubacteriales bacterium, assembly GCA_028706405.1. Classification (GTDB taxonomy): domain Bacteria; phylum Bacillota; class Clostridia; order Peptostreptococcales; family Anaerovoracaceae; genus Anoxybacterium. Next base: position 10,338 of record JAQWBM010000010.1, read on the forward strand.
AATAATGGAAAACATGGCTTTTTATGGCTATCACGGTGTTTTGCAAGAAGAAAAAACTATTGGTCAAAAGTTTTTTATAGATGCCCACCTTTATCTTTCATTAAAAAAAGCAGGAGAAACAGATGATCTGAACTTTTCCGTAAACTACGAAGAAGTATATGATACGATACGGAAAGTTGCCACAAATGAAAAGTATAACCTCCTTGAAGGACTGGCGGAGAGGATTTGCAGTGAGATATTTTTATTTTATCCAGCCGTTCAAAAGATGCGGATAAGAGTGAAGAAGCCTGAGGCTCCTGTCCCTGGGATCTTTGACTATTTTGGAGTTGAAATAGAAAGAGAAAGGCAAGAATGAGTAAAATATATTTGAGCCTTGGTACTAATATTGGAAATAAAGACAAAAACCTTGAACAAGCCGTTCAATTTCTTTCGGAAAAAGTAATAATACTCAAAAAGTCATCCCTTTATGAGACAGAACCCGTTGGCTTTAATAATCAACCATGGTTTTTAAATATGGTTATTAAAGGTGAAACAGAATTATCTCCAGGAGATCTTCTTTGCTTCACACAAAGTATAGAAAGAAGCATGAAGAGGATCAAGACAATTGTAAATGGCCCCAGGATAATAGATATTGACATCCTATTATATGGAAATGAGAAAATTGAAACAGAAAATCTTCAGATACCTCACCCGAGGATGTTAAATAGAGCATTTGTGATGGTCCCGCTTTACGAGATATCACCTGACCTCATCATTTCATGCAAAAATATAAAAGATATTATGGAAAATTTTCGAGGAGAAAAAATAATGAAGCGATAATGTCTCCCGTCTCGTTTGCTGCTTAAGCAAAATAAATATAAGGTGCTAAAATGCGAAGAATTAATGATATCCTTAATGACAAGGAATATCTGAATCATATTAACAAAATTAAAAAGGCAGAAGCCAACAGAATTTACTGCCGTCATGACATGACGCATTTTCTCGACGTTTCGAGAATCGCCTATATCTTATCTATTGAGGAGAAGCTTAACACAAATAAAGAAATCTTCTATGCAATGGGTCTTCTTCATGATATAGGCAGATGGGCAGAATATGAAAATGGAATAGACCATTGCATCGCAAGCAAAGAAATCGCTGAAAAAATACTTACAAAATATAACTTTACAATAGAAGAGAGAACGAAAATAATGGCGGCAATTGAGGGTCATAGGAAAAGGGATGAAGCTTCACCTTTGGGGTATATTCTTTACAGGGCTGATAAACTGTCAAGAAACTGCGTCCTTTGCGATGCGCGAACAATGTGTAAGAAGTTTCAAAATGGAGAGGAAAGTTTTCTATTATATTGATTTACTTTACCCTGGCCACAGCGTATCCTTCTTCATCAAAGCTTAACAATATATTTTTTTTGATCTTTTCACCGTTTTGGAGTTCTATTGTGACTGTCATTTCATCTGCAGGCAAATCCTCAGGATTTTTAATATCAATCAATGTACCCGGTTCAAATTTCGGACTCCACAAGACACTATAGATGGAATCGCTATAAGCCATATTGTCTCCATAGTCAAAGTGGTAGTACTCTACCGTTAACTCGTGCCCTTCCCTGTTTAGTTCTTCATCTAAAGAAATATCCCTGAACCGGAAATATCGGCCGTCTGTTTGAGCAGCTTTCCAGGTTCCAACGAAATTCATAATGGTATAATCCTCTATATTAAGACTCTTTCCTGCGAAATAGCTGCTCTTCGCTGCTTCAAGCTCAGGGCTTTTCCCGCTGTTCCATAATTCCTTCAGTTTTGCGGTATATTTTTCTTCCAATTCATATTCGCCAATCTGTGATTCATCCAATTGAAATACAGTATAGGGTAAGAAAAATTCAATCCGCACAGGATTTCCTTCCAATTCTTTTTTCTTCTCCATAGCCATATCATAATGGCTTATGATCCCGTTTTTTAGGGAATAGGTAACTCGGGCAATGTCTTCTCCTGCTACGTAAAAGCTTCCTGTTCCCCAGCCGTAAGCCCATTCCCAAGGTTTTGGATTAACGGTAAGTTCCGGGTTTAGGGTAATCTGACCATGGGGCATCACCATAGAAATATTCGCCTCCAACAGCTTCTCTTCTATCTGATTTTGATCGATCTGTTCATTGCCTGCAAAAGAGATTATTTGAAAGCTGTAATTTCTGCCGTTCATCTCAGAAATATAATCTATGGCAACAATTGACGAAAAAAGTATAACAAGGGTTGCAGCAATGACCGCTATTCTTCTTTTTGTGAATGCTTTGTTTTTCTTTGTGTTTTGATTTTCACGCTGCGTTTCCTCATTTGTATATACACACATATTTATATTAGATTTCTGTAATTCCGGTGTAATTCTTTCTGCTTCTTCTTTTAGCTTAAATGCAAGTTTTTTTTCAAAATTTTTCATAGTTCCCACCCCTTTTTATTGGAAAGCTCCTCTAAGCATGAAATCGCCTTCCGGTAGCGCCACTTTACTGTGGCTAACGGCAAATCTAAAGCTTCCGCAATGCTTCTGTGTGTTAAGTCAGAAACCAAGCGAAGGATTAAAATTTGCCGCTCTTCCCCTTTTAATTCATCAAAAATTTCAGTGATAAAGATAGATTGCTCTGCGATCGTACCCGTATTCGCATTCTTCATATCTACGGTATCCTTGGCTAAATCCTCATCGATAATGTCTTTCTTTCTTTTTCTGATATAATCAATGGCTGTATTTTTCGTAATTCTGATAATCCAGCCATTAATATTTTTAAAGCTCTTACAGGTACGGGCGTGAAGCTTTATTTTGAGAAAAACCTCCTGCATCACATCTTCCGCATCATGATAATTCTCTAAAACACTGAGCGCAAACACAAAAACATCCTTGCTGATTTCTTTATAAAGGATTGCTAATGCTTCTTCTTCCCCTTTGGCAATTCTGCTGATCAGTTCTCGATTTCGTATCTCTTCCAAGGCTCCCCCCTTCTAGCTTGTATTTAAATCCCCTTCTCTTATATTAACGATTGAGCGGACAAAAAAGATATTATAAATAAAAAATAGTGTTTTAATTTTAGAAGTAAAAAATCCCTAATCTTTAAAAACCTTGCAAATACTAACCTTTTCGCATATCAAGGCACTTGGAATCACAATGATTTTTTATATTTGGTGCCCAAATGGTGCCCGAATTTTATATGGCGATATAAAACGATATGAGCAAATATAAGACTAACTATTAAAAAAGTACTTTCGATCTCGTATCTGCCATATAAGCAGGAAGTAAAGAAATGATACAAAAATTCATATCCCAGTGTTACAATGTTCATATTGAAGATTTTGACAAATTAGAATTTGATAAAGGGAGTTGAAAAGCAAAATGTGTGAAGAATGTTATGCTGATAAAAATAGAATAACCCCATTGCTAAATCCCTTAGATTGCTTAGAGAACCACACTCAATATATTTGTGGGACTTGTGGTCGCTGCATTTGTATTGAACATGACCCAAACAGAGGATTGCAAAGGTGGAATTTTCCTTTTAAGTCATTAGAAATTGCAAAACTTTATTTGCGAACTGCCGACTATACAACGAAGAAGTCATGTGGAATCTATGAGATAGCGAATAGTAAAAGCAGAATATCCTATAAGATTTTTGCAGAAAATGAGGATTTACGGATATTCTTGAACAAGAATAAAGACAAAAAATGCGAACTTATGATACCTGTTCTTACTGCTGGGGAATATAAAGAATATCCATATACAGAAGTACGAAAGTTAACTTCTGATGAAATAGAAAAATACATGAGCAAACGCTAAATCTCAATCAGTAAAGGAGCATTTGTATGGGGAGAAAAGAAATAACAACAAAAGAAGATTTGATGACTGTCATCAACCTATTGGAAAATGCAGGCATAATATACTGGATTGACGGTGGTTGGGGCGTTGACATATTGGCAGGAAAACAAACAAGAGCGCATAGAGATATTGATATAAATTTTGATGCTCAACATACAGACAAATTATTAAATATACTTTTAGAATATGGATATGAACTGGATACTGATTGGAAGCCTGTTAGAATTGAGTTATATAGTGAAAAATATGGATACATAGATATACACCCATTTGTTTTGAATGAGGATGGGACTGCAAAACAAGCAGATTTGGAAGGTGGTTGGTATGAATTTGACAAAGACTTTTTTTGTAATGCTGTTTTTGAAGGAAAGACAATTCCATGTATATCTGTAAAGGGGCAAAAACTCTTTCATTCAGGTTATGAATTAAGGGATAAAGACAAGCATGACATTTCAATTATTGAAAACATATCAGAATAACTTGTAGTATTACAAATTCAAATTTGTTGAAGGGTTTGGGAATATCCCAATAAGAAAAAATCACGCTCATCGGCACAGACGAAAAAGAGTGATTTTTACGGAAAAGGTACCCTTTTCCTATGCTTGCTACGAAACTTTAACATTTATTTTTGTTCTTTGAGCACATAGCATATTTTATTTGTTGCGGTGCTATTCCCCTTACTTTTCTTAACCGTCCATATTCTGTATGAAAAGGATTTAGGAAAAGAATGGATAGTCAAAAATGGATGGCGTTTCTTTTCTGAAATGTTATGTACTAGAACAGTGTTTCTATTGCGTAACATACAGGGAGAAGGAAAGAGGTATTTCTAATGCCTCCTTATGAGGGGCTTCCTGTATAAAAAATTCCCAACGTCAGTATGGTTTTTAATATCCAAATTGGATAATTAAATCCTTCAGCCTGTCGGCTATCGGTCTGGATCCATTCCTTGTGTTCTACCTGAGCATCCGGAGAGATTTGGGCTTCGGTCACGCTCTTGTAAGTTAATTTACCATGGATTTTGGTGCCGGGAAGCACGGTTATCGTAACACTGTCGCTGGTCGTGTCGCTGGGACCGCCCGTGTTCACCGTGACATCACCAAGAAACCCTCCGCCCAGGATGATGGTCTCACCCCAAATCGCGGCATTTCTTTCATAACGCCTGCTGTATTGATATGCTGACCGGCTAAGACAGCGTTTCGCCCTATTATAGCATTATCCGAAAACACGATATTTTGGGCAATCATGTGCACCTCCTTATTGTTCATGTATATGATATTATAACGCTTAATATAGTATGAACTTTGTTATAATTTACCCTTTATTCTCATAATTTAAGCAAAATTTCCATCTATTATCAGATAATATTTATAAAATTAGAAAATATTTTCACATAAACAAAATATTTTTCTGCACCCTCAGTATGTAACAACAGAAGAATTTCATCCGTGTTATAATTCAAACCCTGCAATCTTTGAATTTTCAGGGTTTCTTGACACTCTCGCCGGATGTTTAAATCATTTCTTACAGCCTCAAAAACTGAAATGCCCCGGTCTTGTGCCGGGGTATTTCAGTTTTCCGTATTATTGGAGATAGCCAGGCAGCGTAATATCGGCAGTCACCGAACTGGGAATGGTAAACTCTGCAACCCCCATAAACATGGGCGCCACATCGCCTTCATCAAACACGATCACCAGATTTCCGTCCTGATTGACATAGAATGTGGAATCTTTGCCCACAGACTGGAAATCCCATTCAGGCACATCCGAGCCATCCACCCAATAGGTCAGGTCGGGATCTTGCTTCATCTGATCACGCATCTGTTCTTTGATATTATCTGAAATTGCGGCGGCATAATCGCTGCCTTGCTTGAAGAACTGGTCAAGGGTGATGATTTTGCCGGTGCTCTTGTCTACGTTATATATCTTAACGGACTCGGCGCCGCTGGCCATGATCACGGTTTTATTGAAGCGCAGCGCAAACAGGCTGTCGCTGTCCGTGACCACCTGATAGCTCAGGTCCACCCTCATCAGGCCCTCGCCGTCCGTTGCTTTCACATCCGACTGATACTGGCTGATAATGGTGTCGGTATACTCTTGTATTTTTTGGTTGAGTTCCTCGCCTCCACCCTGCACTTCAGGCACGTCCACACGGGCACTCATATTTCCCTGACTGTCCTCATAGGTGCGCAATGTAATGACGCGGGTGATCGCACCCAGTACGGGAATACGTTCCATCGCCTTGGCAACGGTGACGCTGGAATTTACCAGGACCACCATCGCAAGCATGACCGTTGCCGCTGTAACCGCGGCACCTTTCCAAAATCTATGGGGATTTTTATTGGATTTCATGGGTTGTGTTCCTTCCTTTCTCAATTCCTGTTTGACCTGTTCCATAGAAGATCGGACGCGAAATTCCAAACCCTCTGGGATGGGGATGGATTCATAGGCCTGTTTCATTTTGTCCAGATGGGTTTCCTTCACGATGAGATTCTCCTTCCGCTTATTTCTGTTTTCAGCTTTTTGAGACTGCGATAGAGTATGGTTTTGACTGTGCTCAGGTTTTCATCCAGAATTTCGGCAATCTCCTGAAGCTTTCGGTCTTCAAAGAACCGCAGGACCACCACGGCGCGCTCCCGCAGGTCCAAAACATCCAGTGCGCGCAGGATATCCTGATCCTGATAATATTCCTCCTGACCCGTTTCCGTCAAATCATCGGCAGAGACCTCACGTTTCTGCTTCCGCAGCATGTCCAAAGCTGTATTCACCACAATTCGCCGCAGCCAACTTCCAATCGCGGCAGCACTGTTCACTCCCGAGGCACTACGAATGGCCCGGCAAACGCTTTCCTGAACGATGTCCATAGCGTCATCTGGATTCCTGACATAAGTATATGCCAGACGATACAGCGACTGATAGGACTTAATAATCTGCTCTTCCACCTGCTGGCACAGCTTTTCGGACTTCATAGCACCTCTCCTTTTGTCTGCCTAATATATAGACGACTGGTGCGCAAAAAAAGTTTGCATGCCGACAAAAAAATCAACTAGGGCAGCAATCCTGTCAATTTTTTTATCATTGCGCCGGTTAGTTGTGTCTGTAACAGGAATAGTCTGCTTAGTCTGCTTGGGATGGTATATTTGGAAACGGGGCAATTTAATCCAATTACTGTTTGTCATTCCTATAATGATTACATACCAACAAACGAATAACGGAAAAACCCCCTGCGCACTTTTCAAAAATAAGCAGAGGTACTTTTTTATCACGGATTGTGTACTGATTGAACAGGATGATGAACCCAACGAGAATCAAAAGCTGGACTGCGATGGAACTCCATTCGCGCCGCGCATTTTTCATAATGCTTATATAAGGAGAAAAATTTCCCGGAGTATTGATTACCCCAAGGTTTTCGCTTCCCGCAGAAATGCAGGATCACCGTGTTGTTGATGATATATTCCATATCACAGGCTCCGTTGCTGGTCAGCTTATAATAGCCATAATATCGCGCGTCATAATTATAAAGCTTCTCGTCAATGCTTTTGATCTGCTTTGCATACAGCGCATTCAGGATGTCCTGGTCAGGCATGATCAATTTCATCCGGTTCTCTTCCACAAAACGGTAGATTTCCTGCGCATCAACCTGAGCTCTCAGCTGTCCCAGATTCATCAGCAGCACTCCGGAATTGTAATACGCATCGATTTCATAAGGAAACAGGCGGAGCCTGTTGATTTCCTTCACAGGTATTTTATCATGGTAAGCGGCGCCGTAAAGGCAATCGCCGAGTTCTGTTTCATAAAGTTTCCTGACCGGATTTAAAACAAGAATATCAGGATCCAAATACAGAATCCTGTCAAGGCCCTCCGGCAGAAACTTGTATGCCAAAAGCCGGAAATACATCTCTTTTGTATAATGAAGCAGCACCGGCGCGTCTTGAAAGCATCCGTCGTCCATTTTTACAATGAAAAGACGACCCCCATGTCTTGCTATGTATGCATTGAGGCTTTCCAGCTCCTCTTCTTTTAAGCTTGTATGCATCAGATAGATATCAAAACATTCATTCTCATTATTCATAAAAAGTGATTTCAGCATTACTTTTAAAGGTTTGATATAGTTTGCATTCAGTGTTACTAATATATTCAAATGGAATACCCCCTTTTACCTGAATTTTAAAGATATATATGATTGATGAAGGATGCCATGACCTCATTGCTTCGTCTCTAAGGCTGAATTCAAGCCGTTTCCGATCAACAGGCTCATCGATTTCGACAACTGCTCCAGCGAAATATTCCGTTCTGAGCTGAACCACGCTTTATAGACAGAGGTTATTCCCGATGAAATAAAGTCGATCACAAAAGAAACAATCTCTCTGTCCGTTTTAATCGTCTCTTCTGACAGTTCCAGAAATCGTTCTTTAAAAACGCCTTTTACTTTATTTAAAAGGCTGTTGTAATCCTTGGACTGGACCAGTAATTTATAAAATTCAAAATCCTTGTTGATTTCGCTGGTAAGCTCTTTCAGCAACGGATACGGGTTATACATACTCTTTAGGATGTCGGCATTATCTAAAATATGAAACAGCTTCTCAATCAAATCGTTTTCAATCTCATCCAGAATGTCATACGCATCCCTATAATGGGCGTAAAAAGTCTTTCGGTTGATATCCGCTTCTTCAGCGATCTCGGTTATCGTTATCTCGGAAATATCCTTCTCGGACATTAAGCTGATCAGCGCTGTTGTAATTGACCTTCTTGTCTTTCTGCAGCGTTTATCAAGAATTTCTGATTTCATTATTTCCTCCATAATTTTTACCTCAAAAATAAACATAAGCTTTTGTTTTTGTGGCGTAAGTAACATCTATGGTTACTTTTATCCATTGCATTAATCCCACAATAGTATAATAATATACACATGGGGCAAATACAACAACTTTTACATATATATCGGATAAAATTTAAGCTTGTGAAGGCGGAAATGAATTTGGGCAATTATAAATCACGAATATTGATGGATTGTTTAGAAAATCTATCGCAAAACGAGTCTTTTACTGATATGCAAGAATATATCCAGCATGGGCGAACCAACTGCCTCCTTCATAGCATTGCGGTTGCTTACTTCAGCTATTCAGCCGCAACGTTTTTACATTTAAAGCTGAACCAAAAGAGTCTTATCAGGGGGGCGTTGCTGCACGACTTTTTCCTTTATGATTGGCACGATCCTGACGCCACCCACAAGCTGCATGGTTTTACACACCCGAAAACCGCCTTTGAAAATGCCCTGCATATCTGGGAACTAAACGATATAGAAAAAGATATCATCCTAAAGCATATGTTCCCGCTCGTTCCCGCCTTACCGCGCTATAAGGAGAGTATTCTTGTCTGCGTCATCGATAAAATCTGCAGTATGGCAGAAATTCTTTTTCTGCCATACTGCAAAGAAGTCAGGATTCTATATTTTTTCACTCAAATCAAATATTTCAATTGCGATTAAATAAAGGAGTTAAAATGGGAAAGACGATTAAGGAAAATATCAAAAGCGCTGCGATAAAGGGCATACTGTCCTATTTGGACAGCAGCCCCGAAGAGAATATACCGAAGCTGATCAATGCGGTGGAAATGCTTGACAGGAACCGTGATCTCGAAAGTCAGATCAGAGTAATCAGAGAAAGTTTTATGGATAAATCGGGCAACTGGCATGCATTGTTCGAAAGTCTCTATGCAGATATCGATCATGGAGTCCGGAAAAAAATATTTGAGAACTTTGTAATCAATGCCACCTTAATTGAGCTGGGACGCCAAAAAGATGTGAAAGAAAAAAACGGCTGTAATGTGCCCTGGGCGATTTTGTTAGATCCGGCAAGTAGTTGCAATTTGAACTGCAAGGGATGCTGGGCGGCGGAATATGAAGAGAATCTGAATCTCCCGATTCATCTATGGAACTCCGTCATCTGGCAGGGAAAGGCTCATGGAACCCTTGTATACCTCTATTCCGGAGGAGAGCCCCTTGTACGTAAAACCGACATCGTTCAAATCTGCGAGGAGCACAACGATTGCATTTTCGCAGCCTTTACAAACGCAACCCTGATTGATGAAAACTTCGCCAATGACATCTTAAGGATGAAGAATTTTGTTCCAATCATAAGTGTTGAAGGGTTCCAAGAAGAAACGGATTCCCGACGGGGAGAAGGCGTCTATGCGGTCGCGGTGAAGGCCATGGAAATCTTGAAGCGGAAAAAGCTGCTGTTTACGATGGATTTCTGGAATGATGGCGAATATGTTCAGGGGTGTATCGCTGGAGGCCGTTCCTATTTACATATCAATGCAAACGGAGATATCGAACCCTGCGCATTTATTCACTATTCCGATTCCAATATAAAGGAGAAGACGTTACTGGAGGCTTATAAATCTCTGCTTTTTATGCAGTATTACGACAATCAGCCGTTTAACGAAAATCATCTGCGTCCCTGCCCGCTCCTGGATAATCCGGGACGATTAAGTGAAATGATTGAAAAATTCGGAGCAAGCTCAACCGATCTGCAGAATCCTGAAGACGTGTTCGCACTGAGTGCGAAATGTGAGCATAGCGCGGATAAATGGTCCGAGGTTGCAGACCGGCTGTGGGCGGAGAGGCAGCAACAATGATTTTCGAATATATTTGCTGGATTTTCTTCTACAGCATGATCGGCTGGATCTATGAGTCCATCTTATGCTCTATAATTGAAAGGCGATGGATCAACCGGGGATTTCTGAACGGTCCCTACTGCCCTGTATACGGTTTTGGAGCCGTTTTGAACATCCTGATCCTGGACGGGATAAACAATATTTTTATCCTGTTTTACCTGAGCGCGGTTATGGCCTGTTCGCTGGAGTATTTTACGTCGTGGCTGATGGAAAAGCTGTTTCAGGCCAGGTGGTGGGATTATTCAGGACATAGATTCAATATAAACGGCAGAATCAGCTTGGCAGGCGCGGTCGTCTTCGGTATTTTCTCGGTTCTGCTGATCCGGGCGGTTCATCCGGAAGCAGTGCGGCTTACCGAAAATTTTTCGGATGCCGCGATATTTACCGCCGCGCTCGCCATCTTATTTATTCTTGCAATCGACTGTGCCGTTACCATTATCCATGTGCAAGGCTTCAACAGGAAACTCAAGCTCGCCGAGGTCAAGCTTCAAATCACCGAAATCAGGATGCAGCTTGCTGAAATCAGATCGATGATCATGAAGCTGAATTTGCAGGAAATACGGCTGTTGAGAGCCTTCCCGAAGTTGAAGTCGATCTTATATGATGATGCGCTTCAATTGATAAAGGAAGCATTCCAAACTGCTATATGGAGAAACCAGATCAAATGACATTACTAAAAATCAAGGCAATTTATCATGCAAAAGAACAACAGAATTAAGAGAAGTTAGATTAAACTTAAGCAAGATTCTGTGATAAAATATCAAAAGGAACATGATAAAAATAAAAGGTGGTGATCACCGTGAGTAAAAAGAAAAAGCCAGAGGAGAAAAGTATTCGTTCCTCAGCTGCCGAGTACCTGACATTCATTGCAGCTACCGGTGATGATCCGCAGAGCTTTGAGATGCGGTATGAGGATGAAAATATCTGGCTGACACAAAAGATGTTGGCAACTCTGTATGATGTAACCGTTCAGAACATTGGGCAACATATAAAAAAGATTTTTGGAGACGGCGAGCTTTTGCCGGATTCAGTTATAAAGAATTTCTTTATAACTGCCACAGACGGCAAAAACTACAATACTACGCATTATAATCTCCAAATGATCATTGCTGTAGGGTTCAAGGTCAACAATGAACGTGCGGTGCAGTTCCGCAAATGGGCGAATCAGATTGTAAAAGAGTACACCATCAAAGGTTTTGCCATGGATGATGAGCGTTTGAAAAATGATGGCTCTATTCTTACCAAGCAATACTTTGAAGAGCAGTTACAGCGTATCCGCGAGATCTGTCTAAGCGAGAGGAAGTTTTATCAGAAGATTACCGACATCTATGCAACAGCCATCGACTACGACGTGAATGCAACCGCCACTAAGCGTTTCTTTGCCGCAGTGCAGAATAAGCTTCACTGGGCGATTCACGGACAGACTGCTGCGGAATTGATTTATACCCGTGCAGATGCGGAAAAGGTTCATATGGGGCTTACTACCTGGAAGGACGCACCTCATGGAAAAATTCAGAAATTCGACGTATCGGTAGCTAAAAACTACCTGAGTGAATTTGAAATGGGACAGCTACAGAGGCTGGTTTCTGCCTATTTGGACATTGCTGAGGATATGGCACTTCGTCATATACCTATGACCATGCAAGATTGGGAAAAACGGCTGAATCGCTTTATTGAGGCAACTGACTGAAGCATTTTGCAGGATGCCGGAAAAGTGACAGCGGAAATTGCTAAAGCCCACACTGAAAGCGAGTTCGAAAAATACAGGATTATACAAGATAGGCTGTTTGAATCAGACTTCAATAAACAACTCAAATTAATGATTGGAAACGGAAACGACGATGTATTGAAGTAATTTAGAACAAAAATTTTATGATAATATAAAATAGACTTTATTTTTTTATAAAAATTATCAATATATTTGATTGGTAATCGTATGACCGTACTACCGCTTATATTTATTTCCTTTCTTCTTCGGGTATATTTTTAAGTATGAGCGCAAAAACGAGCGCAAAAAATGAAATCAACGTTTCCAAGATACTGGAAACGTTGAAATTACTGGCACTCCCGAGATGATTCGAACATCCGACGCACGGTTTAGGAAACTGGATTTTTTGATTTTGCGGGTTTTGATACATTTTTATATGGTTGAAATTTCAATGATTTAAGCCATGTATGATTTGTTTGGCAAGATGGTTTTAGATGCTTTTTTATAGGAATAACGACCAAATAACGACCAAAATTCAAGGTCATCTTGCCTTTCGGAGCGGGCTTATAATATCGTCCAGTACCTCCGCTGCTTTTGCATCAAGGGACTGAATTGCATGGCTGTATATATTTGATGTTGTGGACGTTTTCGCGTGACCAAGCCGAGCTGAAACCGTCCTGACGGGGATCCCGTTCATAATCTGTAACGTGGCACTGGTATGCCGGAGGGAGTGAAGTGAGATCGGCGGGAGATCAGTCATTTTAACGAACTTCCGGAACCAGTCGGATACCGTGTCCGGCCTCATAGGTTCCCCATTCCATCGGGTAAATAAATAGCCGTTATCCTGCCATTTATCGCCCAAGCCGAGCTTTTTCTCTTCCTGCCATATCTTATAACTTTTAAGAGCCTTCATCATGCCCTCAGAAATTTTCATGACCTGTTGGAGGCATCGGTTTTCGGAGCATCCTCAAAGAGGCCTTTTTCTGGAAGGTAGAGCAGTGTCCGCCGTACATACAGCAGGGAGTTATCAAAGTCAATATCGGTCCATTTCAGCCCCAGGAGCTCTCCACGACGCAGACCAGTATACAGAAGCAGATGTATCAGGGCTCGATAGTCAAAGGGTGCTTTCTCCAAATATTCAAAGAGCCGGGACACCTGGACATCATCCAGATACTTTGCTTCCTTCTGCTTCACGGAAGGGGCTTTTACCCGGGCACATACGTTATACGGGATAACCTGCCATTGAACTGCTGATGAAAGTATCGAGGAGATCAGTCGGAAGTAATGGAGCTGCGTCCGATCGGCGAGGACGGTCTTTGAATCCTCAGCCGGCTTAAATGCATTTTTGATGTCTAGGGCCTTTGATAGCCGCTTAGCCACATCTGCGGAGATATTCTTGCCGGAACAGGCTGAATATATGATCGTTGTAGATACGCCAGCTTCCGTCGCTAGCTTGTCCACGGTGTAGTTTTTGCTCTTAATCGCGGCCCTCAGGTCGGCGCTGGACTTGTATTTGATATCTTCCCGGACGCCTTCCTCGGCAAGGTTGTTGCAAAAATCTATAATGTGATGCGGCTGCAGCTTGTCTAGGCGGATATGACCAATACCCTGATTGATCCGGATAAGCAGCTTTTTATATCGGGCTATGGTCTTTGCTTTTAACTGCTTTTCAGCGTGATCGTGAATCCATTTCTCCGCAAACTCAGCGAACTTGATGGAACCGTCGAGGAACTGGCCGGATCGGCAACGCTCCTCAAAGAGAACTGCCTGACGCTGGAGCTCCTTCTCAATCTGCTTTGCGCTCATGCCCGGATCCGGATCCCAAGTGGTGGATCGCATGATCTGCTTACCGCTGATGTCGTAGCCGCAGGAGACCCGGATTCGGTAGGTTTCCCCGCGTTTTGTAATTGTAGCCATAAAAAGCCTCCTTTGTCATTTGTGAGGGCGTAAAAATGTCCTGGAACTATTGAAATATTGGGGCTGTAATGGTACAATTCTAACGTGGATTAGGTTCGTACCATTACGACCCGATTTATAACATTCGCTTCGGTTGCCGCCGGGGCGCTTGTTTTATGTACGAGCTATTCATCATCCTTTAAAAGCTTTCGTTGCTCTCGTTCGATCTGCTTTATACTTTTTCCGGGAGTTGGCAGGTCCTCTGGCATAGTGCCCCCCAGATCCTGAATGGTCTGCCGGACCTTCTTGCCTACCTCGTAATGGGTCTGATTGGCCTTCTCCTTGCCCCTGATATTTTCGCGCCTTAATTTTTCGTCGGTCTGCGTTGCGCGGAAAAGGTTGGCGGCAAGTTCCGTGCTTCCCATATGGTCCAGTATTTTTTGGCTCTTTTTAAGTCCTTTTTTCGCATGAATTTCTTTTTGACCGAGGCCGCCATATAAGCCCTGATAACCTTTGTTTTGAAAAATCGCATAGTCTAAGGACTCAATTACCCCGGCCATTCGTGCGGCATCCGCCAGAGATTTATTATGCTCAACCATTTCATTCCGTATGGCAAGTCGTTTCTGATCTTCGTTGAGTTGGTCATAGTCTTCAATCAACTCCTGCTGCCTGGCTTTAACTGCGAAATAGGTTTGGCCGAGGGCAATGACCTCCTTAGTTGGATCGCCATTTTGAACAATCAAATAGCAGGCATAGCGAGAAAGCATGATGTCATTTAAAGGTTTACTTGTTACTCCGGCTTCAACGATTTTGTTGACATCAACAAAATGGGTTTTTTCAACGTTTCCCGAATTTCGACACGCTAACCTTGCTTTTTGTATTACATTTTCAAAATTACGCCACTCAGCGTACTCAAGAATATGCTGTAATTCCCGTGCATACCAGAACTCTTCGCCGTATTCATTTATATGCTTAATTGCCTCAAATGTCTGTTCGGAATAATTTTTTATATTGGGCATAGGGGGCTCCTCTCTGTAATTTCACGTTACGGTTCGATCTGGCTCCGCAGGGGAGTAAAAATTCTTCACTCAATGCCTGCTATGCAAAATAAGTATGCTTGACTTTCCACTTCTCAAGGGCGATTCCAAGCCAAAATCCATAAATTCCAACAGTGATAATACAGAGCAAAAGCCATTTAATCCAGTTGCCAAATAATTGTATTGCCTTTCCATCGAATTGTAATCGCCTTCCTTCAACGATGGTATGGTTTATCTTCCATCCGTATACCATGCATAGGGCCCACGGATAACAAATACCAAGGGTAACTGTCGTTATTAATATCCCGAGAATGGACCAGCCGATTAGCTGCAGCAGTCCGCCATCAAAATAAGATGTGTTTGGGTTTCCCATTTTCATTGCTCCTTTTATTGCTTGAAATATAACTATAACTCATCCAGCTTCATGTTTCGTCTGCTTTTCGATAGCTGATAGGGGCGTTTGTTTTTATCTGTAGGCGAGCTATCTCTTTTCAATCTCCGAAAGTAGCGCTGATTGTAAAACAGAAGAAAAGTTGATATGTTTTTTCTCCGCTTCTTCGTTCAGCCATTCTGGGATTGATAAGGTCTTTTTAACGGCCTTCGTCTTCCGGCGGTACTTATCAGGATCAGCCGTAACGTAGCTCACGAAGCCGTCGCTGGCTTCAAAGCACTTGATATCGGAAGGTTCCGGGATTTCCTCTTTAGATTCTATTTTCGTGGCGAGATAAAGCCCCAGGGCCTCCTGAGCCAGCTCCATAGTCTCTTCCAGCGTAGCACCGCAAGACTGACAGCCCTCCAGATCGGGGAACTCTACCCAGAAGCTCCCGTCTTCTTCGTGAAATATAGCAGGGTAAATTTTCAACATCTGCAATCATTCCTTTCCACGCTCCTGCATGAGGAGCGACAAATTAACCTTTGCCCACCGTTGGGAAGAGGTCAAACCACGCCCCCGCACGGGGGAGCGACAATAAAGCATGGGAACAAGGCTGTTATTTCAGCCCTGTCCGCTTCAATATGGCGTTTAAAAGTCCGGTTGGTATATCGGTGTTGTGTACTGGTATGATTTCGGTCTTGTTGTCTTTTTTCATTACGTGATGGCTTCCGTGTATTCGGTCAAGTTGCCAGCCGTTTTCCTTGAGAAGCTTTACTAAATCTTTGCCCTTCATGACCAACCCTCCTTACATTTATAATTGTAACACGTATTATACGTAATGTCAACAAAATAATACGTAAAGTACGCAAAAAATATTAATCTCATATCGGGCTAAAAGTGGTGGATCAAAATTGGGTTGTCAAGGGCTACCATAAAGTGCAGTACCTTAAAGGGTCTTCACATAACGAATAACCTACCTTATCTGGCTCCGCAAAATTGAGGAGCGAAATTCTTCCCGACGATAGGAAGAATTAAACGCAAAATTACGTTGTGATCCACTATAAGTCCTTCAGGTCCCTTCTCATTTTTTCAATCTCCTCTGGTGAATTATCGTCGTTATGGGCAGCCAGGGGTTCAAGGAGAAGGTTGTTACGTTTACCCGTCCTATGCTTTCTTAATAGCTCTTGAATTTTAAAATTCAGATATGATTCAACATCTAATTCCAGGGCATCCATTTCATCAAGACTCAATCGGAACTCTTTTTTATCAATGACAAGGCGATAGTCTTCTTGTTGCTCATCATAATAAAGATCGTATCCCAACATCTCAAGCTGCTCCAGCAACAAAACCTCTCGACGGTCTTTATCTCGACCGGATTCGGTGTTTAAAAACTCAGAGATGCTCATTCCAAGAGCAGCAGTAACTTTTTCCAGTGTATCGGTTCTCGGGTTATTGCCTCTTTTAATTATTGAATACAAAGTTGTAGAGGGTATTCCGGTTTTATCAGACAGCCAAGTTACTGTTTTATTTTGTTTTCTTAATGTATCCCTCAATATGTCGCCAAAAGCTCTAAATTCCATTCAACTGACACGTCCTTTCTATTGACATCAACCTTATTAAAACACGAAAAATAAACTTTTGCAATTAAAAAATTACGAAAATTAATGTTGATTCGATTGACAACAACTAATTTTCGTATTAAACTACAGATAAATTACGAAAATTAGTGTTTGGAGGAGGTGAATTCATGAAATTTAACAAAGACGCTTTTTTCATTGCTATGGCGAATGCTGAACTGGATCAGTCAGCACTTGCAGAGAAGGCAGGAGTAAGCGTGAGCCGGGTCAATGATTTGTATCGGGGGCGAGTAAGCCCTAGACCTCAAACCGTGGGCAAATTGGCAAAAGCTTTAGGTGTTTCAGTTGAGGAGCTTATTTTAAGAGAGGAGGCATAGCCTATGGACAGCATAAAAACAGAAGCCCGGCAGCTCCTTGATTGGTGCACCGGGAACCGTGACGGGACTCCATGCCATGAAGAACAGGCGATCCTCCGGGGGAAGATCAGTTTCGCGGCTACCCTGGGACTAATCACCGATCAGGAAGCCGCTGAGTATTGCCGGAGAATCGGCCTGGAGAAGGTGGCAGCCGCTTATGAGAGGTTTGCGGAGATAAAGGAGGCGAAGGGGGCATGATGAGAATCAGGATGATGAAAGAAGCCTATGAAGAAATCAAGAAGGCTGATCCAGGAACCGCTATTTCGATGAATTACATACGGAAACTCGTGATCAGCGGTGCAGTGCCTTCGATAAGAGCTGGGAGCCGGTACTTGATCAACATGGACGACCTGGAGAACTATCTGGCTAATCCGCAGCGGCATGAACTTGACCGGCTCAGGCAGTACCAGCAGGCCGGCGGGAAGATACGCCGGATCGCAGAGTGACGGAGGAGGCATTGAGTGACGTACGATAAAATTCCAGATGAACTAAAAAAAGAGCCTCGCTGGGTCTGCTGGGTGGATGATAAGACGCCGATCAATGCTCCTACTTTAAGGGGTGCAAGCTCGACCGAACCTGGTACCTGGACAACCTTTGACAATGCTGTGAAATCGATCGGGAAGATGGCAACTTACATGTATGAGATCAAGGAGCAAGACGGGAGCAAGCGGAAAATCCAGAAGCAGGACATAATCCGCGGTGTGGGCTTCATCCTGGGTGACGGTTTCGCGGGGGCCGATCTGGATAACCACAATGGTGGCCTGGATCCCGAGCTGGTTGACGAGTTCAAGGCAGAAATGCCGAGCTACACCGAACGCAGTAAAAGCGGCGAAGGAATTCACATCATCGGTCGGTGTAGTAAAGATTTCAAAGGCTGCAGAAAAGACGGTATACCCGTTGAAATGTATACCAAAATCCGGTACTTCATCATGACGGGCAACGCTGTAACCGAACAAGGCATAAACGATATTACCGAAGGCTTTGAGAAGCTGCACACCAAATACATTCGGTAGGCATTTTGGTGAAGATGAGCAGGACAAGCAGCTAAAACAGAAGCTTACAACTCCGAAGAATTTAAGCGGCATGTTGAACTGGTGCATTAAAGGTTTTGCAGACCTTTGCCTGACCACTATTATGAGCGCTCTGGTAAACCGGGGCGTTTTCTGTTGATTTCTGGGAAATAATGGGGTATGATGAAAACAAAAACGGGGAGGGCCAAGAAATGATCTTTCAACGTAACTGTAATGACTTTGATAAAACAGTAATCATGAACTGGAGAGTCGGCAAAAACGATCACCAAAGTATTCGGTTAGGAGAAATCGGCGATGGCTATTTACTAGCAAGTAGAAATATCGTTGCATCGTTTAATTCTGATGAAAAAGATGGGGACATACTTATTTTTCCTGCCCTATTTAATATGATGCATGGAGTAGAAGTCTATCTAAAGGCTATGATAATAAACCTAGAGTACATTGTCCATGATAGATGGGGGGATCCGGGGAATATACATTGGCTAAAAGATTTGTATAAAACTGTAGAACAGTTAATCCAACAGCACGAACAGGACGCATTAAAAGAACTCGAGCCAGTAAAACAGATAATTAGCGAGATTTATGATCAAACAGAACAAATGGATTTTGCAAGATATCCTCTAACGTCAAGAAAGAAGCCGCAGTTTTATATTGATACATATAAGAATATATCAGTTGATGCAGAGGAGCTTTACAAAGCGGCTGATATATGTATGGATATTCTGAATAGAATGAATTGGCACTTCTATGAACAGGCGCAATATCTAGAGGAATCAAAAACTGTAGAAGGCTAGAGGCTGTTCTTTGCCTAGCGAGCTAACCAATCTTGTTGAATGTTGGAAAATTATGAGTTATGATAAAATCAAAAAACGGAGGGGATCAGTGTGGAAACAAAAAGCTGGGTATGTGACAGTTGTGGTGAGAAAATAGAAAACCAACAGGATGGATGGGTAGAGTGGTTACATAAAACTAATTATCAGGGCGCTCAACATTCATGCAGGGGAATTAGAATTGTTCATAGAATTAATTGTATCTATGATCAAGATGCTGTCTTTAAAAATGAAAATGCAATCGCGGGTGACTCTGACCTGGAATCTTTTATGGGGCCAGACGGCTTAATGCAGCTCCTTTCGTTTATCAGCGAAGATAAGTTTGAAGATACCGAAGAGGTATTGGAAATAATAAAAAGGATACATATACCAGGGTATGAAGAGGCTAGGTTCTGTTTTGACGAGGCTATTAGTCAGTGCGTCTTTGAGCCTAATACGCAGCCTAACTACTACGATCAAAAAGATATTGTGAGAGTGTTGGACTACGCACAAAGAAAAAATAAATAATTCCGATATGTAGGATCAACTTGGCGTAAAATCTGGTGCAACTTTTGAGTGGCAGCCATTTGGTAGCCATAACGACCAAACAACGACCAAAACCCATTTTCAATAAGTTCATATAAAGAAAATCAAAAACCCTGCAATCCTTGAATTTGCAGGGTTTCTTTTGGCACTCCCGAGATGATTCGAACATCCGACGCACGGTTTAGGAAACCGACGCTCTATCCCCTGAGCTACGGGAGCACAGCATTTTGAAACTAGTATGCCGAGGCTATAACTAGACTCAGCTTTAGGCATTCAACAGTAGTAATACTAGCATATCCGCAGATTCCTTTCAAGACGTTCTTCTGTTTTATGTGATTATATTTACGTATATTTTTCTTAGAGCTAATTGAAAAAGTAAATTCCGCCCCTGTGAAGGGGTACGGAAGTCAGTGTTAGATTTTATGTTCATTACTTTTTTAATAATTGAGAATCTGCAGCGGATCGATCCTGCTGTTATTATCCGCCGCTTTTCTCACTTCAAAATGAAGATGCCTTCCTGTAGAACGACCTGGATATGGATCTTCCTGTCCTCCTCCTACCAAGCCAAGTATTTGCCCTTGCACTACCCTATCTCCTTCTTTAACGTAAATTTTAGCCATGTGAGCGCTTAGTGTGTAGAAACCGTCATCATGTTTGATTATTATATAAAGACCGTAGCTTTTTTCATCAATCCTTATACACTCTATTAGCCCATCTGCGATTGCAATAATTGGGTCATTGTCACCGGTACTAATATCTATACCGCCGTGAAAATCTTGTTTTCCATCCAGGGTTCTCCATCCATACTCACTTGTCAGTTTGCCATCTAACGGCAATGGATAAGTTTCGGCTATTTTCATATCATTTGAATCTACAATTGGACTTTCTTCAGAAGAAGTATAATGGCTTGTTTCAAGTGATCCTGAATTAGTTATCATATCTTCATTGAAAAAACCTGTTCGTTGTTCGTGAGAAGCTGCAAGTACGGAAATCAATGATCCAATAATCAAAGCGAGGGATATAAATAGCCCTGTTATTATATTGGTAACAATTTTCCTGCCCTTTCTGGTGTATGAGAATCGGCCGGCAACTCGTGCAAATATGTTCATCAAACTATCACCTCCGCATTCCTGCCTCTTGTCCTGTTTCGCAAAGGGTCGGCTCAATAACCGAAATATTGCTTATCAAGTAAGTGTATGCGTGGTATAAGTCTAAAATTCCATGTCATTTGGTGACGTTCCTTAATTGTCAACCTTTAATCTCATTCATCAATGCCTCGAACTTTGGAAACGCTGTTTCTATGGTTTTTGGAGATATGCAATAGGCTATTCTTGTGTACCCCGGACATCCAAAGAAGGTTCCCGGTACTAAGAGAATTTGATATTTCCTTGCCCTTTCTACAAATTCTTTATCATCAATAGGTGTTTTTACCCAGAGATAAAATGCTCCGTCCGGATAAGTGCACTCATACCCTATTTTTGTAAGTCCGTGATATAGAGCTTGCCTGTTTTTATCGTAGAAATCGATATCCACTTTGGAATCAAGGCATTTCGCTACTGTTTTTTGCATCAGAGAAGGAGCGTTTACGAAGCCTAATATTCTAGTTGCCATATTGGCGCCTGCAGAAACTTTTTCAAAATCGGCAACTGTCTCTGGTATTGCCAAATATCCTATTCTTTCACCCGCTAATGACAGCGACTTGCTAAATGAGTAGACAACTATAGTGTTGTTATAATGCTTTGTAATATATGGAACGTCTATATCCCCGTATACCAATTCTCTATATGGTTCATCTGAAATTAAATATATATCCGTATTAAATTCCTTTTGCTTTTTGTTTAATATCTCTGCTAATTTATTGATCGTTTCTTCTGTATATATAACTCCGGTGGGATTGTTCGGGGTATTTATGATGACAATCCTGGTCTTTGGATTTAACATTTCTTCAAATGATTCAAAATCAGGCTGAAATGTAGGAATGCTTGCAGGAACAATTGCAATATCAGCGTCACAGCTTATCGCATAGTTTTTGTATTCGCCAAAGAATGGCGCAAATACCATAATTTCGTCCCCGGGATTCAACAGTGTTTTAAAGATCACATTTAATCCGGCTGCCGCTCCTACTGTCATCACAATATTTTTTTGAGAAAAATTTGTATCAAACCTGTCGTTTAGTGATTTTGCTATTTTTTCTCTGACATCCTCATACCCCGAATTGTTCATATAACCATGCAATTCTACAGGATCTTCTTCTTTCAATACCTCTATGATAGTCTTTTTTATCGTCTCCGGCGGCGGTAAATTAGGATTTCCAAGGCTAAAATCACAAACATTTTCAGCCCCATAAATTGCTGCCATTTTTTTGCCTTCTTCAAACATCGCTCTTATTGCAGAGCCATTTGCAATAAAGTTCTCCATTTTCTTTGATATCATTCAAGTTCCTCCTCTTGCTTTTGTAAAATAGGGAATCTTCTTCTTTCTATTCCCAGAGCTTCTTATATAATATCATTATATCATTCTTATTTGGTATTCGCCTTGTATTTTGCGGGCTTCCGCTAATCAATGCGTCTTCTGACATCTTCGGGATTTGCTTGAAGAATTCTTCCTTATCGATTCCGAATTCACGGGGTGTCTTAATATTTAATTTATTCAGCAAAGCTATCGTCGCTTCAACAAAAGCGTCTGCGCCTTCTTCAGGTGTCATACCCTTATTGTGCACGCCTACTATCATTGCCAACTCATTTAATCTGTCCACTGCACCGGGCTTCAAATATTCCAGACATACATTCAAAAGCATTGCGTTTGATAAGCCGTGGGGAACGTGGAACAGCGCGCCGATCGGACGGCTCATCCCATGAACGATAGTTACTGATGCGTTACTGAATGCGATTCCGCCTTCCAATGCCGCGTTAGCCATTTCTCTTCTTGCCTCCAGATTAGATCCATTGGTATAGACCTCGCAAATGTTTTCAAATATTCTCTTTATTGCCGATTTCGCGAAAATATCGCTCATTGAAAAGGCTTTTACCGAGGTATATGCTTCGATCGCATGGGTCAAGGCATCTACGCCTGTTGCAGCGGTCACCTCAGGAGGTGCTGTCATTGTAAATACAGGATCGACAACAGCGATTTTAGCCATCAGTTTCGGATCGTTCAAAAGCATCTTTATATTTGTAATAGTATTATTGATGATCGATACCTTTGTTGCCTCCGAACCAGTTCCGGCTGTTGTGGGAATCGCGCAGGTCAGTGGTAAATCGTTTTCAAGTTTCTTGCCCATATATTCAGTTATGCTTCCGCCGTTTGCGGCTACCGCCCCGATTGCCTTCATAGAATCAAGTGGACTGCCGCCGCCAATTCCGATCAGGAAATCACAGCCTTCTTTTTTGTAAATTTCTACACCTTCGTCTATCATCGTATGATTCGGTTCACTGTTTATTCCGGAATATATGGTATATGAAACCGAAATCGAATCCAGTGCATCAGTTAGTTTTTGTACATTGCCCAGCTTGACCATCATATTATCTGTAACGATCAAAGCTTTTCTGCCAAAATTTTTAAGGTGCTCCGTACTCATCTGAAGTGCATTTTCGCCTGTGATGATGTTCTGGGGAACGAAAAACAAATTAGCCATAGTAACTCCTTTCGCTGCTTCTTCTTGAAGATTTATCTGAATTAATTGCCATTTTAGCCATCTTAATCGAAATCGGTGCTTTTGTACAGATTAATTTTGCAAATTGCACGATCACACGATCATACATTTATTAGTATATCGTTTGCGTAACGCTGGCTTAAGTGTTAAAATCTTTATTACAAACTTAGGAGGTTTTTACTGAATGAAATGTATCATCAGCCCATTTGACAGCTGCTACAAAAATATTGCCGGCGAAGAATATTTTATGTCCGCCTTTGACGATGATGTTTTTTACCTCTATATAAACTTGCCCAGCATTATTATCGGGAAGAACCAAAATGCCTATTCGGAAATAAACCAGGAATACGTATCTGAACACGATGTTAAGGTTGTGCGGAGGCTTTCGGGCGGAGGTGCAGTTTATCATGACTCTGGCAATCTAAACTTTAGCTTTATGGTTAAAAATGATGACAGAGATATCGATGTGGTTTTTCACGACTATGCAACGCCTATTTTACATGCACTCCGGCACCTCGGAGCAGACGCAAGCTTTTTCGGTCGAAATGATCTGGTAATTGGTGACAAAAAAATCTCCGGTAATGCGCAATACAGATCGTCAAGAAAGATCCTGCAACACGGCACTTTACTTTTTGATTCTGATCTGACCGCCATATCAAACGCCTTAAATGTTTCCCCAATCAAATATCAGGATAAAAGCATAAAATCTGTAAAAAGTAGAGTTGCCAATATTCGGGATTTTCTTGCAAACGAAATCACCATGAAGGATTTTACAGACGCAATTCTCAAAGCTGTTTTTGAAGAGATACCGGATGCACAGCTTTATGAACTGACTGGATCAGATATATTCGCAATTTCAAATTTGGCGGAAAAAAAATATTCCGCCTGGGAATGGGTATATGGCAACACGCCGAAATTCACCTATAAAAACGTATTCCGGTTCGATAAAGGTACAATCGAGGTACAGATGAACGTTTTATCCGGCATTATTGATAATCTTACCATATATGGTGACTTTTTCGGAGTTGGTGAGATAAAAGAGTTTACAGACAATTTCATAGGATTACCCTATGATAAAGCAACAATCAAAAAGAAGATAGCTGATATTGATGTAGGGCATTATATCTGGGGACTTGAAAAAAATATTTTATTAAACAGCTTCTTTGAATAAAGTATTAGGACAAGGTATGAATGAAAAATATACAGTTGCCTTACGCTTTTGCGGCGGTTGTAACCCACACTTTGACAGAGCAAAATTATATGAAGATATAAAAGCGGAGTTTTCTGCAATTTGTGACTTTGAATTTTATAAAGAGGGTCAGAAATACGATATCGCACTTCTGATCGATGGATGTTCTTCAGAATGCCTGATGGAATCGGACTATAACGCAGGCTTCGTTGTAATCCATGATAGAAACTATACTGATCATAAGTCTGTCATTCAGTCGGCTCTCGATCAAATAAAAAAATAGAGAAAAAACTCTAATTAATTGTTTTTTGTTTTCCTGGAATAAGCCAAAGACCGAGGGATGATTGGCTGATAGGCTGGGTAGACCAGAGACCGGGCAGCCAATCATCTCTCGGTCTTTGGCTGACAATTGAAAAGGAGGCATTGAAATGGTATATGAATCTAAGCAAATGGGTATTATTCTAATGCTGCTGGCAGCATTATTTTTTTCCATACTGCAGGTTTGCATCAATTTGACAGGAGAGCGGATTCCTTTGATGGAGCAGGTTTTCTTTCGTAACATCATCAGCATGATAATCAGCTTTATCATAATTAAGAAAAACCACGTATCTATATTTGGAGAAAAAAAATATCAGCCGTTGTTATTTATGCGTTCATTCTTCGGGCTCCTTGGTCTGGTTTCCTTCTTTTATGCCGCTTCCAGAGCTGCTCAGGCTGACGTCACTACGCTAAGCAAGCTGTCCCCTTTCTTGATAACCATACTTGCGTATGTACTTCTAAAAGAGAAAATTGCAAGAATTCAAGTGCCTGCTCTGATCATCGCTTTCATCGGAGCCTTATTTGTAGCAAACCCTGTCTTTCAATCAAATTTATTCCCTCTCTTCATAGCCTTTTTATGTGCTGTTTTTTCCAGTGTATCGTACACTCTCCTTGCTTATTTTAAGGATAAAGTCGATGGAATGACGGTAATCATGCACTTTTCTACGTTTTGCGTATTGACCTCGCTTCCTTTTTTTGTAATGGATTTTACGATGCCAAGCCGTATGGATTTTCTGCTGCTGCTTCTCATAGGAGTTTGCGGTGCCTGCGGTCAAATCGCGCTCACTTATGCATATCGAATGGCGCCTGCTGCAGAGGTCAGCATCTATAATTATTCCGGAATACTGTTTTCAGCTTTGCTCGGTTATTATGTTCTTGGAGAGACCTTACCCATTTCTTCTATTATAGGTGGGCTGCTCGTGATTTTCGCTTCCTATCTCACCTACCGTTACTCCTTTCTTCCGTCCGAATAAGTTGACGGAGTTTTGAAGAAGGGTATATAATAATTTTGTTTATTAACATTTGGAATTAACATCATATATTGATGACCATATAATAGGAAAGGCAGGGTCACTTCCATGCTTAAAGAGGCATTAAGGTCAGCTTGGGCAGAAATAAATCTAAGTAATCTCGACCATAATATAAAACAAGTTCAGAAAAAGATCGGGGCGCGGCAGATCATCGGCGTTGTCAAGGCGGATGCCTATGGCCATGGAGCGATTGCCGTCTCCAGGATTTTGCTTGAAAACCAAGTAAAATTCCTTGCAGTCGCAACTCCCCAGGAAGCTGCCGTCCTGCGAGAGGCCGGGATAACCTGTCCCATTATTATGCTTGGCCTCACACCGGAAATTTACGCAGACACTCTCCTTGATCTTGATATCATACCGGTGACCGCTTCTTACAGCAATGCCGCCGCAATCTCTGCTGCGGCCGAAGCAGCAGGAAAAGTCATCGAGATCTTCGTGATTGTAGATACGGGAATGGGCCGCATCGGATTCCTCCCCAACGCAGAGAGTATTGAAGAAATCAAAAAAATAAACAGACTTCCCAATCTGAAAATCAAAGGACTATTTTCCCATTTTGCAACTGCTGATGAAAAGGATAAGCGCAATGCGGAAAACCAGCTTTCCTTATATAACCAATTTTTTAAGGACTTAAAACAAGCAGGTCTCAATATCACTTTTCGCTCTATCGGCAACAGTGCCGCTGTCATGGAAATCCCCGATGCCTATTTTGATGCGGTTCGTCCGGGAATCATTCTTTACGGCTGCTATCCTTCTGATGAAGTGAACCGGCATCAGCTCTCCATAAAGCCTGTCATGTCCGTCAAGGCGAATATCATTTATTTAAAAAAAGTTCCCGCCGGATATTCCATTAGTTACGGGAGAAGATTCACAACTGATCGAGAAAGCTTGATTGCTACGCTGGCACTTGGCTATGCTGACGGTTACTCGAGGTATCTTTCAGGGAAAGGCCGTGTGATCGTGAACGGGACTTATGCTCCTGTAGTTGGAAATATCTGTATGGATCAATGCATGGTGGATGTGACCAATGTGCCCGGTGTCAAACTCGGCAACGAGATTGTTCTGATGGGTAGCCAGGGTGATTTGACTATTCCTGCCGATGAAATCGCAAAAAAAACAGGAACCATAAATTATGAGATCGTCTGTTCCTTTGGACAGAGACTGCCAAAGATATATGTGAAATAATCCAGGCTTCCGCTTGCAACCTGATTTGCCGCTTCTTCATCATTCCAGGGTAAATTCCGGGCAATGATTCCTCTTGCCATATAATTCCCCATAAGGATCGCAAGGTTTTGAATCCTATCAAAAACAACGGCTTCTCTTTCAAAATCTTTTGCGGCAATTGCTAATGCGTTGTCGATCTTCATTCGGATGTATTGATACAGCAGTGATTTCCATTGCGCCTCGTCCCAGTAAAGATTGATCCTGCTGAAGAATTGCGCGAAAACATTTGCGCTTTGATACAATTGTACCGTATTTGTATTAATTGCCTTCTGATTGTTTTCATTCAACGATTCCATGACATTCCACAGGTTCAATATAAAATTTGAAAACAAATTCAAAAATTGCTGCGCTATCTCATTGCCGTAGAAAATACTGATCATATTATAAAAATCCATAGTAACTCCCTGATACAATCGATTAAAAGTTATCGCCTTTCTTTCGGAATCTCTGAATACAGTATAACTCAAATCTCTTATCCATATTGCAAGCTGCATCCACAATCTCTGTGAATTCGCTATAATGCTCATCTGTTCAAATGTAATAAAATTACTGTCAGCCCCCGGCTCTATCTGACTCCGGTTTTTCCCTATCATATTACCATGCTCCTTTATTGATATGTTTAATTATATGAGGAGCAACAGTTAATGGTTCCTTAGCTCTCTTTTCCGCGGTATATGAACCCGAAACGGCTTTGCTGATAAAAAAATCCGGAGATCTATGATTCCCGGATTTTTAACTGATATCAGTAAATTAAACATATTTACTTGGGATTCCTTTCCACCCACTTTTTTATTTGACGAAACGATTCCTGACTTATTACATGCTCTATCCTGCAAGCGTCAGCAACCGCGATTTCTTCCTCTATTTGCAGAGCCTTTACCAAATATTCGGTAATCAGTTTGTGGCGTTCGTAAATTTGCGTTGCTTTCTCATGACCTGTTTCCGTTAGATTTATTTCACCGTTTTCTTCCATGGTGATATATCCTTCTTTTTTTAAGATACCCATTGCTCTGCTGATGCTCGCTTTCGTATAATCCAGCTCATTTGCAATATCGATCGAGCGAACAAGGCCGTTCCTATTATGCAAAACCAATATTGTCTCCAGATAATTTTCACCGGATTCTTTAATTTTCATAGCACCGCATCCTCTCATAACAGAATCTCACCTTAATTTGTATATTATCATAAACTTTTATACAATTCAATGGTCTGAAATTTTTACCGTTGCCCGCTTTTAACATACTATTGAGTCCAAAATTTTTAAAAAATTTTTTAAAATTATGTTGACAAAATATAGTTAGCAATAGTAAACTGTAGGTGAGTTAGCAGAGACTAACTTGGTCGTTTTTTATAGAGATGCAAATGTTTGCCCGGGAGGTGAATAAAATGCCGTTATCATTTATGAAAGCCGGTGAAAAGAACACCGTTAAAAGAATTACTGGACAGGATGATACTAAAAGGTTTTTAGAGAGTCTTGGTTTTATCGCTGGCGCCACTGTCACCGTCATCTCTGAAATAAGCGGAAATATGATTCTCAATGTTAAGGATAGCCGCATCGCCTTGGACAAAAATATGGCAAGTCGAATCATGGTATAAGTATACGTGATATAAATAATTAATTAAGTGAATAGGGGACTGCATTATGAAAACGTTAAGTATTATTCCTCTGGGCGAGACAGTTACGGTAGTTAAGCTGGATGGAGACGGAGCCGTGAGGCGTCGAATTATGGATATGGGTATTACCAAAGGAGTCAGGCTTTTTGTCAGGAAGGTTGCTCCGCTGGGGGATCCTATAGAAATTACCGTAAGGGGATATGAATTATCTATAAGAAAAGCGGATGCTGAGAAAATTTTAGTAGAATTGGCAGAATAAACGAACCGTCATTTATTAAACGATTTTTATAACAGAACTTGCAAAAGGGTTCTGTATATTTCGGAAGTGGAGTTAGCTTACGCTAACTCCATTGATGACCGCAATTAAAGCACTGTGGAAAGGAATTCTATCATGAAAATTACAATCGCACTTGCCGGAAATCCAAACAGCGGCAAGACTACTATGTTTAACGAACTGACCGGAAGCTCTCAATATGTAGGAAATTGGCCCGGGGTTACGGTGGAAAAAAAAGAAGGAAAGCTAAAGGGGCATAAGGACATTTCCATTATGGATCTTCCCGGGATCTACTCCTTATCGCCTTATACCCTGGAAGAGGTCATCACAAGAGATTACCTGATCAACGAGAGACCGGATGTCATAATTAACATCGTAGACGGCTCCAATATTGAAAGAAATTTGTACCTGACGATGCAGCTCAAAATGGTAGGCATTCCTGTTATTATTGCTTTAAACATGTATGATATTGTAGAAAAAGCAGGTGATAAAATTGATATCGCCGGGCTTTCCAAGGAGCTGGGCTGCGAAATCGTCCCTACCTCTGCCGCGGACGGCGTCGGTTTAAAGGAGCTTATAGCCCGCGCCATAAATACCGGAAACGAAAAGAAAAAATCCGAAGCTGACCCTGCTTTTTTAGACGAAGCGTTCGGAAGACTTGACCCTGACCAGGAAGAAGCCGCGGCCAGTAATAGATATGACTATATCCAGGAGCTTGTTTTAAAACATATAAAAAAGAAAAAGGTGGCCAGTATGGATACCACTTCGGATAAAATAGACAGGGTCGTTACAAACAGATGGCTTGCCTTGCCGATCTTCTTTGTCATTATGTGGGCAATTTATTATGTATCCATCGTTACTGTAGGGGACATAACCATCGGCTGGGTGGAGACCTTATTCGGATGGCTTCAAGGCGGCGCCGAAACTTTGCTTATAGCGGCGGGGGCCGGAGACATCATTATAGATTTGGTGATAAACGGTATTATCGGCGGTATCGGAGCAATATTCGTATTCGTACCTCAGCTTATGATTTTATTTTTCTTCCTTTCATTACTGGAAGACAGCGGCTATATGGCAAGGGTCGCGTTTATTATGGATAGGATCTTCCGCAGGTTCGGACTTTCAGGAAAATCCTTTATTCCCATGCTCATCGGAACAGGCTGTTCCGTTCCGGCCATTATGGCCAGCCGCACAATAGAAAACGAACGTGACAGAAGAATGACCATCATTTTGACTCCTTTCATCCCATGCGGTGCAAAATTGCCTGTATTCGCAATGTTTATCGCACTTTTATTCAGAGATCAAACCTGGGTCGGACCATCCATGTATCTGCTGGGAATTACTGCCGTCATCATTTCGGGAATTTTCTTAAAAAAGTTGAAGTTATTTGCAGGAGATCCAGCGCCCTTTGTAATGGAGCTGCCAACCTACAAGCTTCCTAAAGCAAAGGGTGTCACCATACATATGTGGGAAAAAGCCAAAGCTTTTATCAAAAAGGCAGGGACTATCATATTTGCAGCCTGCGCCATCATCTGGTTCTTGCAGAATTTCAGTTTCAGCGGCTATGTGGGTCCGGAAGCCATTGAGGACAGCATGCTTGCACAGTTTGGGAACGCAATCCGGTGGATATTCATCCCCCTGGGCTTCGGGGATTCCTGGGCGGCTCCGGTGGCCGCAGTCACGGGGCTGGTCGCCAAGGAAGTTGTGGTAGCCACCTTTGCAACTACAGGCTCTGTTGTTCCCATTATGTTCAGCCAAGTTACCGCTTTTGCCTTTATGTTGTTCACTCTCTTTGCAGCGCCTTGCGCAGCGGCAATCGGTACCACGTACAGAGAATTCGGAAGTTGGAAATGGACACTGTTTGCGGCATCTTATCAAACAGGCCTTGCCTATGTGGTAGCATTACTGGTAAATCTGGTCGGCGGAGCGATTTTTAATGGAACCTCTTATGTTACAAAAGCCGCGCTGGATATCGGTCTCATGGAAGAGGCCTCCGAAGGTGCTGTAATAGAAGGCGATATCACTCTCTATGTCTTTGGAGCCATGCTTGTCATTGGATTGATTTTCATAATCATAAATAAAATCAGGAGTCCGAAGAACTATAAGGATCTTCCGGAAGTTTCCTCAGATAGTCAAGGTTAACCCTCGCAGATAAAGAAAGAAGGGCATAAAATGATCGATTTCATCATCGGCGGTCTGGTTCTGATCGCAGTGATCCTTGCTGTCAGAAAGGTTATTAAAAATCAAAAGAGCGCGGGCTGCGGCTGCGGCTGCTCAGGATGTTCCTCCGAAGATGCATGTAATGCTTATAAGACTTTTGAAGCTGAAGCCGGAGAAAAGATGAAGAACAAGGATAACAATTAAACAAGAATATTACTTTACTCCTTTCATACAACAAATAAGTAAAAAAGAACCAAACGGACATTAACCTCCCTTGGTTCTTTTTTGCTTGTTATCCTTCGTTCCTTACAGCCAGATCCGCAAGTTCGGCGGAGGCAGCTTCCATGAGACTCGTAAGCGGCAGATCCATTTGAAGCCCGACCTTTCCGGCGCTTACGACGATGCGTTTAAAGCTGCGGGCGCTTTCGTCCACGGCAGTCTTAAACAGCTTTTTCATCCCCACCGGCGAGCAGCCCCCCTTAATATATCCCGTTACTTTGGTTATGTCTTTTGCAGGGATCATTTCCAGTTTCTTTTCCCCGAAATGCTTTGCCGCCTTTTTCATGTCCAGCTCGGCTGCCACCGGAATGACGCAGACATAATAGACCTTGCTTGCCCCTTGGGTAACCAGGGTCTTGAACACCCGCTCCTGCTCATTCCCCGTCGCTTTGGCTACAGATACTCCATCCAGAAATCCATCCGGCGCATCGTATTCCATCAGCATATAGTCTATTTTTTTTAAATCTAAAAGTCTTATTGCATTAGTTTTTATTTTCGCCATATCCTCCTCTTTACTGAGCCTTTACCCTGACTCCGTCCTCAATATCGTTACCGGGCGAAAGTATTACCGTGTTGCCCTCAGAGAGCCCGGAAATAACCTCTATGTAATCCTCGCCTTCCAGACCCGTTTCGATTTCGCGCAGGACGGCTTTGCCTTCCTCAATGACATAAACGCAGTTTTTTCTCTCTTTTTCAAAGACTGCCAGATCGGAAATACGGAGAACATTATCTTTTTTCTCTACGGTGATATCTACGTTCATATTACTGCCAAGGCGGATCTGCTCCGTAGTTCCGAATAAAACTTCAACGGTTACTCTTTTTTGATTTACCCCAAGATCCGACATTTTATTCTCAGCCTTTAGATGGATCTTTTTCACGGTACCCTTTTCATCTGAAAACCCCGTATTCTCATTGTAAACCCTCACCGAATCACCTTCCCGGATCAAATCTGCATCTTCAGCAATAAAATCCGCTTTTATATAAATTTCATTCAGGTCTGAAATTTCAAGAAGAGGTATGCCGACGGTAACCGATTCCCCTTCCTTTACATATACTCCGGTAATCACTCCGTCTGCAGGCGCAGTGATTCCTGCAGCACCGGAAGATACTGCATAGCTTTTTATGGCATACTGAAGGGACGTGACTTGCGCGGCCAGCTGCTTAGCCGCCGTATTGGATGCGCTATAGTCCGCATAGCTCATTGCGCCCTGCTCATAAAGCACTTTGTTTTTGTCCGCCAGATCTTTTGCCTGACCATATTGGACTCTCAAACCGGACAATTCCGCCTGCAGGCTTTTTATATCCAGCTCAGTACTGGTTCCGCCGCTGCTCATCAATAGATCTCCTGCTTTTACGCTATTTCCTTCTTCAACCAGCAATCTCTTAATCTCACCCGGGTTTTTTGCAATGACAATGATAGCGCGCCCGGATTCCACTGTCCCGGTTTCCTTAAGGATCTTTTTTACTTGTCCCCTGTCTGCTGCGGCGGTTTTCACCGGAATCTCTGTATTCAGGAAGGCTGCGGCCAATACGGCGGCAAACAGCACCACAGCAACTATTATGAACCACTTTTTGCCTGTTGTTAATCGTTTCATAGATCTTTCCCTCTCCTAATTTAATCTAAGCAAGAATTATCTATTTATGTTATTAATTACATATTCATGCTTTTGGAATCCCTTTATCCTATGTTTCGTATGCTCTTGTTTCCGTGATTAGGATTCTCTGGTTTTTAACGCCTGCAGGAAATCAAGTCTCTGTATTTTCCGGTAAGTCACAAGCTGTGCGAGTAAAACGAAAACCGCCGTATAAATCCCCGCGTATACCAAAGCCTGCTTAGAGGGAGTCATATCCAGAGAATAAATATCCGTACTGAACGCAACAGAGCTGTATTCCGACATCAGAAAACCCAAAGGAATTCCAAAAATAATACCTAAAATCATGAGAATATTATTTTCCCTCAAAATCAGTAAAAAGATTTTCCGTTTACTGAACCCCAGCACCCTTAATGAAGAAAACTCCATCTCACGTTCGCTAAGACTGACTATAGTAGTATTATATACTATACTAAATCCCAGGGCTCCTGAAAAGACCACCATAACGCCAATGGAAACCATCATCATTGTCATATATTGTTCATAAACATTTCTCATATCCGCGATAGACATGATAGTGGCGATATTGGCGGCTCGAATTAACTTGTCATTGATATCTGGGTCCTTAGAGTCCATATACACTCCATTGATAACGTTCTTTTCAAGCAGCAGCTTCCCCATTGTATCAATGTCCATATATGCATTCATCCCCAAGGATTGTCTTATTACACCTTTGATTTGAATGATAATATCTTCCCTGTCAGGAATATAGTTATTTACTTGAATCAAATCACCCTTTTCTACGTCCAGTGCCTTAGCCATATTCTCAGTTATAAGCATTCCCTGTTTTGGAATATTCATTTCATTTCCCTTGCCGTCAATAAAGGAATAAAACTTCGTGTCTCTTGAAAGCCCTATTATATTTACCGCTTTCTTTTTACTACCGTTTGTCAGTTCAAAGGGATATTCCAATTTTCCCTCGATGTAGTCCACATCTACAAGATGCTCCATATCTCTGACTGTACTAAAATGGACGGGATTTATAAAACCTATATTGTAATCCATCCTTTGGAATTCTCTGAAATGCTCATTCATCATCTGGTCCATAACACCGGGCATACTGGTGCTGAACAGCATCATCGCATATGTCAAGGACACTCCCGCCATGACAAATAATGTCCGTTTCTTATTCCTAAATATATTCTTATTGATCATTTTACTGCTGAAGGATAATCGTTTCCAGAAAAACGGAATTTTTTCAATCAAAATTCTTTTTCCTGACTTCGGCGTCTCCGTTCGTATGGCATCGGCAGGGGTAACCCGCAGAACTCCTCTTGCACCGATAAGTCCGGAAATAATACAAAACGCTGTAGATAAAATAATTGCAATGAAAAGATATGAATAGTAAAACTCGATCCGAAGCAGAGGAATGTGAAAATATGTCAGATAAAGCCGCGTAATACCGCCGGCAATGACCATTCCAAGAATCGCTCCGGCGGCTCCGCCTATAACGCCTGTGGTCAAGGAGTACTTTACATAGTGAAATAAAACCTGTCTGTTCCGATATCCAATTGATTTTAGAACTCCTATTTTTATTTTATCCTTTTTTACCATCCTGGAAAGCATCATCATAAGTATCAATGCTGCAACCAGGAGAAAAAGAATCGGGATCGTACCGGCCATGCTGTTTAATTGGACTAATTCCTGATTTATTATGGCATTGCTCAACTGATCCTCCCGCTTTATTGTCTGCTTTACACCATAAAGATCCAATGCTTTCTCAACATCATCAATCAGCGCTTCTTCATCCGCATTAGCTTCATAACTTATCAGCACTTCATTATAACTTCCAGTCAATCCGGCTGCCTGCTGCCCGAATTCCTCCGTTACATAACATACACCGAATGTTTTCTCATCAGGTAATATAGACTGATTGCTTTCCACTAAATAAATATATTCCGGATTGGCAACGATGCCCGCCACATTCAACGCGTACTGTGTTCCCCGAATTTGGACATGGATCTCATCACCTGTTTTTATTCCTCTGGCTTCAGCAAACTGTTCAATCAGCAAGGCTTCGCTTTCGGAATCCAAAACAGGCTTACCTTCCAATATGGTGGAACGGCTAAGTTCTTCCTCGTCCCCGGTAGTTGTAATAAGGCGCAGATTTACTCTCTCGTTTTGATTTTCTGTGATCATTGGCACGTCAATAGTAATTCTGCCCATAGCCTGATCAACACCCTTTATATCCTGCAGCTGCTTGATTTTTTGTTTTGGTGCCGCAACAGTTTGAATAAAAAGATCCGCAAAATTATTTTGTTTGTAATAAACATCCACGGTATTATCCATATTCACTGAGGCCATGTTCAAAGACGTAAATATCGCAACCCCCATGGTGATAATGATCATTACGGCTATAAACTGTCCCTTGGAATTCCCTATCATTCGTATGAGCATGATATCAATCTTAGGCAGCCTATGCTTTTTTTTATGCATTACCATTTAATATCCTCAACATCTATCGGGTTGTCATTGATTTTATCCTCTATGATACCGCCGTCTCTCATTTTAATGATACGATCCGCCATATAAGCAATATCTGCGTTGTGGGTAATAACTATGACTGTCTTCCCCATCTCCCTGTTAACCTTACGAAGCAAACTTAATATTTTGATTCCCGTTTCAAAGTCCAGCGCTCCCGTCGGTTCGTCACAGAGCAGAATCTCGGGATTTTTAGCCACAGCTCTTGCGATCGAAACTCGCTGCTGTTCACCACCGCTTAATTGAGACGGAAAGTGATCCTTCCTTTCTCCCAACCCTACCGCTTCAAGTATTTCTCCGACAGGCAAAGGATCTTCAGAGATTTCCGTAGCAAGCTCGACATTTTCTTCAGCAGTCAGGTTGGACATAATATTGTAAAATTGAAAAATGAAGCCTATTTTATTTCGGCGATATTCTGTCAGTTCTTTTTCGTTGTATGCAGTTATTTCCTCATCTCGAAGGAACACCTTCCCTGAAGTTGGCTGATCCATACCGCCAATAATATTGAGAAGAGTGCTCTTTCCGGAGCCGCTGGCCCCCAGAATCACTATAAATTTTCCCTCTTCAATTTCAAAAGAAGTATCCTGAAGCGCCTTTACTTCGATTTCACCCATTTGATAGCTTTTTGACAAGTTTTCAGCTCTTAATATAACCATATTATAATTATACCTTTCCGTTTTAGGTCCTGATATTATTTGTTTTCTGCTTAAGCGTTATAGCATAACAAGGGCTGCATAAGCAGCCCCTGAATCGACCCTGATAAGGCTTTTTATATTCTTCCTATTAATTATACCTCGATTCAAACTATCCGGGAATGAAATAACGGACTGAATGTGAAAAAATCAGCTCCAGTTACAAACCTTATTGATCCTCTCTGTTGTTCTCTTGATAGATAACTCTCTAAGCTTGTCCAGATTATTCTTATTAAATGATCCCTTCAAAACATTCAAGGTTCTATTTCTGCTATTGATCTTGCCTTCCCGGTATCTTCGAATCAGTTCTTCCGGTTCCAGATCGATAAATTCTACACTCTCTGCAAAATCAAATATGTAATCGGGTATTCGTTCTTCAAAAGGTATTTTAAGATCTTCGTTGACAACCCGGCTCAGGCTTTCGATTTGATGCGCGTTAACAGTGGTGTATACACTTATACCTGCTTCCAGCAATTCTTCGATGTCCTGAAACCGTTTTTCGTGTTTCGAGCCGTCTGCATTCGCATGAGCCATTTCATCGATTAGAATGATCTGTGGCTTGCGAAACAATGCACCCTCCAAATGAAACTCAGTAATCATACCTTTACTGCTGAAAATCTGCTTGAACGGCAGAAGGTCCAACCCTTCCATCAGTTCCTTGGTGTCATTACTGGAATTGGCGTCTATGTACCCAACCAATACATCAATTCCTCTTCTCGATTTCTCATGTGCATCCTTAAGCATTCTATAGGTTTTCCCCACCCCTGGAGAATAACCAAAATAAATTTTCAAACTCCCTCTTCTTGCCATATTATTCTTCCCCCTGATTTCTAGTTAACATTTTCATTAGTAATACGAATCTTTTCATAAAATTGTTCAGCTTATACTCACAATTTCTTAATTATTCTTTACTTAATAACAGCATATCGCAAACCAAGGATATTTTGCGTCATATTTATACACCATATTTCGACATTAAAGCACATGAAAACCCCTTGCTTCATCTATTGATGCAGCAAGGGTGATACTACAGAAAGATTTCACAATTTCAGCGTATTACAGATAAGCTATTGTTTCGATTTCTACCAGTACGTCTTTGGGAAGACGAGACACTTCGACTGCGGAGCGGGAAGGATAGGAGCCTTCAATAAAATACTTGGCATAAACTGCATTCATGGCAGTAAAATCCTTCATGTTCTTCATAAATACCGTCGTTTTAAGAACTTTGTTCATGGAACTTCCTGCTTCCTCAAGTATCGCTTTTATATTCTTCAGTACCTGTTCTGTCTGTTCTTCGACTGAAGTTCCAATAATAACTCCTGTTTCCGGGTCAAGCGGGACCTGACCAGAAGTAAAAATCAGATTGCCAAAAATATTTCCCTGAGAATAAGGACCTATTGCTGAGGGAGCTGCCTTTGTTGATATGATCTTTCTCATTTTCATATTCCTCCTTAAACAAAATTATACATAATTTCTATATATTTCTTTTACTCCGACGTGCTTAGGATCTCTTTGTTCTTTTCAACCTGACTGACCTTCATTTTGTAAACGTCCTTAGGGTCAACTTCTTCCAGAAGACCCAGGACTGACGGACCCAGGAATATGGTGTCAAGCACCTTGTCATCAAGGGATATTTTGCTGAAAGGAGTGAAATTTGTTCCTTTGATATAGTATTCATTGCCGACCTCGACTACAGCTTCTACTTTAATTTCTCTTATGCCCATTTGCAGCTCGGTAGGCTCATAAGGATTTATTCCATCAAAAATATACCTTTTTCCATACAGCATATCATATTGGAGCGCCTCCAAATTGATCAAATAATCCAAATCGTCCTTGTAATTTTGATGATATTTTGTAAGTACTCCTTCGTGAATATTTATCCTGTCAAGAACCTCGGCTCCGAGCTGATATGCACACAAATCCTTATTTTCCTTCGATAAGCCAAAATTATCCCATATCACATACTCCGTTTCGTATATGGTTTTGTTAATCATATCATTCTCGTCAAAGTTAAGACCAGGAAGGTGGTCTCCAAAAATGACAAGCACTATGTCCTCTTCATAATTTTCCAAGGTTTCCACCAGCTCTCCAATAAATTTGTCCATTTCGTAAAGCTGCTGGATGTAATATTCAAATGCCAGCGCATCTTCATCTATTCCAATCGTCTCCGCAATGACCACCGGGTCCTCGATGATTCGAGAACTGGGGTATTTTCCGTGACCCTGAACTGAGATAGTATATACCAGATCCTCGCTTTCAGTGGATTGCAACGCAGTCAGGATCTCATCTACTAAAACACCGTCCTTAGCCCAGTTTCCAGGTGTTTTCACAACCCCGTTCATATATTCCAAAGAGGTAAAAGTATCAAATCCTAAATTTGAAAAAACCAGATTTCTTCCATAAAATGCTCCTCTATGATTGTGTATCGCATGTGTACCATATCCCAGGCGCTTCAAAGTATATGCGATGGTCTCGCTTGTTGTATCCTTTAATACAGATTTATAAGGGTATTCCCCCGGTCCAAAAAATCTCACCCGCATTCCGGATAGTACCTCAAATTCGGTATTTGCCGTGCCTGCTCCTATTGAGGGTACTGTCAGGAAGCCTGAGGAATACTCTTTCTTAAGCTTACGAAAATTGGGGATCGGATCTGTTGAATAGGTGGCATTCTCCAGCAAAGTCGGATCAAAGAAGGATTCCATTTGAAGCATGAGCACATTAGGTTTCCGTTCATCACTGGTGCTCACCGTAACGCTCTCCAGAGCGTCCAACTCTTCTGGTGTAAAAATGCCGAGAATTCTTTCTTTTGAATAGTTTGGCTGCGCTGAAACACCTGTGTTCAGCCACGTATTCATAAAACAGTACGGAAAACCATAATCCCTGTAAGCATACCCTAAATTACCAAAATGAGTCGACACCCAGTTCTGGTTAATGGCCAGACTCGTAAATCCGAAAAAAGATATTCCTAAAGCTAAAATACCGGCAATGCTCTTCGCATAATTTATTTTTTGTTTGTGCTTAGGCATAAAAATGAAAACCAGCATAAACGCTATAATGATCAGGATACCCCCTGCCACAGCAAGTATGATCCCTGTCGTGCTGAGGTAATTGGGAATTATTGATATGCCGTTTTCCAGCAATGCCAAATCCGAGACCGTAAACGGTGTCATTCTGAAACTTAGAATGACACCATTTGTAATCCCTACAGCAAGCCAGAATATAGAAACCAACATATAAACAAAATTTCTGCGTTTTACCAAATATGCGATGGAATAAGTGAAAAAGATCAGAAAGGTATTATAAATAAAGGTCATGGGTGAGTCTAAAAAATAATTCAGACATTCCAATAATGACTTCCTGCTTATAGATTCAATTATAATATTTATAGATATTGATAACACCACGCACAATGCGATGGAGTTATGAAGATATCTTTCAAAAAAGGATTTCATTAACTTCGTTTTGCCTCCAGTCAGTTATTTTTCGTTCTAAATATATTTGCCAACGTTGCAAATTCCTGAAGCTGAAGTGTCTCCGCCCTCCTGGCAGGATCAATGCCGGCATTTTCTATTATGGAGGCGATTTCATCCTTCGTTAACCCGTAAATCCCTG
The DNA here is from genome assembly GCA_028706405.1 of Eubacteriales bacterium. Taxonomy (GTDB): domain Bacteria; phylum Bacillota; class Clostridia; order Peptostreptococcales; family Anaerovoracaceae; genus Anoxybacterium. The sequence goes on from JAQWBM010000010.1 coordinate 50,417, forward strand.
TCAGAGAATTTAATAGGGTTTTCCTTCGCTGTCCAAAGCCCGCTTTTACAACCGCAAAAAAAGCATCCTCGTCATCAAGTGGAAATGGTTTTTCTTTTCTTAGATCCAAACGGATCACTGTAGAATCAACCTTAGGACGAGGTACAAATACTTCCTTCGTTGCGTTAGCCACATGGGTCACGGTACAATAATACTGTACTGCTACGGAAAGTGCTCCGTAGGTTTTGCTTCCCGGTTCAGCCTTAATACGATCGGCTACTTCTTTTTGCAGCATAACGGTGATACTGTCCGCTGCTACTTTATCCTCAAGAATTTTCATTATTATAGGAGTTGTGATGTAATATGGGAGATTTCCCAGTATCTTAACCCCATCCATTCTTTGACCGTTTATTTCTTTGTTTTGTTCCAATATTCTTCCGAAATTGGTTTTCATAATATTATTGTTTATAATTTCAATATTGTTATATTCGCTGAGGGTTTCCTCTAAAATCGGAATCAGGTTTTTGTCAATTTCTATGGCAATAACCTTGGCTGCCTTTTCAGCCGCAGCAGCGGTAAGCGCTCCGATCCCCGGTCCAATTTCTATCACAAGGTCCCCCTTGCTTATGTTGGATTTTTCGATTATTTTATCAATGATGTTTTTATCTATAATAAAATTTTGGCCGAGGGATTTTACAGGTCTGATGCCATGCTTTTTTTTTATTTCATTTATCATTGCCGGTGAATATAGTTTCATCTTACTTATAATCTTTCTTTTTATATAGAAATATACTATCTGTCATTTTATTTTTATCTTGTTTTTGGTCCTTTTTGCTTGTCCGCTTCAATCAAAGCATTTTTAAATTCGCTCCTTTTAATCCCATATTGATTTAGCCTGTTAAGAAAAACCTTTGAATTTCCATAGCCTATACCTAAAAGCTGCCCCAGCTTGTCTCTTTTTTCTGCAGCGCCCGGTGTGCCCACAAGTCCACATTCCAGCAAATCCTCCTGTTGGAACTCATATCGCCTATTTTCGATAGAAGGTCTCGCCCTTTCCAAGGCTTCCCTGATCATTTCAGGAGCAGCATTTTCTATTCCGATATCACCATTTTTCAGTGCCTCTTCCCTTGATAAAAAGGCATGCTTCCCATGCGGAAATCGTTCGGCAAGTCTTTTTCTTATTTTCTCTCCGGCAAAGTCCGGATCGGTAAAAATAATGATTCCTTTTTCGGCATAGGCCTTTTTGATACGCGCAAAGGTTTCCGGCTTGATACCAAAGCCGTGAGTAGCTATAGTCTCAGCTTCAAGCGCTCTTTTTACTGCTGCTTCGTCATCTCTGCCTTCCACAACTATGATTTCTTTGATCATAAAGATCTCCTAATTCGGTACGATACCGCCCTTGTTTTCCTTATCATCCTTATCAGGGAGCACATACAATATCTCCTCCGGTTTGATCATTTTCAGCTGATGTCTGGCCTGCTGCTCAATATATTCCGGACTGCTGACCCGCGAATAGATTGATTCAAGCATAGCCTTCTGCTCCAGCAGTTCCTGCTGTTCCTCCAGCACTCTCGCTTTAGTGAGCTTTAAGTTAATAATATTAAAAACCGAAACCCCGATAATGCCTATAATGAAAAGGGTAATAAAAAAGTACACCATTCTGTGGCGGGCTTTTTTTACCGCATGCCTCTGGGTTACAGGATGCTTTGTTTTTCTTATTTTGTTTTTTTTTGCAGCTTCGGCTCTTTTTCGCTTTCGTTCCTGTCTTGCTTCTTCTATACTGATAACCTGGTTACTATTCTTATATTCCCTGCTGCGACGTTTTTTTCTCTTCAACATAAATTAACCTTCAGCTGAATCAATGGTATACACAGCTATTATCCCTTGGTAGTAAAGCCGCCTCTGAACAGATTTTACTAACCCATTTTACCACAAAAGAATTTTTTCCACAAGACAGCACCTGCTACAAATGCAATAAGTACATGAGCGCTGAGCCTTCCGTAACTGCAATAATAAAGAAAAGATGAGGTCAATATAGCCGCAAACAACCAAAACAAAATATCCTGGACGAAAGACATCCCTCTTCCCGGCTTTAACTTGTCATTAATTCTTATGAAGATATCGTGAAACAGCATAATTGTCATTCCCGCAAAGAGCATAATAACAAATTCAAAGGATTGATCTATGATGAGCGGATTAATTTCAGGGCTCATTTCAAAATCTTTTTCAGGAATCCTTTTTCCTGTTTGTCTTTCTTTTCTGTATATACCGCCGCACTGATAGCTCCTGAAATCAAGACCATTCCTTCATCCAAGTCCAGTTTCTGTACATGAAGATTTTCTCCTTTGATGATAAGTCCGCCGTTTTCTAATATCAGCAATATATTTTCCTCATTGAAGCTCTCTATGTCGGTAACTCCTGTGATTGAAAGTTTTTCTCTGTTATCGATATTAACAACATGTGAATTCATAAAAAACACCCCTTTTTAATATATTATTAGAGGTGTCTGTTTATTCAAAAGAAACCGGATATTAAATATAAATGAATGCGTTCACTTCTTCAGCGCTCATTCGATATTTTGCTTCCCCCTTGTAATAGACAAGGGCAGAGATATTGTTACTTTCGTTCCCCGGCCTTCTTTGCTTTCAATTTCAATATTGCCATTATGTTCCTCTATGATCTGTTTTGAGATGGCCAGACCGAGTCCGGTGCCACCCATAGCTCTCGAACGGGCTTTGTCCGCCCGGAAAAATCGTTCGAACACTCGAGACTGCTCCTTTTCCGGAATGCCAATGCCATTGTCGGTAACTATAATATGTGCGTTTTTTTCCATACGCAAAGCATCGATGTCTATTCTTCCGCCTTCTTGTGTATATTTTATTGCATTGCTGAGAACATTGAGCAGGACCTGCTCTATTCCATCCCTGTCAATTACTGACATAATCTTTTGATTGTCATTAAAAATATAGTTTAGATGCTGGTTCTTGTTTTTTGCTGTCATCTCAACCCTTGTCACTGCCGATTTCAGTAAACTGATTAGATTGATTTCCCTCATATTCCAAATTTCCTGATTATAATCCAATCTGGAAAGCTGGAGCAGGACCTTTACGAGGCGATTCATACGATCTGCTTCCGCATCGATTACCTGCAAAAACTGATTGATCGTTTCTTTATCATCAACCTGACCGCTCAGCAAAGTTTCAGTGTAGCTTTTTATAGTCGTAAGCGGCGTTCTCAGTTCATGGGATACGTTTGCCACAAAATCCATTTGCATATTTTCAAGCTTTTGCCGTGCGGTAATATCCTGAAGGATCATGATAATCCCTACATCCTGTGCGTTTTCATCCTTAAACCGGTCATATCTTACCGCAAAAATAGAGCCGCCATAAGAAAAGACATCCGCAACTCCTCCATCTATACAGTTTCCTCTTAATCGATCAAAAATCAGGTTTTCATTATAGTCTCTTATAATATCATCATAATGCCTGTTTGCCTTATCCTCTTCAGTGATGTTAAGCATTGACATTGCCGCCGGATTGGAATGAATGATATGGCCGGACAAATCAACAGCAATTAGACCGTCAGCCATATATTTCAATATCGTCTCAAGTTTACTTTTTTCATTGGAGATTTCTGACAGCGTCAGATTTAGCTGTTTTCGGAGCAGATTGAACATTTCGGCAAGACGTCCTATCTCATCATCAGATTTAACGCTAACCTCCTGGCTGAAATCTCCCTGCGCCATCTTTTCGGCCTTTTCAGTTACATCATTGATTGGAACGGTTATGCTTCTCGCTATGAAAAAGCCAAGAACAACCGTTATTAAGAGGGCGATAGCCATTGCTCGTACAAAAATAAGCTTTGATTGATCTATAGTCTCATAAACACTTGTCATATCCTCCCTGAGATAAAGGACTCCTTTGATGTCCTCATCTTCTCCAATGGGAAATACCATGTTCTTGACTGGAATATCTTTGTTTTGCATCTGCACGGTGCCGTCAGCTTCTGCGATTTCACCACTGAGGCCGCTGAAAATAATGCTTTGATCCAGTAAAGTAACCGCGCTCTTTAGTACCAGTTTTTCGTTATTGGAAGCAATGATTGTAAAATCATCATCAACGACAAATATTTCTTGCTGAATCCCTTTAGACCAATTTACAATGTTTGACTGGATTTTCTTCTGATTGCTGATCAAGTCATCATATTCAGTAAAAGAGGACAGCAATGTACCTTCAAGGACCAAATTTGACATATTGTCTCGAATAGAGTTCTTATAATAGGCCTCTAATTGGCTCATAATAAAAACCCCTATTATCGTTGTCGCGATGAAGACAAGAAGAAAGTATATCAATACTATCTTCCACCTTATACCAGACCTTCTCTTTTTCCCGATCATACCGTTACGGCCTCCTAAAGTAATATCCTATTCCTCTTTTTGTCATGATATACTTTGGGTTACTGGAATTATCCTCAAGCTTTTCCCTCAATCTTCGCACCGTTACATCTACCGTACGGATATCACCATAGTATTCGTACCCCCAGACTTCCTCCAGAAGCTGTTCTCTTGAAAAGACTTTGTTCTCACGTTCCGCCAGATATTTCAACAGTTCAAACTCACGCAGAGTAAGCTCCAGCGCCTTTTCATTCTTTCGCACTTCATATCGGTTTAAATCAATTGCCAGGTTCCCAAAGACCTGAATATTGGACGGTGCATCCTTCAAGTCCTTCATCAAATCTGTTCTGCGGATATTTGCTTTGATTCTTGCTATCAGCTCCCTCATACCGAATGGTTTTGTTATATAATCATCCGCACCAAGCTCCAGACCAAGAACCTTGTCCACCTCTTCCTCCTTTGCTGTCAGCATAATGATCGGTATAGCATTTGTCTCCCTTATTTTTTTGCATACCTGAAATCCATCCATGATAGGGAGCATGACGTCAAGCAAAATCAGATCCGGCTTGCCGGACAGAGCTTTTGTCAGCCCTTCCTGCCCGTCATATGAAGCTTCGACTTCAAATCCTTCCTTAACTAAGTTGAATTTTATAATATCTGATATAGACTTTTCATCCTCAATAATCAAAACCTTTTTAGAGTCCATAAGAATACCCCCTATCTACAGACGCAACCGTTCAGACCCCGCCAAACACATTTTATGGATTTTAATACATGATTTAACTGTCCGTCTTATGAGGTGATTTCTCACACAAATGACGCAGTCATTATATCAAAAAAATACAGATTCGTCAAAAATCCGTTCTTTCCAATTTTTTTCGCCCTTCTCACTTTGCCCAAGCTCTTATTCATATTATGAGGCGAGGGAAGTGATTACAATGTATTCAACTTGTGGGGAAATGATCCCTGTTATCATATATTCAAAACGTACTATCAACGAAATAAGAGATTGCATTATTGAAAGCTATGGTCAAATCAAATATGAGCTGCCATTCATCAATGCATTTTCGGTCGAAATTCCAAAAGAAAAAATCAATAATTTATCAAATAACATTATGATAGCTTCTATCAGGAAAGATGCTATCGTATCAAAAACACCTCTCTTTCCCCATGCAAAGCCTGTTCAGATTGCATGCGGAAACTTTGAGAAGGATATGGAAAGAATCTTTGACAGCACGGAAAGAGGTAAAGGCGTGGGTGTGGCAGTTATAGATACCGGCATTGCTCCCCATTATGACCTTGTCAAGCCTAAAAATAGAATTGTTGCTTTCAAGGATCTTCTTGCAAACAAAGAGACGCCGTATGACGATGACGGGCACGGAACTCATGTAGCGGGGCTTATCGCAGGAAACGGCTATACATCATACAAATACACCGGTACAGCCCCCTGCGCGGATATCATCTCTATCAAAGCGCTTGATGATTCGGGTAACGGTACCGAATCCGACATACTGGCTGCTCTTCAATGGATCATTAATAATGGACGATTATATAATATTCGAGTAATCAATCTGTCGCTTGGCATTAAGGTGGAACCCGAAGATGAAGACGACTCGTTGGTTAAGGGCGCCAATGCGGCTGTCCGGTGCGGCTATAGTGTGGTTGCCGCAGCAGGCAACAATGGTCCCGGAAAATTTACTATAAACTCTCCGGGGATCAGCCCTATGGTGATTACCGTAGGAGCAGCAGATACGACTAAATTTGATGAGGGTGGAAATATCAAGGTCGCTGGCTTTTCGAGCCGTGGTCCTACTCTTTCCGGGTACATTAAGCCAGATTTGATTGCTCCGGGAGTAGATATATGTTCTTTGGACAGAAAAAACCCAAAAAGTTATTCCGTTCAGACAGGCACTTCCATGGCAGCACCCTTAGTAAGCGGTGTGGCCGCTTGTCTTTATGCTACTAATCCCTGGCTGACACCTGCTCAAGTGAAACAGATATTGATCCGTGATGCTGTCCCATTAAAAAAAGAAGACCGCTGTGCACAGGGCTGCGGTCTCTTGAACTATAAGATGTTTTTGAACCTGTAATAATAGAGCTTTTGTTGAAATATTTCTCTGCTATTACGTTATAGGTAATTCAATGGGTTTTTTGTTTTTCCATTGACATGTACTTCAAAGTGAACGTGCGGACCAGTACTTTTCCCTGTACTCCCTACATTGGCGATATGCTGGCCTTGATACACTCGATCTCCTACTTTGACATTCAGCTTGCTGCAATGTCCGTATAAGGTGACTTTACCGCCGCCATGGTCTATTTTAACCGTATAGCCCAAGGCTCCGTTATA
>JAQWBM010000011.1 GCA_028706405.1 Eubacteriales bacterium
AAAATTGGAATCGTTGGACTGGGCTTGATTGGAGGCTCTATCGCAAAGGCGATAAAACAGAATACAGAGCATGAGGTATTGGGTACAGATCTATTAGAGTCGGTAGTATGCAAAGCATTGCTGCTGTAGGCCATAGATGAACGTCTGACCTATGATAGCATTGGTCAGTGTGATATTATGATTCTTTCATTATATCCCGGCGCGACGATTGAATATGTGAAGGCTCATCAAGGATACTTAAAAAAAGGTGCGTTTGTTATCGACTGCTGTGGTGTGAAAGAAGCCGTGTGTGCAGAGATACAGCCTATCGCAGCAGAGCAAGGTTTTGCTTATGTGGGCGGTCATCCTATGGCAGGAATTGAATTTTCCGGGTTCAAGTATTCTCAGAATGACCTGTTCAAGCATGCATCAATGATTCTGACTCCGCAAACAGATATGAGTATACAGGATATGGATTTGTTGAAAAAGCTCTGGCTTTCATTGGGCTTTAATCATGTACAGATATCAACACCCACGGAGCATGATAGGATGATTGCCTTCACATCTCAGCTTCCTCATGTGCTCTCCAGCGCATATATAAAAAGTTCCTCTTCCTTTAAGCATAAAGGTTATTCTGCCGGAAGCTATAAAGATTTGAGCAGAGTCGCCAAATTGAATGAATCAATGTGGACAGAGCTTTTTATGCTTAACCGTGATAATCTTGTTGAAGAAATTGATGGAGTGATCGATAGACTTCTTCAATATCGTGATGCTATAAAAAAAGGAAATGAAAAAAAGCTTTGGGATTTGCTTCACGAAGGAACAGAACGAAAAACTCTGATTGACGGCTGAAATTCAGCGATTTGAATGAACAGACTGAGGCATATTATTCAAAGAAGGGGGGATTATAATATTGAGGTGATTTTTCTATGAAGACTAAAAGTAAATCTAAAAAAAATAAGAAAATGAACGAAGAAAACAAAAAAGGTAATATTTCAGGGAAATCTTACGGTAAAAACCAGGGGGACACCTCTAAATATGATGGTATAGGTCCATAATACAAACAGGTGTCAAGTAACAAACTGAATCAATGAGTAATATCTGAAGAAAAACTTGCCTTTTGAACCCATCAACAAACGAACCGACTAAAAGCCTCGCATTTGCGAGGCTTTTAGCATTCTTTAAGCCATACCCTGCACAAAAGGCAGTGAACAGTAACTTCAGCACATTTATTAGTCGAACATTATTGTAAAAAGGGCTTAAAAGTGTTATTATGTTATAGTTTCATAAGGAGGCAAACAATGGCAGTGTCACTTGTTGATTTTATTTATCAATTATCGTCAAACCCAGCGCTTGTCGTAACAACAATATTAACCTTAGGGGTGATACTGGTTAATGGATGGACAGATGCGCCGAATGCTATCGCTACTTGCGTTTCCACTCGCTCCCTGGGACCTCGTACCGCAATTTTAATGGCAGCGGTTTTTAACTTTTTGGGAGTATTTCTTATGACAATGGTCAATGCGACCGTTGCGCAGACCATATACAGAATGGTCGATTTTGGAGGGAAATCGGATGATGCGCTCACAGCCCTTTGTGCTGCATTATTCGCAATTGTAATATGGGCGACCTCCGCCTGGTGGTTTGGAATCCCTACAAGCGAAAGCCATGCCTTGATCGCAGGGCTCTCAGGAGCAGCTATTGCATTGCAGGGTGGTTTGGCGGGAATAAACGGATCAGAATGGATAAAAGTCATTTACGGACTTGTACTTTCAACTGTCATGGGATTTGCCATGGGATATGTTTCAGTAAAAGGGATAGAATCACTTTTCCGAAGCATAGACAGGAGAAAGGCCTTCGCGGTATTTAAGAATGCTCAGATCGGCACCGCGGCCGGAATGGCCTTTATGCATGGAGCTCAGGACGGTCAGAAGTTTATGGGAGTATTCATGATTGGAATGTTCCTTGCGAAGGGGCAGGGCAATGTCACTGAATTTCAGATCCCTCTGTGGCTGATGATTCTTTGCTCTGTGGTGATGGCGCTGGGCACTTCTATCGGAGGATACCGCATCATTAAATCTGTTGGGATGGACATGGTTAAGCTTGAAAAGTATCAGGGGTTTTCTGCTGATTTGGCTGCAGTGCTGTGCTTGTTTACCGCCTCGCTCTTTGGATTGCCTGTGAGCACAACCCATACCAAGACAACCGCGATCATGGGTGTGGGAGCGGCAAGAAGGCTTACCGCCGTCAATTGGGGCATTGTCAGGGAGATGATAACCGCCTGGATTTTGACTTTTCCGGGCTGCGGGGCGATCGGATTTTTTATGGCATTGCTATTTATGAAAATTTTTTAATATAGAGGCTTCTGAATAAACCTTATAGATAAATGAATCGAAGGTAAATGGGGCAACAAGGATTGCCTTGTTCGTTGAAGCAAGATTAAAGGAGAAAACTATAATGGCATTAAAGAAAGATGAGACCTATTTTGACACGTTTGTTAAGCTGGTGAATTATTCCTGCCAGGCCGCTGCCCTGTTAAGCGAGATTATGCATAATTTTAATCCTGATGAACTGGAAGAACAAATGAAGAAGATGCATAATATCGAGCATGCAGGCGACGTGGAACGCCATATTATGATGAAAAGGCTTGCCCGGGAATTTATTACGCCGATCGAAAGAGAAGACATCGTTGCAATGGCGGATGCTATCGACAATGTAACGGATAATCTTGAAGACGTTCTGATGCGCATGTACATGTTTAATATCAAGACAATGAGAGATGATGCGCTGAAAATGGCGGCAATCATTGTAAAATGCTGTTATGCCCTAAAACAGGCATTGGTCGAATTTCATAATTTCAGAAAATCCCCGACATTGCACGGATTGATCATTGAAATTAACAGGTTGGAAGAAGAAGGGGACGCGCTGTTTACAAAAGCGGTTCGAAATCTATACGTTCATGGGAAGGACCCTCTTGAGGTTTATGGGTGGAGCCGTGCGTTGCACTTCATGGAAATTTGTTGTGACGCCTGCGAGGGTGTTGCAGACGTAATCGAAAGCGTCATGATGAAGAACTCTTAATGCCTGCTGCATTGACTGCGGATTTATCGAACAGGGGACGAAGAAGTTTAAAACGGGAGGCCGGCATGCGAATCATCGCGGCGACACAGAATAAACATAAAATTGAAGAAATCCAGGCTATCACCAGAGAATTCGACATGGAGGTCATCTCCAGAGGGGAAGCGGGTATTCCCGATATTAAAATCATTGAGGACGGCAAGACATTTGAGGAAAATTCAGAAAAAAAAGCAAGAGAAATCATGATGCTTTCCGGAGAAACAACTATAGCTGATGATTCCGGAATAATGGTAGATGCGCTGGGGGGAGCTCCAGATGTTATTTCAGCCAGGTTTGCAGGTGAAGATGCCCATGACGCAAAAAATAATGAAAAGCTGCTGAGTCTTCTTTTGGGAGTGGAACCAGAAAATCGGACCGCGCGCTTTGTATCGGTAATAACCCTGGTATATTCCGATGGTAGAAAGATTGTTGCAAGAGGTGAATGTGAGGGGCATATTTTATATCAGGAGCGAGGAAGCAATGGTTTCGGTTATGATCCGCTGTTTGTCCCTTTGGGCTATGATAAAACTTTTGCTGAGCTTTCAGGAGAAGAAAAAAATAAGATCAGCCATAGAGCAATAGCCTTGCAGCATCTTAGAAAGTTACTGGCAGAGGAAAGAGAACTGAAGAAAAAGGATTGAGAATATTTTTATAGGGGTAGTATTGAAAATATTGAGACTATGAGAAAAGGATTAACCGGGGATAATATAATATGAAAAACAGAACTTTTCGTAATGTGACATTAATGGTCATCAAACGTATGTCAGAACCATATTATCAAGGCGTGGCGGCGGAGCTGGCATTCTTCTTTTTGCTGTCTCTGGTTCCCATCACTATAATTTTAGGAGAAATGATGGGTTTTTTTTCCATATCGATGGTAGTTGTGCGAAATTTGATTTATGAATATGTTTCACCCGAATTTTATGAGACCCTGTCTGAATATTTTACTTATACTCCGTCAGGTGTAATAAGCGTAGCCTTTCTTATTTTTGCGCTGTGGGCTGCCTCCAAGGCACAGTATTCCATGATGCGCATCACAAATTACTCATTTACCGGACATCCATACGGCGGGAGAGGCTTTTTCAGAGAACGGTTTAGAGCAATCAAAACTATTGTGATTACTCTGTTTACTATTTCCTTCGGTTTGTTGGTCCTTGTTTACGGAGTAATCCTAATCGATATCCTTACGGCTTATGTCAATAAAATCATGAATGTAGAATTTGCTTTAGACAGTATATGGATTGTATTGCGCTGGCCTGTTGCCACAATACTGTTTTTTCTAATGGTCAGTTATAATTACTATGTGCTTCCGTCGGAACGTATCTCATTTAAAAAAATATTGCCAGGAAGTATATCGGCATCCGCCGGTATACTGCTGGCAACATGGATTTATTCATATTACGCGTCCATTTTCGCCAATTACGATCTTCTTTACGGAAGTTTGGCGGCCATAGTTGCGTTGCTTTTCTGGTTTTACATTCTCGGCTACATTCTGGTTATAGGTATACAGATAAATGTAGTCTGGGATAAGCTTAAACCTGACAAATAGAGGCGGTCCCGAGAGCCGGTATCTCGCGTTCGGTCAGGACTCCTGTCGAATAACACGTGCGGAGATAATCCCATTTACTCCCAATGCATTCTTCAGTTCAGTTTCATCGACCTCTGAATCAACGTCTATGAGCGTGTATGCCAAGTCACCCTTACTTCTGTTGTTTAAGTCGCTGATATTGATATTCATATCCGCCAATATGCCCGTGACTTTACCGAGAATGGCAGGCACGTTCTTATTCAAAATAGCGATTCTGCTTTTAGCAGTGATGATTCCCAATGAACAGTTCGGGAAGTTCACAGAGTTTGTGATATTTCCGTTTTCTATATAATCCATCAGTTGATCCACTGCCATTCTGGCGCAGTTTTCTTCGGATTCCTTTGTAGATGCTCCAAGATGCGGGATGCAAATGGCATCTTCCAGACAAAGAATTTGCTCTGATGGGAAGTCCGTCACATATTTTCGTACCTTGCCCGATTCTATAGCTTTCGTAACATCTTGCTCACTGACGATCTGATCCCTGGAGAAGTTCAGGAGGCAAACGCCGTCCTTCATCATTTCAAATCTTTTTTCATTTATCATTTCGTCTGTATTTTCCATATAAGGAACATGGATCGTAATATAATCGCAGTGCGGAAGGACCAGATCCAATGATTCATGGATATCAATTGTGCTGGACAATTCATGTGCTGATGCGATAGACATATAAGGATCGTATCCGAGGACGTTCATTCCCAAACTTTCCGCTGCATTTGCCACCATAACGCCGATGGAACCAAGACCGATCACTCCGAGAGTTTTTCCTTTGATTTCATGACCTGCAAACTGTGATTTATTTTTTTCAACGGTTATAGAGACGTCCTCTTTAATTGTTTTAGTCCAGGCGATTGCATTGGTAACATTCCTTGCCGTCATCAGTATGCCTGTGAGCACAAGCTCCTTAACAGCATTTGCATTCGCTCCCGGCGTATTGAAAACAACTATGCCCTTTTGTGAACAAAGGTCCACCGGGATATTGTTTACGCCGGCTCCTGCTCTGGAAATAGCTAGCAGACTGTCAGACAGTATCATGGAATGCATATCCTGACTTCTGACCAGGATTCCGTTGGCTTCTTCCCGATCATCGATAATAGTATAATGTGAATTGAAGCGTTCCAAGCCCTTTGGCGATATCTTGTTTAATGTTGCAATCTTATACATTTTTTCATCTCCTGAATGATTAGAATTACCTTAATAGGTATAACTGTGTTTGCCATACAAAATGGATTATATCACTTTACGATATTTTGGTAAAGTGATATAATTATATAAAATTAAACTGGAGGAAATAATTATGAACAAAGCAGAAAGAGTCTTTAATTTTTCAGCAGGACCCTCCATGCTCCCATTAGAGGTGATGGAACTTGCTGCAGAACAGTTAACAAACTATAACGGCTGCGGTATGTCTGTTATGGAAATGAGCCATCGTTCCAAAGAGTTTGAGGAAATTATTCACACTGCAGAAAGCAATTTGAGAGAAATCATGAATATCCCTTACAATTATAAAATATTGTTTTTGCAGGGTGGGGCAACGCTCCAGTTTTCGATGATTCCAATTAACCTGCTTCGTAATTCAAAAAAAGCGGACTACATTGTGACCGGTTCCTGGGCTAAAAAAGCAGCGGCTGAAGCAAAAAAGTTTGGACAGATAAATATCGTTGCTTCCTCGGAGGAGAGTAATTTTACCTATATTCCAGAGGTGAAACGAGAAGATTTTACCCCGGATGCAGATTATGTTCATATAACACTTAACAATACTATTTACGGTACAAAGTTTACAAATATACCGGATACTGGAGAAAAACCTCTGGTATCAGACCTTTCATCCTGCATATTGTCTGAAGAGTTGAATGTTTCAAAATTTGGATTGATTTATGCAGGTGCTCAGAAAAATATAGGTCCTTCGGGAGTGACTGTCGTCATAATCAGAGAGGATTTGCTGGGACATGCTCCCAAAGATACTCCGGTTTACCTGGACTATAAAATACATGCTGATAACGAATCCATGTACAATACGCCGCCGACCTTTGGCATTTATATGGCAGGAGAAGTTTTCAAGAATATTAAGAAGCTGGGCGGAGTTTCGGCTATTGAAAAGATGAATAAAGAGAAGGCAATGAAGCTCTACGAATGCATCGATAGAAGCAGCCTTTACAGCTGTCCTGTTGAGGTCAAGGACAGATCCTGGATGAACGTGGTATTTGTTACAGGGAATGAAGCGCTTGATAAGAAATTTACTGCAGAGTCAAAAGCAGCGGGTCTTTATAATCTTGGCGGACATCGCTCAATCGGTGGAATGAGGGCAAGTATATACAATGCAATGCCTATGGCCGGCGTGGACGCACTCATTGACTTTATGAAAAAGTTCGAGGCGGAAAATTTATAGAGTGAAAATTAATAAAAGTTTATACAATTGTTATAATATAGATGTTTTCTTATGGTATCATTAAGTAAGCATCTATATTTATGGGTTGTTGCCAAATAACATTTAAATAAATATTCTTGCGCTTTATGCGACCGTTCAATTTGAAAGAAGGAAATGAAGGATGAAGTATTTGATCTTGATTCCTGATGGGGCAGGCGATGAAGAAATTGCCATGCTAGGGAATAAAACACCATTGCAAGCAGCAAAAATAAACTATATGGACCAATTGGCACAAAGAGGCATGGTTGGCTTAGTAAGAACTATCCCGCCGGGGATAGAACCGGGAAGCGACGCGGCAAATCTTTCGGTTATGGGATATGACCCGGCAACCTATTTAACAGGCAGGTCACCGCTGGAAGCCGTGAGCATGGGTATTGAAATGTCAGATACTGATGTAGCCTTTAGAACGAATCTTGTAACTCTTAAGGGAGCGGGAAATTATGAGGATTTGATTGTTGATGATCATAGTGCAGGAGAGATCACCAGCGAGGAATCTCACATTTTGATAGAGTACATTGACGGGAAATTTGGTACGAAGCTAATGCGGTTCCACCCCGGAGTCAGTTACAGGCATGCGATGATAATTCATAATGGCTCATTGGGTTACACTTTAACTCCGCCTCATGATATTTTGAACCAGAGGGTTGGGGATCATTTGCCCAAAGGAGAAGGCTCTGAATTTATAACCAAAATGATGAAGGAAAGCTACGAGTTGCTGCGCAGTCATCCAGTCAATCTGGAACGTATAAGAAAAGGATTGAATGCCGCTAATTCTATCTGGATATGGGGACAAGGAAAAAGACCGAGCCTGACATCATTTTATGAAAAGTACAGGGTTCATGGAACTGTAATTTCAGCCGTTGATTTGATCAAAGGTATTGGAATATGCGCAGGCTTGGATTCCGTTGATGTGGAAGGCGCGACAGGTACCATCAATACAAATTACAAAGGGAAGACAGAGGCAGCGATCGATGAATTTGCAAAAGGAAAAGACTTTATCTATCTTCATTTGGAAGCACCGGATGAATGCTCTCACCAAGGAGATTTGGAGGGTAAAATCAAGTCTCTCGAGTTGATAGACGAACAAGTCCTAAAACCAATATTGGATTATCTTTATTCTGCAGGGGAAGCATTTAAGGTGTTGATTTTGCCGGATCATAAAACCCCGCTGGCGATAAGGACCCATTCTGCAACACCGGTACCCTACGTTTTGTATAGAAGCGCTCAGGAGGCAAAGCCGGATACGGAAAGATGCTTTAATGAAAAGTCAGGAGCAGCAGGCAGGTTTTTTGAAAATGGTTTTGACCTGGCGGAATTCTTTTTTAGCGAATAGGAAATATTGTGCGCCTCGCTGGGCACATCCCCTTGGAAACCGCCTCCTTTAAGATGCTCTGCATCAAAGTCGGTAATAGGGTTTACGGTTTCTGCGGGGATACACCCAGCGTGACACCAGCCACTTTTTCTATATAGTGACATCCGGTCAGCCTTTCGGCTGTAAGGCAAGTTTAGCATGAGGATAATATGAAAAGAACAATTACAATTATTTTGATTACACTGATTTTAATTAATTTAATACCGGCTGTATCTTTTGCAACATCAGAACCACCTGAAATTATAGGAGAGACTGCAATTGTGATCGATGCAAAAACTGGACAGGTACTTTATAAAAAAAATATGAACGCTCAAATGTATCCGGCAAGTACTACAAAGCTGATCACTGCGCTTTTGGCACTGGAAAACCTTGAACTTTCCAAAACGGTGACAATCGATGCGGAGACTCCTTTTACGGAAGGAAGCCGGATATACCTTTTAGAAGGAGAGAAAGTCACTGTAGATCAGCTTCTTTATGCATTGTTGCTGGAATCTGCCAATGATGCGGCAGTTGCGCTTGGAAAAGAGATAGCGGGGACCATCCCAGCGTTTGCCGAAATGATGAACAAGAAGGCTATTGAGTTGGGAGCTAAGAATACGAATTTTGTGAACCCAAATGGATTGCACGATGACGATCACGTTTCTACCGCCTATGATCTGGCAATGATCGCAATGGAGGCTATGAAGAATGAAAAGCTCAGAGAGTTGGTTACGACTTATAATTATGTGCTTCCTGCAACCAACATGCAGGAGACAAGGTATTTATATAACACAAATCGTTTAATTTACGATGAAAAGACCCAGATTATCGTAAATGGCGTGCAGCGCGCGGCTAAATATGAAGATGCTACAGGAATTAAAACGGGATATACGAGCAATGCGGGAGGTTGTCTCATTGCAGGTGCGATGAGAGGGAATACAGAGCTGATTTCCGTGGTGCTTAAATCCACAGATGCAGGACGTTTTGCGGATTCGATCGCATTGTTGGATTATGCTTTTGATAATTATAAAAGTGTAAAGGCAATGGACGCAGAGACGATACTCGGCGAGATACGTGTAAAACGCGGCTCTATAAACAGGGTGAAAGTAGTTGCGGCCAATGCAGGTTATGCTACTGTTCCGATAGAAGCATCATCGATGATGGTGGATACGAAGGTCGTTTTGGATAAAGATGTCCGTGCTCCTGTTGATGTGGGCCAGAAGGTTGGTGTTGTTGAAATCTATGAGGGTGAAACGCTTGTGGGAACAATCGATGCGGTGACATCAGATAAAATCTCCGAAGGAGGTTTATTATCCATTATCGGACTTTCCGATAATACAGCAAAGGTGATTGAATCGATTTTCGCTGCCATAATAATTTTGATCGTACTTCTTTTTGTGATATATGTAATTTTAAAGAGGAGACAGATACGACGAAAAAGACAAAGGCGTTTGGAACGGGCACGCCGCTACGAAAAAATAGATTATTATAACAGGCAGACAAGATATAACGGGAATTGGAGAGGATAAAAAATACGGAACAAATTATTTAATGGGATAGCTTGGTAATCTGCTTTAATTAAGAGGGCAGCATTCCGAAAGGAAACGCTGCCTTCTTAATTTTTAAGTGTAAATAATTTATTTTTATTTACAATATTTTATTCCATAAGCTCCTTGAAATTATACTTCATGCCGCGTGACTTATAGTGAGTGTGCAGCAACTCATGGGATTTATGCCCGAGAGGTTCTCCCAGGAATTTTTCATAAAGCTCGATGACTTCTGGGTTCGTATGGGATTTTCTCAGTGGAAGATTCTCGTCTATTTGGTAAATCGCGTCAATACGCTGCGCCTTTACATCCATAGTGGATTTAATTGGCTGTCCGCCGCCGCCGATGCAGCCGCCTGGACATGCCATGACTTCAATAAAGGCATAAGGAGATTCTCCTTTTTCAATCTGTTTTAACAGCTTCTTTGCATTTCCCAGTCCATGAGCAACAGCAACTTTTAACTCAAGTCCATCGATATCTATTGTGGATTCCTTTATTCCTTCAAGACCTCTGACTTCGGTGAAGTTCAGATCTGGAAGGGCTTTCCCTGTAATTACCTCATATGCAGTTCTCAGTGCGGCCTCCATAACACCTCCGGTAGCTCCGAAGATGGCGCCCGCTCCGGTCCCTATTCCAAATGGATTATCGAATTGACCTTCTTCAAGATCGATAAAATCGATACCTGCAGATTGAATCATGCGTCCCAGCTCTCGCGTAGTCAGAACAACGTCAACCTCCTGTACTCCATTCGTTTTCATTTCAGGTCTTTGCGCTTCAAATTTCTTTGCGGTGCAAGGCATGATGGACACCGTATAGATATCCGCAGGGTCAATACCGGTTATATCAGAGTAATAGGATTTGGATAATGCTCCGAACATCTGCTGTGGTGATTTACAGGTTGAAAGATGATCCAGAAGATGATCGTAGCGTCCCTCAACAAAGTTGATCCAACCCGGTGAGCATGATGTGATCATGGGCAGGGTGCCGCCTTGAGTGACTCTTTTTATAAGCTCGTTTCCTTCTTCAAGTATGGTTAAATCTGCTGTGAAGTTGGTGTCGAATATTTTGTCAAAGCCTAACCTCCGCAGTGCCGAAACCATCTTTCCGGTAACGATAGAACCCTTCGGCAGGTTAAAGACATCGCCCAGCGCGACTCTTACTGCAGGGGCAACCTGAACAACCACATGTTTCTTAGGATCATGGATAGCATCCCATACCTTGGCTGTATCGTCCTTCTCTACAATTGCGCCTACAGGACAAACAGCGGAACATTGACCGCAGAATACGCAGAAGGTCTGTTCAAGCGGTGCCTCGTATGCTGGTGTAATATTGTAATGGACCGATCTGTGAGAATGAGTCAGAGCGTAGACCTCTTGTCCCTTTTGGCATGCTTCAACGCAGCGATTGCATTTAATACATTTAGCCGAATCTCTTACAAGCGATGGATTAGTATTGTCAAGGGGCAGAGCGTCTACTGTATCCTCCAGATTGGTTTTTGAAATGTTAAATCTCTGGCACAACGACTGCAGCTCGCAGTTTCCATTACGAAGGCATTTCAGGCAATCCTGATCATGATTGGCAAGAATCAACTCAAGGATACCCTTTTGCATGTCGCGGACCTTTTTTGTATTAGTTTGTACTTCCATGCCTTCAAAGACATAAGAAGAACAGGAGGGAGTCAGCTTTTTGCTTCCTGCCACGTCAACAACGCAAATCCTGCAGTTCGCCTTGATAGCTTGATCAGGATGGTAGCAAAGATGAGGAATATTTACGTTTACTTTTTTTGCGGCTTCCAGAATAGTAGTCCCTTCTGGAACCGTAACGTCAATATTATCTATTTTTATATTAATCATTTTCATTTTGCTACCTCCTGCTGTATACCAAATTCTTCGGGAAAATGCTTGATCGCTGTTAAAAACGCACTTTGAGCAGTTTCGCCTAAGCCGCAGAAAGAACAGTTTTGCATGATATTTGCGAAACGTTCTGCAGTATGGAGATCATCTGGTTTTTGGTTTCCTTCTACAAAACGATCAATAATCTTTGCAATCTGCCTGTTGCCTTCCCTGCATGGGGTGCATTTGCCGCAGCTTTCATGAATGAAGAAATCCTGAATGGATTTTACAAAGTCAATTACTCTGGTTCTGTCATCAACAACTAAAACACCGCCGGATCCGACAACCAACCCTTCCTTAGCAAGGCCTTGATAGGTATAAGGAGTGTCCAGGATATTTGCGGAACCTATTTTGCCTGATGCTCCGCCAAGCTGGAACAGTAACAGTTTATGACCATCCGGTATGCCTCCACCTATGTCATATATGATTTCCCGAAGAGTCAGACCGAATGGGATCTCATAAGCACCCGGTTTGTTTACATTGCCCGCAAGGCTGATGATTTTTGTTCCGGGAGAGTCAGGTGTACCATATTTTATATAGTCATCGACACCATTCTGGAGAACTGCTGCGGCAATCGCCAATGTTTCGACATTGTTTACAAGAGTTGGAAGCAGGAACAATCCAGCCTCTTTGATAAATGGAGGCTTTATTCTCGGTCTTCCGCTTTTTCCTTCAATTGATTCGATCAGGGTTGAGCCTTCGCCGCAAACATAAGCTCCTGCACCTGAATAGAGATGTATATGGAAGGAAAAACCTGAATCCATGATATTATCTCCAAGATAGCCCTTATCCATAGTTTGCTGTATGGCATTACGAAGCAATGAGCGAAGATGCCGGTACTCTTCACGAAGGTAGATATAGCCATTTTGTGCGCCCACGGTGTATCCCGCGATAATCATGCCTTCCAACAGGCGGAAAGGATCCTTTTCGATAATATTCCTGTCTTTGAAAGTGCAAGGTTCGCCTTCGTCCGCATTGCAGATAACAACTTTGTTGTCGCCCGGTACTGACGCTGCTTGAGACCATTTTCTGCCGGTATCATAAGCTGCGCCGCCACGTCCCTTTACAGCTGATTTCGTTGCAATCTCGATAATTTCTTTGGAGGACATCGCCAATGCATTTTTTACAGCAGTGAATCCCCCAATCGACAAATAAGAGTCGATTGAATTTGGATCATATTTACCAAAATTCTCGGTAATGAAGCTGACTGTCTTTGACATTATTAATCCCTCCCCCTATTGATACTGATCGAGGACAGCTTTAACGCTGTCTTTCGACGTGAGATAACCGTGCACTTTGCCGTTGATTCTAATAGCAGGAGAAACATCGCATGCGCCAAAGCATGGGGTATATTCCAGCCAGTACTTACCATCGGCGGTTGCTTCACCTTCATTTATTCCGAGAATACTACTAATAGCGTCTCGAAGATCTGTGTTTCCGGTTACTTTACAGACTACACTATCACATAGCTGAATCACGTAATCTGCACGAGGTACATCTGATAGAGCAGCATAGAAGGAAATGACATCGTAAATCTTACTCAGCGGAATATTCATTCTTTCGCTTACGTAAGATGCCACTTCCCGTGGTATATACTGCTTTGGTATAACATCCTGAATATCTAACAAGATGCCTACCAGTTTTGTTGAGTCGCTTTGGTAATAATTGATGATTGTGTCAATCTTCGTAGCCAGATCCTTTGTCAGGATTCCAAAGCCTTTTGTTTCGGTGCTGTTCATTCTTTTTTTTTACTCCTTTCAGTCCATGCATTTCTACTTAAATGCAATAATAGACTCAAGCCCATATCATAATAGTATACTAAGAGTCGTTATTTGTCCATAAGAATTGTTATATATTTAACGTTATTTATTTTGTAATTTTTGTCTTTACGCGATAAAGTTATTACATGAGAGGTTTTTTCTAGTTTTAATACTATATTGTTTTGAACTTGAACGATGGCGTCAGTCCTGAATGCCTACGGTTTGAGTGGCGCCGGATTGATAAACAACAGTATACGTTACATGTTTCACAAAGGAAACACTGCATATAAAAAAGAAGATACTGAAGATACTTAAATAATGCATATTAATTCAAAGTAAAAAATCGGGGCACTATTGTTGAAGGTATTGCAGGGGAATGATAAAATTAATGTAATTATAAATATGATGTAAAAACATTTCTACAGTCAAAATTTTTCTTACATAAGCGTTATAAGCGTTATAAGCGTTATAAGCGTTATAAGAATATGGTATAAATAATGTTTGGTATTAAGGAAAACTTAAAAATGCTTCCGGATAAGCCGGGCGTCTATCTTCATAAAAATAAGCTGGGGCAGGTTATTTACGTAGGAAAAGCGGTTTCATTAAAGAATAGAGTGCGCCAGTATTTCCAATCACCTAAAAACATGGAGCCAAAGGTCAGAGCCATGGTTTCCCATATTGAGGAATTTGAGTACATTACCACAAGCACGGAAATGGAAGCTTTGATTTTAGAAAACAACCTGATTAAGAAATACATGCCGCAATATAATGTGTTGCTTCGAGATGATAAAACCTATCCCTATATTAAAATATGTACCAATGAGCCGTTTCCAAGAATATTAAAAACAAGAAGGGTCATGCATGATGGATGCAAATATTTTGGACCATATGCCGATGCTTCAGCCGTGAATCAGTTGATCGACCTGCTCAATAGCATATTTGCCCTGAAGCGCTGCTCTGCTCAAAAATTTCCGGAGGGCTTTAAGCCATGTCTAAATTACCATATCAATCAATGTAATGGGATTTGCACCGGACTGGCTTCAAAGGAGGAGTATCGGAGAGCGATCGATCAAGTTATTGAATTGCTGAACGGCAAGGATAAGAAGATCCTTGATTATCTCAACGAAAAGATGATGCAGGAAGCCGAGGCTATGAATTTTGAGAAAGCTGCAGAATATAGGGATTACATTGCTGCCGTCCATGCCATTACGGAAAAACAAAGGGTAGTTCTGCTTACAGCGGGAGATATGGATGTGATACTCGGCGTTAAGGGAGAAAGCAATGCTCATGTCATCTTATTTTTTGTCCGCGGGGGAAAGTTAAACGGTAGAGAAAGCTACCATCTGCAGGCTATGGAGGAGGATGATATAACGGAGGTCGTTTCCGCTTTCGTGAAACAGTATTATTCTGATAAAACAACAATCCCAAAGGAAATTCTTGTAGCGAACGAGCTAAGCGATAAAAGGCTCCTGGAGGAATGGCTTTCCGGTATCAGAGGCAAACAGGTCAAAATCAGCGTACCGCAAAAAGGAGACAAGAAGGCGCTGCTTGATATGGCAAAGCGAGACGTGATCGAGATGATGAAAACTCTGGACGAAAGGGCGAGCCTGCAAAGAAAGAAGGATGCAGCTCTTCATTCCACTCTGGAATCCCTTATAAAAAGACTTCCGGCAAATGATGAAAAGAGAGATGTCAATCCTAAAGATGGGTGGAGAGTCGAAGCCTATGATATATCAAATACCAATGGTGTGGACACGGTCGGGGGGATGGTTGTATTTAAAGGAAGCAAGCCTCAGAGAAAGGATTACCGCAGATTTAAAATAAGAACTGTGGAAGGACCCAACGATTTCGGCAGCCTTCAAGAGGTCCTGTATAGGAGATTTAACCGTGGAATCCAGGGAGACCAACGTTTTTCAGAAATGCCGGATATTATTATGATTGATGGAGGGAAAGGACAGGTCTCAGCAGCAGAACAGGTGCTGAGAGCCATGAAGCTCAATATTCCGGTTGCCGGAATGGTCAAGGATAATAAGCATAAGACCAGAGGTCTGATTTTTCAGGAAGAAGAGCATGACCTAAAGGACAATCCTATATTGTATCGATATGTTGCGGCTCTGCAGGAAGAGGTTCACAGGTTTGCTGTTGATTATCACAGAAGCTTGAGAAAGCAGTCCTTGCAGAAATCCGTTTTGGATTCAATCGAAGGAATAGGAGAGAAGAGGAGAAATGCCTTATTGGCTCATTTTGGGAGTATTGACAGGATCAAAGCAGCGACCTTTGAAGAGCTTCGCCAAGTCACGGAGCTCACAGGACCTGTAGCAGAAAGAGTGATTGAATGGGCATTAAAAAGCGAAAAAAAGAGTGACAAGGGTGATTGAGAGATGGTCGAATCAAGCCATAACTTATTGTGATTGAACAGACTTCTAAAAAATGAATATTTCAATTGCTTATGGCAAAATATAATGTTATAATGACCCTGTTAATTAAGATGGCGTTGTCGGCTTACCGCAAACGAATCGGGAATTATGAGTCATTAGATATTAATTAGTAATGGAGGACTGATATGGTAGATAAAGATAAGGTTATGGCATGCGGATGTGAAGACGGTTGTAGCTGTGCAGAAGAAGAAGCCGATTTCCTGACCCTTGAATTTGATGATGGACAAGAAGTAGAATGTGAAATTATGGGTGTATTCGAGTTTGGCGGAAAGGAATACATTGCACTGATACCGGATGATGGTACCGATGATGTTTACATTTATGGCTACAATGAAACGAGCGATGAGGAATTTGAACTGATTGATATTGAAGATGATGACGAGTTTAGCAGGGTAGTCGAAGAATTTGAAAAGATTACTGCAGAAGAATAAAAGCAATTATGAAATAGGAATATTTCATAATAAGACATGAATAACACTTTATAATGTAATTCCGTTTGGGAGCATACACTTAAATTTGTATGTACTAAGCGGATTTTTTTGTTTTCAATACGATGACTGATATTTAATAAAATATTCCCATATAATATAGGGACTGCGGAATATATTACATATAAAGTGAAGGAATGCATATGGGAGCAATCAACAGTTACTTTACATGGTTAAACGGATATTTATGGGGTCCGCCTCTATTGATCCTGTTATTTGGAACACATTTATTCATGACGGTAAGAACAGGGATCATTCAAAGGAAAATTGGATTAGGTATTAGACTTTCGGTATCCAAGGATAAGGACGGAGTAGGTGATATCTCCCAGTTTGGAGCAATGACGACTGCTTTGGCAGCAACCATTGGTACCGGGAATATTGTCGGAGTGGGGACGGCAATAGCCTTAGGCGGTCCGGGAGCGGTACTCTGGATATGGATGTCCGGTGTATTTGGCATTGCAACAAAATATGCAGAAGCAATGGTTGCTGTGAAATACCGGGTCAAGACTTCTGACGGAACTATGTTGGGCGGTGCTATGTATGCATTGGAACGCGGCTTGAACATGAAGTGGCTCGGCGTCCTGTTTGCCTTATTTACAGCACTTACCTCGTTTGGGATCGGCGCCACGGTTCAGGCAAATGCAGTTTCTAAGGTGGCCGTGGAAAACTTTGGAATACCCGTATGGCTTTCCGGGATAGTTATGGCATCTATAGTCGCTATAGTAATTTTGGGAGGAGTAAAGAGCATTACGAAGGCCTGCGAAGTATTGGTACCATTTATGGCAATTTTTTATGTCACCGGTTGTCTTATTATTTTATTTATAAACAGAGATTATTTAGGCGAAAGCATCGCGTTGATTTTTACTGCGGCATTTACATCAAAAGCAGCAGGCGGAGGCTTTGTAGGGTCGAGCGTCCTGATGACGGCGAGATACGGATTGGCAAGAGGTCTTTTTTCAAATGAATCCGGAATGGGATCAGCACCTATCGTAGCAGCTGCAGCGCAAACGAGAAATCCGGCAAGGCAGGCACTGGTATCGGCTACAGGAACCTTTTGGGACACCGTTGTTATGTGTGCGATAACAGGACTGGTACTGATAAGTACCATAATATCAAATCCTGATATTATGGCGGATGGCGGGGCAATCGACGGTGCGGTATTGACCAGTCTTGCATTCAATAAGATTCCGGCAGTCGGACCGATTGTTTTAACCTTTGGATTGATCACCTTTGCGTTTTCCACTATAATTGGGTGGTCTTACTATGGTGAACGAGGAGCAGAGTATCTATTCGGCAAGGCAATAATCATCCCATATAAAGCGATTTATGTGGTCACTGTCTTTATTGGAGCAAGCATGAGCCTGACAAGCGTCTGGAACATTGCAGATGCATTGAACATGCTAATGGCAATTCCGAACCTGATATGCATCCTGCTTTTAAACAATGTGATAGCAAAGGATACAAAATATTATCTAAGCGGAGACAATATTGATAAGATCGACACCACACCGATTCCAAGAAGGATGAAATAAGCGCAGACCAGTAAAACCCGGAAAAAAAGCATGAAATGGTG
Organism: Eubacteriales bacterium; assembly: GCA_028706405.1. Lineage (GTDB taxonomy): Bacteria > Bacillota > Clostridia > Peptostreptococcales > Anaerovoracaceae > Anoxybacterium. The sequence goes on from JAQWBM010000011.1 coordinate 18,159, forward strand.
GAACAGTAGCGTGAAACATTGAACCTAGAGACAGAATCCAAAAACAGATTGATTATGAACGTCATAAGTTGGTATAATAATATTGGTCAATAGAAGTATTGGTTCTAAAAATAGAATAAAAATAGATTGAATATTGAATATTGAATGGAGAGAAACGATTCTTTCTGTTTGTTTTTGCGTTGAAGGAGCGATTCATTATGAAGGTTTACGATTTAATCATTATTGGAGCGGGTCCTGCGGGATTATCCGCCGGAATCTATGCGGGAAGGGCGAAGCTTGATACTTTGATCATTGAAAAGGCACAGGCAGGAGGGCAAATCCTCCAGACATCGGAGATTGAAAATTATCCCGGATCAGTGCCGGAAGAAAGCGGGGCAAGCCTTATAAGCAGAATGGATGAGCAAACAAAGAAATTCGGGATTGAAAAGGTCATCGATATTGTTAAGGCTGTGTCCTTGGATGGGAAAATTAAAACGGTAACCTGTGATGGGGGAGAATATCAGGCAAAGACAATAATTATTGCAGGAGGTGTTACAGCCAGATCTATTGACTGTGGAGGTGAAGATGAGTTTCTTGGCAGAGGGGTTTCCCGTTGCGGAACCTGTGATGCACCATTCTTCAAAGGCCTTGAAGTTTTTGTGGTAGGTGGGGGCGATGCCGCGCTGGAAGAAGCCACTTACCTTACAAAATTTGCCAGTAAGGTTACCGTGATTCATCGGAGAGGGGAACTTAGGGCGGCGAAATCCGTACAGGAAAAGGCGTTCAAGAATGAAAAAATTGAATTTATGTATCATACGATAGTTAAAGAAATCAAGGGAGACGGTTTGATTGAATCTATGACATTAGAAAACATTAAGGACGGAAGCATAACGGAAATCAAAGCAGATCCCAATGACGGCACCTTCGGAATCTTTATTTCTATAGGGCATAATCCGGCAACTGAAATCTATCAGGGAAAGCTGGAGCTCTGTGAAAAGGGATATATCGTTACAGATGAGGATATGAAGACTAATATCGATGGAGTGTTTGCCGCAGGTGATATTCGGGAGAAGAATCTCAGGCAGGTGGTCACCGCTGCGTCGGATGGGGCGATTGCCGCAGTAGAAGCCGGAAAGTATATAGAAGAGGTTGGAGACCGGTAATGGAAAAATATGACATTATTATCGTTGGTTCCGGAGCAAGCGGAGTGTTTATGTCATATGAATTAACCAAGATCCCCAACAAGGCAAAAGTTCTGATGATTGACAAGGGCGGCGACCTGACGGCCAGAACTTGCCCGATCAAAAGCGGGAAGGTGCAAAATTGCATACGCTGCAGCCCATGCCATATTATGAATGGGTATGGTGGCGCCGGAGGCCTTTCTGATGGTAAATATAATATAACAAATCAATTCGGAGGGGAACTGCATACATATGTCGGTGCTGAGACTGCTTTAGAATTGATGGAATATGTGGATCAGGTTCTCTGCACAATGGGCGGTGAAGCCGCAAAGCTATATTCTACTAAAAATTCAAGTCTGAAAACCCTGGCATTAAGAAATAATATGCACTTATTGGATGCTAAGGTAAGGCATCTGGGGACCGACAGGAATGTAAAAATACTGGAGAAAATTTACGAATATACAAAGGATAGAATTGACATCGAATTTAATGCATTAGTCATAGATGTTGACAAAACTGAGGAAGGCTTCAGAATTATTACTAATAAACAGAAGGAGTACGAATGTACGGACCTGATTCTTGCCACAGGGCGTTCCGGTTCAAAGTGGATTTCCAGTATTTGCGATAAATTTGGTATAGCGCTTAAGAAAAACAGGGTTGATATCGGAGTTCGCATAGAGATGCCAGGTGAAATATTCAAGCACATTACGGATGATGTCTATGAGAGCAAGATAGTATATAAGACAGATAAGTATAATGATATGGTGAGGACTTTCTGCATGAATCCTTACGGAGAGGTAGTTGCGGAAAACACCAACGGCATCGTAACAGTCAATGGTCACAGCTATGCGGATCCGTCATTGAGAACTGAAAATACAAACTTTGCTCTTCTGGTATCCAACAAATTTACTGAACCCTTTAAGGACAGTAACGAATACGGTGAATCCATTGCAAGGCTCAGTAATATGCTGGGCGGCGGTGTTCTTCTGCAGCGTTTTGGTGATCTGGTCAAGGGCAGGAGAAGCAGCGTAAGACGTATGGAAAAGTGTTTCACAAGACCAACATTGAATGCGACTCCGGGAGACTTGAGTCTGGTAATCCCGAAGAGGCAGCTGGATAATATCATTGAAATGATATACGCTTTGGATAAGATTGCGCCGGGAACGGCCAACGAAGATACTCTTCTTTACGGAGTTGAGGTTAAGTTCTATAATTCCAAGGTTTGTGTAGATAAAAATCTGGAAACAGCGGTGAAAGGACTTTATGCTCTCGGAGATGGCTCCGGAGTGACTCATTCACTATCCCAAGCATCAGCCAGCGGAGTCTGGGCGGCAAGGGCAATGGCGGAAAAGTACAAATAGACCCTTGACATTTTAATGCTTTTATAGTACTTTATTAAAGTGTCTTGCAGGCATGGCGGAATTGGCAGACGCGCACGGTTCAGGTCCGTGTGAAAGCAATTTCATGGAGGTTCGAGTCCTCTTGCCTGCACCAAAGAAAAGGACATCTTTTGATACAATGAAAGCCACCCGTGATAGGTGGCTTTCATTGTATCAATGCCCGAAAAAGCCCGTAAATATGGGGCTTTGCAGCCTTGATGCCTTTTTCATTGAAACCATGCAGCATAGCGCAGCCAGCCCTAAACGGCTATAATTTCTAACTTCCAGTCTGCAAGGCTAAAATTTTGCACCCCCCTCTTGTATTTAGGAGCGTTTTCGTAAGATTAAATTTCCGCCGAATCCAATACTTACTTGAAATGCACCCCCTCCATATTGACATTTAAGCGCCAGCCGGGGAATTTTCTCGGCTGGCGCTTTTTCTGTTTTCTCCCTTAGTCCTCGCGCTCGAATGGTACGCCGCAATCCCCGCATATTACGTTGACCTCCCGCGTGGTCCGGATGATGGTACCGCACTCGGGGCAAACATATTTGATACTTCGGTTGATGGATTTCTTGCTGCCTCCCTTGCCGCCGCCTTCTTCCGGCAGGCGGCTTGCGCGGATACCGTCCTCGCCTAAAGCCCCTCGGAGCCATGCTTCGGTTTCCGGCGTTACGGTAGTTACCGTCCAGCCATACTTCGGATGCTTTTCAATGTGCAAGCCGTGAGCCTCGGCGGTCGCTTTGAATTTCATGTTGTGATAATACCCGTTATTGCTTACGTCCTGTATTCCATTTTGAAGGTTGTACAGGTGGGCCATTTCATGGAGCAGCGTTGCGCATACCTCGTTCATAGGCCGGTCAAGATATTCCGCGCAAAGGTTAATCTCGCGGTATTTCTCGTCCTCCGCGTTCCATATCTCGTATACGCTGCACCAGCCATAGGAGCCGCGCCCGCCGTCCGGGGATATGGTAATCGCCGGGTGTATGAGCTCGTTGTTGTAAAAATGCGCATTGAACAGGTCAAACATGTCCTCGGTTTTCTTTACGATTTCGGATATTTTCAGCATTGCCGTGGCCTCCTTAAAATTATGTTTCAATTCTGTGTGTCACAGCTTATCCATTCACGGGTGGAAAGCAAGCTCCAAACGTATCTTTTAAGAAAGAATTTTGCATGAAAAAGCCCCGCCTAAGCGGGGCCGTGTTTAGGGGTATAGCTTTCATTATTTATTTTCATCTTTGGAAGGTACATACATTTTTATCGCCTGCCCATTGCGCCCGAATGTATCAAACCATTTCCCTTTTTTATCTTCATCTTCATAGATTAAAAAGCCTACCGCCTTCACGTCCATGGCTGAAAAATTACGGCGCTTGACGGCCTCGTTTATTAGCCATTGGAGGTCGCTGTCGCCTACGCGATAGGTGCCGATTGGCGTCCTTACGATATTGCCTTCGATTTCCCCGATATGCTCGCCGGTGTAGATGTTCATTAAGGTTTCGTTGTTCATTTTCATGGCCTCCTAAAATTATGTTTTCTGTGTGTCACAGCTTATCTATTCACGGGTGGAAAGCAAGCTCTAAACATATCTTTTAAGAAAGAAATTTCAATGAAAAAGCCCCGCCGAAGCGGGGCTTTTAGTCCGATAGATATTAACCCTTCCAGAAATGCGTGAAACCTATCGCGTCATATATTTGTCCCAAGGTATCAACGCGGGCGTCGGGGCCTCCCACGCCGCCTTTATCAAGCACCAATTCCACCAAGGAGCAGAAGTCAAGCTCCTCCTCAACGGTTGAAATGTCCTTCAATAAATAGGGTTCAATCTCTTTGAAAAGCCTCTCGACAAGTTTCTTCCGCCTAATGCTTTTTTTCAATGGCGCTTTGGCAATGATTTTTTGAAGCTGCTCGATTGTGAAATCCTTTTGCATGATTTTCCTCTTTCTCGGCATTTGCCGGTTTTATTACCGATAGCTCTCGGCTGTGTCACAGCTTACGCAAAATCGGCAAAATGACAAGCCCTTTACGAAAAAAGAAAAGCCCCGCCGAAGCGGGGCCAGTAGCGCGCTGCGCTATTATTTTGTGCCTTCTTTTACGGGTACGGCGGGCTTGGTATCCTTCGCGAGCGTGGCCGAGGCCGTGGCGGGAGTGGGCTTGCCAACCTCGGGCGTGCTTGTCTTTGTAGCGGGTTTCTCCGCTTCGGCCCTAGCTGTCGGGGTGATTGGCTTTGTATCCTTGTCCGGCGCGGCCTTTGCCGCCGGATCAGCAGCTTTTATCTCGGGTTTCGCCGGTATGGCTACCGGTTTGGATTTCGGCGTCGTTCCGGCCTTTGGGGCCGTTGCCGGAGCCATGGGTTTTGCTTCCCCGGTTACGGGCTTGGCTACCGCTTCGGGTTTCAGTACCACCTGCTGCGTTGCTGCTTTTTCCGTTGTCTTGGCCGCTCGGGTCATTTTCGGCCTTTCCGCCGGGAATATCTCCGGCAATACCCCTTTGTTAAAGATAAGATGAAATACGATTTTTTCATCTTGGGAAACATGGAATTTGAAGTCTTTGATTTCCAGTTCTTTGAGCTCGTCGGGAAGCTCAATATTCTTGTACCGCTTGACCTCCTTGCCCTCTACCATGAAGCATACCGGTACCGCGTCCCTCAGTTTCGCTGTGATTTTTCCTGCCTTCATTTTTCATTACCGCCTTTCAAATTGTATTAGGTTTTCTGCCTGTGGCTCACAGCTTACATATTGACGGTGTGAAAGCAAGCTCCAAATTGGTTAAAGTTAAAAATAATTTGCTTTATTAGATTTTTCAAAAGAAAACGACGGCTTTGAATGTTATTTCAGAGCTGTCGTTTAGCTACTGCGATTTATTTGATTTGTTTGGCAGGAAATACCTTGTGATTCAGATTAGGCTCCTCTCCACTCCATAAAATATTCTATTTCTCCGCTTTCTTCGTCCATCTGTTCCTTGGAAATACCGAAGCCCTCTCTTAAATAAAATTGTACTGCACGGGCATTTTTTTGATAGACCTGCAAAGTTAACTTATCACACTTTTCTTTTGTGTAATTAAGCAGCTTTTTCCCTATCCCTCTGGATTGATTATCTGTAGAAATAAAAATCCCTGCAATATAATCATCAATCAGGTCTATGAAGCCCTGTATTTGGCTATCGCATTCATATACATAGATCGTTGATTGCGGCAGCATTTCTTTAACAGATGTAAAGTTACTGTCCCAATAGCTGCTTTCAATAAAATCATGCGCTTGTTTATTCGTTTCCAGCCACAGGCACATGATGTCGTCAATATCTTTTAACATAAAATCTCTAATCATATTCTTATTCTCCTTGGTTTCCAATCAGATCTGTGTGCTCCTCCACCACTGCAAAGCTTCCTTTTCCATATTTTTCACAAAATCCTCCTTGCCATTGCAGTAGCCGTCGATGTCATATGGATATTTTTTAGCCAGCTCCGTTTTTAATTGACCATATTCAGTGGCTACCACCGTGTGGGTTCTCAAATAATCTCGTACCGCTAAATGCCGATTGATGTCCTTTATATTGCTTTCTTCAAAAATGTGTATTTGGTGAGTCCTTCCATCGCCGCCTTTGCGAAAATAGCGCCTGCAAGGCATACCAAACTCACCAAGGCATTCATATCCTATCGCTTCAAATTGCGGATAGAATTTATCAATACGTGAAAGCTCTTTGACAATAGGCATAATATCAATAACTGGTTTCGCCGGTAATCCCCGAACGGCCGTACTGCCAATATGATGAATTTCAATCAACTCCGGCCCTAAAATATCAGAGATAAAAGAGGCCTCCTTTTTATATTGTTCTTCCCATTCAGAACGATAGGGAAAGACCTGTATGTGTTGTGCCATATTCATTTCCTCCCGTTAAAAGGTTATCATTTGAAGATATTGTACTTGACAGAGCGCCGCTCTGTCAAGTACAATATGTTACAGAGTATCACTCTGTTAGGAGGCCGATTATGTCAAGAGTAGTAAAAAAACCAGATGAGAGAAAAAATGAACTGTTGGAAATTGCTGAAAAGCTTTTTATTGAGAAAGGTTATGAAAACACTTCTGTAAAAGATATTTACACACAAGCAAATGGCTCTTTTGGTATGTTTTATCATCATTTTAAATCAAAAGAAGAATTGTTAGAAGAAGTATATAAAAAGATGATGGAGCAGCTCTTTGAGCCTATAAAATCAGGTATAGCTGACAGCGATTTATCTGGAATAGAAAAGCTGCGCAAAGCATTATCGCTTGCTATAGTATCCGCTAAGCAAGAAACTGAGATCAACTCGAAAGATGCATATCAAAAGAACCCTCAACTATTGGTAATGCATATGCACAGTACCCTTGGAATTACTTCCGACTTGTTTTCCAATATTATAGAGGAGGGCATAAAAGACGGTACGATTCAAACTGAACACCCACACGAACTATCACAAATGATTTTGTTATTTCTAAACGTATGGATAAATCCATGGCTATATCAATGGTCGCCTGAAAAATTGCGAAACATCTTCTTTTTTATGAAAGATATTTTTGACAAATTGGGCGTACCTGCTTTATCAGAAGATATGCTGCAAGGTTTAATTGACCTATCACTGCTTATGCAAGAGGATAAATAATTGCTTTGCATATTGATTTACGGAGGAGGGATTCACATGAGCCAGAACATATATGACAATGAAACTTTTTTTAGAGAGTATATGAAATTAAGGGGTGAAAAAAGCTATAACGATTTACTAGAGCAACCGGCAATAAACAAATTATTACCTGATGTAAAGGGTAAAACAATCTTAGATATAGGGTGCGGGTATGGACACAATAGTTGCTTATTTGCTCAAAATGGGGCTAAAAAGGTAGTCGGCATTGATCTTTCACAAAAGATGCTTGAAGTAGCAAAAAAGGAATTCTGCCACCCTTGCGTTGAGTATCGTCGTATGGATATGTCAGAATTATCTTCTTTGACACAGAAATTCGATATGGTATACAGTTCTCTGGCTTTTCATTACGCTGAGAACTTTCAAAAACTGATTGCAGATATTTATGTCCTCTTAAATGAGGGAGGGTATTTGATTTATTCACAGGAACATCCCATTGTAACCGCTACCATGGATTGTAAGGGGCATCATAATTTAGACGAAAGTGGAAATTTTGTTTCCTACACTTTTTCCGACTATGCAAAGAGTGGACAACGTGTAGGCCCATGGTTCGTCGAGGGTGTGATCAACTACCATCGTACTATGGGAGAAATCATATCAATGTTAGCTCATACAGGCTTCATTATTAAAGATGTAGTAGAACCTATACCCGAGTCATGGGCAATGAAGGAAAAGCCGGATTTGATTAAAGAATATATTAAGCCTACATTTCTAATCATAAAAGCGAGAAAGCCGGAATGAGGTTGTAATTGTTAGGATTAATTGTAAAGTCGCTTCCTCTCGTAAAAAATGATGAAGCCGGTTATTAAAAAGGAGGAGATAATTATGCAGTATGGACCTAACCCAAATGCAATCTATCCCAATGAGGCAATCAAAAGCGTGTGCTACATTAAAAACGTCGTTACACGACCCAATATAATCATTGGAGAGTACACCTACTATGACGATACCAATGGTGCTGAGAAGTTTGAAGAACATGTAACACACCACTATGAGTTTATCGGAGATAAACTCATCATCGGTAAATTTTGCGCCATAGCGAAGGGCATTGAATTTGTAATGAACGGTGCAAATCATAGAATGCATAGCGTTACCACATATCCCTTTAATATTATGGGAAGTGGCTGGGAAAAAGCAACGCCAACACTGACAGACTTACCCCTTAAAGGTGATACTGTGATTGGCAATGATGTATGGATTGGTCAGAATGTTACCGTGATGCCAGGTACTCATATTGGAGACGGAGCAATTATTGTCGCCAATTCTGTCGTCGTAAAGGATGTGCCTGCCTACTATATTGCAGGAGGCAATCCTTGCAAAATTATAAAGAAAAGATTTGATGATGACCTCATTGAACATCTTCTCACAATTAAATGGTGGGATTGGCCTGCCCATAAAATTTTTGAACATCTTGAAATTCTATGCAGTGGTGATCTGGAGAAAATCAAAGGTATTTAACATCTTAGTAAAGCAAGTAAAAAGGGAAGCTGAGAGTATAGATTCTTGACTTCCGAGGCGGTATACGATGGTTATATGGTTGGTGCCGAGGTCACTGGCAACAGCATATACACAATATACCGGATCCGCAAAGGCATTTCTGGATTCCCGGCGCGGCTCGGACGGGTTGCTCTCCGCCGAGGATGTGGCGACCTATGAAAAGATGGAGGCCGATGTGCTAAACCTCGGCAAAGAAATTGACCGGTTGGAGCGCCAGCAGGCCCTCGATGCCGAGCTCAACAAGCCCGTAAGCGCGCCGTTGACCGGCAAGCCCTCGGCGGTTGCCGGTGGTGAGGAAAAGACGGGCAGGGCCTCTACCGAATACCGCAAATCCTTCTGGAATGCCATGCGGAGCAAAATGCCCTCTCATGAGGTCATGAACGCTCTGCAGATCGGCACCGATTCGGAGGGCGGCTACCTTGTTCCCGACGAGTACGAGCGCACGCTTGTTGGGGCGTTGGAGGAGGAAAATATCTTCCGCGCGCTGGCGCATGTCATTCAAACGTCCAGCGGCGACCGTAAAATCCCGGTGGTGGCCTCAAAGGGTTCCGCCGCTTGGGTGGACGAGGAAGGCGCTATTCCCGAAAGCGACGACGCTTTCGCCCAGGTATCCATCGGCGCATATAAGCTCGGTACCATGATTAAGGTTTCCGACGAGCTCCTGAACGACAGCGTTTTCAACCTCGAAGCCTATATCTCAAAAGAATTTGCACGCCGTATCGGAGCCAAGGAAGAAGAAGCCTTTTTCACCGGCGACGGCTCCGGCAAGCCCACCGGCATCCTGTCGGCGACGGGCGGCGCGGAAATCGGCGTGACTACCGCTTCCGCCACGGCGTTTACCGCCGACGAGATCTTCGACCTGTTCTACGCGCGCTCAAAGCGCCCTATCGCCGGAGCGCGGTCTTTATCATGAACGATGCCAGCGTAAAGGCGCTGCGCAAGCTCAAAGATTCCAACGGCCAGTATCTGTGGCAGCCCTCTCTGACCGCAGGCACGCCGGATACCCTTATCAACCGCCCGGTTTACACCTCGGCATACATGCCCGTGATTGAGGCGGCGGCGAAACCCGTCTTGTTCGGCGACCTTTCCTTCTATTGGGTGGCCGACAGGCAAGGCCGTTCGTTCAAGCGCCTCGGCGAACTCTACGCGCCCACGGGGCAGGTGGGCTTTTTAGGCACTCAGAGGGTAGACGGCAAGCTGGTACTCGCCGAGGCCGTCAAGGTATTACAGCAAAAGGCTTCTTAATAGAAGCCGGAAAGGATGGTGGCGGTAATGTCGCTTGTAATTGAGCTATTGCCAAAGGTCAAGGCAAATTTGATTTTGACCCATGACGAGGACGACGCGCTTTTGCAGGGCTGCATTACCGCCGCTGTCGCTTATGCCGAAACCTTCCAGAAGAAACCGGGCGGATACTATGCGGAACACGAACTGCCCGCAACCACTGAACAGGCGGTTATTATGCTTTCCTCGTATTTCTATGAATCGCGGGACGGCGGTACGGGCGGTCACTTTGCAAATAGCGTCGCGGCCAGCCAGCAATCGTGGACTACCATCAACAACCTTTTGCGGTTGGAGCGGGATTGGCAGGTGTAGCGTATGGGTTTTTCGCAAATGGATGTATTTATCAAAATCGTAACCCGCGAGCCGGTCAAGAACGCGGAGGGTTTCGGCAGCCAGCAGGATATTATTCTGTTTTCAGGCCGGGCCTATAAGTCGGTTACGGAGGGCGGCAGCGAACGGTGGCGGAATGAGGCGGTCTTTTCGGAGGAATTGACCGTCTTTCGCTTCCGGCGCGTGCCGGGCCTGAAAATCACGACGGAGCATTTCATTGTTCCGAGAATGTGACGTGGGGCCAGCGCAAACGCTTTGCGGACGGAAAAGTAAGCCTTCCGTATAAACGGTTCTTGGGTTATAAAAAAGGCCCGGACGGCTTACCCGTTATTGTTGAGGAAGAAGCGGAGATAGTACGGCTCATTTATCGGCTTTTCCTTTATGGAAAATCGCCCTCCTACATTGCCTCCATGCTTACAGACGAGGGCATTCTGACGCCGGGCGGCAAAGCCAACTGAAGGCATAATGGGGTTATCAGTATCCTTACCAATGAAAAATATAAAGGCGACGCCATTTTGCAGAAGAAATTCACCGTGGATTTCCTCACCAAGAAGCAGAAGGTCAACGAGGGCGAGGTGCCGCAATACTACGTCGCCAACAGTCACCCGGCTATCATTGAGCCGGAGATATTCGACCTTGTGCAATACGAGCTAAAACAGCGTAAGGAATCGGGCCGGTGGACGAGCAGCGCCCACTGTTTCTCGGGGAAAATCTTCTGCGGGGAATGCGGCGGCCTATATGGCAGCAAGGTCTGGCACAGCAACAGCCAATACCGTCGCATGGTATGGCAATGTAACGAAAAGCACCGAGGCGGCGAGAAATGCCGGGTCACGCATTTAACGGACGAGCAAATACAAGCGGCGTTCCTTGCGGCTTTCAATCGCCTGTTGGATAGCAAAGCGGAAATTCTGGCGGCCTATGACGAGATAATCCGCGTTTTGACCGACAACACAGCCCTTGACGCCGAGAGCGCCGAGCTTCAAGGCGAATGTGATGTGGTAATGGAATTGACGCGTAAATGCGTACAGGAAAACGCGCAAACCGCCCTCAACCAAGAGGAATACCAGCGGCGCTATACTGCATTGACAGAGCGTTACGCGGCGGCCCGCGCCCGTATGACTGATATAGACGCGCTGCGCCTTGAACGTACCGCCAAGCGAGCAAACATCATGCGCTTTTTGAAAATGCTTGTGAAGCAGGGCGACCTCGTAACGGAGTTTGACGAGGAGCTTTGGTATATCACGGTGGAATCAGTGACGGTTTATGCCGACCAGCGCCTGTTATTCACATTCAGGGATGGCTCCGAGATTTCAATAAAGCCGGATATATGGAAGGTCGCATAAAGTAAATACGGATAGAGAAATCCCGCAGGTTCCATACCGGAGCCTGCGGGATTTTTTATGCCTTAGTGTGCCCCCATATCTTCTTATCTGTAAACTGTTTGATAGGCACTTGTATGTCCATATGTCCTATGGTAACACAGGTAAGGACGCGCGGTGTACGCGTTAATACAACAAAGAAAGAGGTCACAAACATGAGTAAGAAAAAAACTTCACGCACATCTTTGAAAGGATTGCGGTAGAGCACAATACCACGGTGGAGGAAGTCCGCCAAGAAATTGAGGCTGCTATACGGGCAGGGTTCAATAACCCCGACCCCAAAGTACAGGCTCAATGGGCCAAGATACCTCGAAAGGGAGACATACCGACGCCGGATGAATTGATTACCTACGTCGTCCGGCAAGCGAAGCAAAATGACGCCGAAGCACTGCTCCGGCGTTATCTTTTATGGTAGACAAAATTAAATAACACAAAAAGCCTGTAGGTTCCACTAAAACCTACGGGCTTTTTCTATTTTAATAGAATACTATAACCCTTCATGGTATAATAAGGCAAGTAATTTGCATACTTTCTGCTTATTTTTTAGAGGTGAGGTCAAGCTAATGACATTTCAAATAGATATTACGACAGCTTTTAATGCTTTAAAATCTTTAGAGGATTGGCTTAATGTAAAAGGTGAAGATATACTAAAATTTGTTTTAAAACAAAAATATATTTATCATGTACAGGATTTTACAGAACATTTCTGTATTGAAGATTCAGCTATAATGAGAGGTGATTTAAACCTTGTATCCTTGCATGTAACAACAAATAACGATAGATGTGAAACAATCGAAAAATTTGGGTTAATGAACCTACAGGATACTATCAACTCTGATACTCCTTTGGGTAATTATCTTCGAGATCAAGGGATAAGAATAGACTTAGCAAAGAAGATAATTGAATACAAGGGTGAGCTATTTTCTATTGCGGAAAAGGATGAATATTCTTTTCCGGGCAGTAAGGGTAGATATAAAAACAATGTAATTCATAAGTTATATGAGGATCATCAAATAAATGGATTCTTTTGTTGCAGAAATGTTCTTCGTTATGGCGGCGGAGTAAGTCATAGACCTGAAATTTTATATAGTTTATCAGTCATGCTTGGAAATCAAGATATTGCTTATAACTGGATGCGGGAAAAGAACAAGTGCTACGTATTGAAGTACTTTGCAGACATATCAGAATTTGAACATTACACCTTTGATGTAAAAGTCCTTAATACAAAGGATTATAAAGAGAATATGAGAGAATATGAGTTAGATAAAAGAAAATGGCTTATAACAAAAGCTTTGTCAGTTATTTTTGATGATATGTATGATTATAGTCTGCCGGAAGTATTCTCTTACGCCAAGTTTAACACTAAAATACCATTTGAACATATCGAAGTGTTTTCAGATAGAGAATATATAGATAAATACAAAATTAAGGACTAACGACGATATACAGCACAGTGGAATAGGAGGTTAAATAATGAGCAACTATTTGCAGATGCCATATCAAGATATTATTGGTGAAAATAGTCCGGTACAAAAAGCATTAAAATATCTCCGAGTTTTTGCGGATGAAAAACCAATGCCAAATGCAAATACAACCCAATCCAGATCGGCATCGGCTCTAATTCTGACGCACCTATTGGCATTGTGCGATGGTACTGGCTTGATTAATTGCCGTGGATATCATTCTGCTGCAATTACGATGTTTCGCCCAATTGAAGATGCCACAGATTGTTTTGCCGCAGTTGCTTTAGATACTAATGCTGCAAAAAATTGGAGCGAAGGAAAATTAAAAAGCAGTGATGCCGCAAAAATATGGACAAATGTTGTGAACTTAACTCTGTCCGATGGAGTGTACATTAGCGAATATCGAAAAACAATTCGACACGCTCTTAATAACTATAGCCATTGCACGCCTAATCAAGCACATTGGAATGTCTATCTGGAATCTATTGGCGAAAAAAAGTGTACTATGGAGCTGAACACAAGGCCGTTAGTTATAAATTTGAATGCTTATTATATTGATCGATATTTGTGCGTCCATTTATATGAATTGATAGAAATCATGTTTATAGCATTCTCGGAATATTTTAATACCCATTTTCCTTCAAAGGAACAGCTTGAAAAACTTCGAATTGAAATCGAGAAAATTGTAGTTGATTTTCTCGGATTTATTAAGTCTGAAAAAATTGATGCTTCTATTGCACCGGAGCTGGCAAGGTTAAATAGTTGTGAGGAAACGTTATGAGTGTACATTCATTTCTTGAAGCTGCTCAATATCTGTACAATGGAAACTTCTATGATGAAGCGTTTTGTTTGGTATGTGTTGCAATAGATACTTCCGCCCAGATACAATATCCGGGGCTGAAAGTTGGTGAACGATATAAAAAATTTATTTCTGCCAACTTCAGAGAAATTTGTTCTAAGGGATTCCCCGGAATATCAGCCGACTTTATTAAAATAAAGGTAAATGCCGATGTTAAAAACTTAAAGCTGGATGAAGATGGATACGCAGGTATGGAAGATATAATCTATCATGTTATTCGATGTGGTTTAGTTCACGATTGCGCTATTGACCAATCTGTCAAGTTTATTGATTCCACTATCATTGGGAATTGGGAGAAGGGGCTATTTTTTCTTCCAAAATCAATCATCATAGGATTAATGGATGCAGTTAAAAACAGCCTTGAGTATAAATAAAATGTAGCATTAACTGTCGCTTTTTTATGGTAAGAATATCGCCAAAAAGTTTACTTTTTTAGATGGAGGATACCCCGCTTAAACCCATGAGTAGATGCCAATGAATTAACGCCAAATTGTATTAAACTTTGTCCCTTTAGACAAATACGTGGAACTTCAATGATTCCAGCGTTTTTCTTTTTGAAAAATAAAGTTATCTTTGTTTTAGTTGATTAATTTAATCCCAATTTTTCCTTCAGAGCTTTTTGTAAAGTTGCAGAGAAATTGATTCCTGCCTTTTCGGCCTCGACATTAAGCCAGCTTGGAATCGATAGGGTCTTTTTTACGGAATGTCTATCGTAGAAACGTCTATAATCCATGGTGTCGCACTTTATTAATGTTACGATATCATTTTTTTCAGTTTCAATTTCTTTAACTTCTGATGGATCAGGAATTGACTTGTTGATTACGTGTGTCAAACAGGAATTGCGTAAAAAAACGTACTGATTTCATTGAAATTTAAATGATTTTGCATGAGAGCTTTAACCTGAAAAAGCGTTGAGAAATCATCAAATATTCATGAATGCTTTACTTTACAGATAACATTTTTAGGTATAAAATATAACAAAATGAAACATAGTTAAAAATTTAATTATCAGAGGGAGGCAAGTAAAATGAAAAAAAAGAACATCATTATTATTGGAGCAGCAGGTCGAGACTTTCATAATTTCAACACCTATTATCGTGGTAACGAGTTATACAATGTGGTAGCGTTTACTGCTGCTCAAATACCGGATATAGATGATCGGAAATATCCGACTGAATTAGCCGGAAATCTATATCCGCAAGGGATTCCTATCTATCCCCAAGATAAATTGCCTGAATTAATCAAAGAACTAAAGGTAGATGAATGTGTTTTTGCATATAGCGACATCAAATATGAAGCTGTAATGGCTATATCTGCTATTGTTAATGCATCAGGCGCTGATTTTACCCTGCTTGGACCTAAAAGCACCTCCATTAAAAGCACTAAGCCTGTCATTTCAGTTTGTGCTGTACGAACCGGATCCGGAAAAAGCCAAACATCCCGAAAGATTATCGAAACATTAATGGAAAATAATTTAAAGGTCGTTGCCATCAGGCACCCCATGCCGTATGGAAATTTAGTCGCCCAAAGAGTACAGCGATTTGCTACTGTAGACGATTTTAAGAAGCACCACTGTACCATTGAAGAAATGGAAGAGTATGAACCACATGTTGAACGCGGAAATATTATTTATGCCGGTGTAGATTATGAAGATATCTTGCGGGCAGCAGAAACAGATCCCGATGGTTGCGATGTCATCGTTTGGGATGGAGGAAATAACGACTTTTCTTTCTATGAAGCTGACCTGTCTGTTACAGTAGTCGATCCTCACAGACCAGGGCATGAACTAAGCTATTATCCCGGAGAAGTCAATCTGAGAATAGCAGATGTGGCCGTAATCAATAAAATAGACAGTGCAACTAAGGAAGCAATTGCTGTCGTAGAAGAAAACATCAAAAAAAATAATCACGGGGCAAAAATTATCAAAGCCGAGTCCAGCATAACCGTGGACGACCCGGAGATTATTAAAGGAAAAAGAGTTTTGGTTGTGGAAGATGGTCCTACCTTGACCCATGGCGAAATGAAAATGGGAGCCGGAACAATTGCAGCTCAAAGGCTTGGCGCTAAGGAATTTGTGGATCCCCGTCCTTATACAGTAGGAAAACTAAAGGATACTTTCAATATTTATCCGAATATCGGTATTCTGCTGCCTGCAATGGGCTATGGCGAGCAACAATTAAAAGATCTTGAGGAGACAATAAATAATACGGATTGTGATGTGGTCGTTATAGGTACTCCTATTGATTTAAATAGAATTATTAACATCAATAAGCCTTCTACTCGAGTGCATTATGAACTAAAGGAAATTGATAGTCCAAACTTCAATGAGATCATTAAAGATTTCATAAAATCACATAATCTAAAGAATAAAGGCTAGGTTCTTTCGGTCCTTGATATTTAAAAAAAAGCAAGAGAATCAGTATCTTGCGAATACAAAAAATCCTTGAAGCTTTGATGTTTTGAGGATTTTTTCTATTAATTTCAATACAGTCACACAATTTAAATCTTCTAATATAATGATTATAACGGAAGGAGGTATTGCTCAATGTGTTGTAACAGAGTATTACCAGATAGAGACAGAAGCTGTTGTTGTGATAGCGTTTCACCAATTCGCGACAGGGGCTGCAGTTGCAGAGAATGCAACGATGTAGGCTGTATTCGTGAAAGCGACTGCTTTACTGTCAGAGAAGGCAACCTTTTCTGTATATGCGTTAGAAACCCTCGCTCCTGGAGGTAAATTCAATCGACAGTTTTAATAGCGTTCACCCTAAAAAGGTGAACGCATTTTTTTATGCCTTGCGTTATTAAGTCTTTTTTTGTAGAATATATTTGCCATTTGGAATATTTGAGCGGTAAAGGGTAAAATAAAAAGGGATACGGTGTAACAAATGAAAGCTTTGAAGGAAAGAATTATAGCAGACGGAGTTGCTATTGGGACAGAAATTGTTAAAGTGGATTCCTTTTTAAATCATCAAATAGATGTAGCTTTTTTGGATGAAATTGGGCAGGAATTTGCGAAACGGTTTCGAGGAATGGAAATATCAAAAATCCTCACTGTGGAAGCCTCCGGAATTGCGATCGCCTGCATAACAGCCAAATACTTTGGAAATATCCCCGTATTGTTTGCAAAGAAGGCTTCACCCAATACCATGACAGAGGATTTTTATAATGCAGAGGTAAAATCTTTCACCAAAGGAACGGTTTCCATCGTAAGAGTATCGAAAAAATTCCTCAGCCCAGACGACAGGGTACTTATCTTAGATGATTTTCTTGCGCATGGAGAGGCAGCCCACGGAATGGCGGATCTTATACGGCAGGCAGGTGCGAAGATTGCCGGAATTGGAGCAGTGATTGAAAAGCAGTTTCAAGGCGGCGGAAAAAGATTAAGGGAAAAAGGCTTCTTGGTCGAGTCTTTGGCAGTAATCGAGTCGATTCAAAATGGAAAAATAAATTTCTTAAAGTAACAATATTTATGCATTTTATATTATACGTTGATATTAATGTATATTTGCAGTTTATCTCTTTACTAAGGTAAAACGGTGAGGTTATAATGGATTGTAACGCATTCGTAGGAAATTTTTCAAATCTGGAAAATTTTCTTACTTCTGTGCGTTTAAACGGGGTTTTCGCCTCGTTATAAATTAAATCGCGTGATAATAAAGAATTTGGAGGAGAATGAAGTTATGAAAAAGTTGCTAGCGTTATTACTTGTTCTGGCTCTCGTAATGTCATCGTTAGCCGGCTGCGGCAAAGCAGATGATTCAACAGGACCCGATGCATCTGGTGATGCAGAATTAACAGTTGGATTCATTTATATCGGACCAAAGACTGACGGTGGTTTCTCTGAAGCACAGGACAGAGGCAGACAGGCTATGGTGGACCATTTTGACGGTAGGGTAAAGACACTTGAAATGGAAAATGTACCTGAGGAAAAGCAGGCTGTAGAGAGTGCGGCGATCAACATGATTGACCAGGGCGCATCAGTTATCATAGGGACAAGCTATGGATATATGGACACTCTGGAAGCCCTTGCTGATCAATATGAGGATGTAATATTCCTTCACTTCTCAGGAAACAAGATGAATGATACAAATTTCGGGAACTATTTCGGAGCGATGGAAGAACCAAGGTATTTGGCTGGGATCGTCGCCGGAATGATGACTGAAACAAATAAAATTGGATATGTTGCGGCCTTCCCATATACGGAATTACTGATTGGTATCAACGCATTCACATTAGGTGCAAAATCAGTAAATCCTGACGCTGAAGTTCTGGTAGTTTATACGAATGCATGGGTAGATGCAGCTAATGAAAAAGCGGCGGCTGAAGCACTCCTGGCTAAGGGCTGTGATGTATTAGAGCAGCATTGTGATACTACAGGACCGCAGATAGCAGCAGAAGCAGCCGGTGCGTATGCGATCGGATACAACATGGACAGCAGAGAAGCGGCTCCGGGAGCATTTCTGACAGCGCCGATCTGGCACCATGAAGCATTCTATATCGAGACTGTACAGAATATTTTAGATGGAACATGGGAGCCGGAAAGCTATTATGGAACAATGGCTGATGGTTACGTAGGACTTGCAGAGATGTCAGACCTGGTTCCGGATGAAGTAAAGGATGCTGTAAGCGAAGCAGAAGCTAAGATTATGGCAGGAGAATTCCCAATCTTCGTCGGACCTATTAAGGACAACCAAGGCAATATCGTAGTACCTGAAGGCACAACCCTTGACAGAGCCGGTATCTGGAGCATGAATTATCTGGTAGAAGGAGCAAAAGGGGCTATAGAGTAGTCAGATGCCGGAAACAGGGAGATGATCGGCCGGGGAAACATCAATTAACGTAAGCTGTAAAAAGATACATCCGGAGGGCTTTTAATGCAATCAAATATTGCAATTCAAATGAAAAACATCTCAAAAACCTTTGGGGTAATTAAAGCCAATGAAGATGTGAACTTAACTGTATTAAACGGCGAGGTCCATGCCCTCCTGGGAGAGAACGGCGCCGGTAAAAGTACTTTAATGAATATGCTGTCGGGGATTTATAGCCCCGACAGCGGTTCTATTTTTATACAGGGACAAAGAGTTCGATTTAATTCACCAAAGGATTCTATTGCATTGGGGATTGGAATGGTTCACCAGCATTTCAAATTAGTGGATGTTCTCACTGCCAAGGAAAATATGATCCTGGGGCAGAAGGGCAGTTTTTTTACAAAAGGCAAAGAATTATCAACAAATGTAAAGGAGATATCTGACCAGTATGGTTTGGATATCAACCCTGATAAAAAAGTTTATGAGATGTCTGTAGGGGAAAAACAGACATTGGAAATTATCAAGGTTTTATATCGGGGAGCGACAGTATTGATTATGGACGAGCCCACAGCGGTGCTCACTCCTCAGGAGATCAAAAAGCTCTTTAATATCATTCGTAATATGAAAGAACAGGGCTGTGCGGTAGTCATCATAACTCATAAGCTAAACGAAGTAATGGAAATAAGCGACAGGATCACCGTTCTGAGAAAAGGAAAATCTATCGCAACTGTTGAAACTGATAAGGTTGACATTTCAAATCTCATCGAGATGATGGTAGGCAAGAAGGTTGATCTTGCTATTGAGAAGAAAATAATTGAAAACAAAAAGCCTCTCATGGAGGTGGACGGGATTCATGTAATAAATAGTGATAAAAAAGTTGCTCTCGAAAACATAAGTTTTACGCTTAGCGGAGGGGAGTTGTTGGGTGTAGCAGGAGTTGCAGGCAGCGGACAAAAAGAGCTCTGTGAAACTATTGCAGGTTTGACGCATGCAGATAAAGGACGGATTTTCTTTGAGGGAGATAATATCATCGGCAGAACTCCCAGGGATATAATAAGGCTTGGGATCCGTATGGGCTTCATTCCTGAGGACCGTCTTGGAATGGGGCTGGTGGGGGCCATGGATATCGTCCACAATATTATTCTGAAGGATTATCAGAATCAGCCTGGTATTTTTCTGAAAAGAGCTGAATGCGCGAAGAAAGCGACTAAGATAGTAGAAAAGCTGGATATTCAGACCCCGAGTATTCATTCTCCGGTAAAAAAACTTTCCGGCGGAAATATTCAGAAGGTGCTTTTAGGAAGGGAAATAGACTCTGACCCAAAAGTGTTGATTACCGCTTATCCGGTGAGAGGGCTGGATATCGGGGCATCATATAAGATATACGATCTGCTCAATGAACAGAAGGCAAACGGCGTGGGTGTGCTGTTTATAGGGGAGGATCTGGATGTTCTCATAGATTTGTGCGACAGGATAATGGTTTTATGCCATGGAAAAATAACAGGTATCGTTGACCCTTCAAAAGTAACGAAGGAAGAAATCGGTCTGCTCATGACCGGCGGAAGTATAGGACAGGAGGCAGACGCATGATTAAAATAACTAAACGAGCAGAGCTGCCAAAGACACAAGAGGCGCTGATAAATGCTGCTGCCATTATATTCTCCATCGTATGCGCGGGTCTGGTGATCCTTATTTTGGGATATAATCCAATAAAGATTTTCCATCAAATTATCGTTGGCGCGCTTGGCACCGAGATGAGGATACAACAGACAATAATCAAGGCGATTCCGCTGTTGATTACCTCATTGGGAATTGCGATTGCATTCAAAATGAAATTTTGGAATATAGGCGGAGAAGGCCAGATCATGATGGGCGCTTTCGGAGCGTCCCTGGTGGCATTAAATATTCCGTCCACGGTACCATCTGTGATTGCGCTGCCGGCAATGGCGGGTGCTGCAATTATTTTTGGAGGGCTTTGGGCTTTTATTCCAGCTTTCTTCAAGGCTAAAATGGGAACGAATGAGACAATATTTACATTAATGATGAACTATATTTCTATCAAATGGGTTACTTATCTGCAGTACGGACCTTGGAAAGATCCCGTGTCCCAAGGATTTCCCAAAATTGCAAACTTTGAGGCCAATGCGATTCTTCCGTCATTATTCGGGGTGCATATAGGGTGGATCATAGCTCTTGTTCTTGTGGTTATTGTCTATATCTTTATGAATCATACCAAAAAAGGATTTGAGATAGCCGTAGTAGGGCAAAGTCTTGAAACCGCCAGATATGCGGGAATGAACATCAATGCTGTCATTATAACAGCAATGCTGGTTTCAGGTGGTCTTTGCGGTCTGGCAGGTATGATACAGGCTTCAGCGATTGAACGTACTCTGACACGTGCGTTGTCCGGTGGCTATGGCTTTACCGCGATAATTACAACCTGGTTGGGAAGGCTCTCGCCTCCTATCATCATGTTCGTTTGTTTTGCGTTTGCTATTCTTATCCAAGGCGGCGCTTATCTTCAGATCGCATTGTTGGTTCCGGCGGCAGTAGCGGATATGATTCAAGGAGTAATATTATTCTTTGTTTTGGGCAGTGAATTTTTCCTTATGTATAAGGTGGGATTTGAACGTAAATCCGCAAAGAAGGAGGTGGCGTAGATGACGGCTTTTTTAGCTGCTGCAGTCGTAGCAGGAACGCCATTGTTGTTCGCCACCTTAGGTGAGCTGATTACTGAAAAAGCAGGAAATTTAAATCTTGGCGTTGAGGGCATGATGCTCATGGGAGCCGTTATGGGCTTTGCTGTTGGATTGTGGACCGGAAATCCTTACCTTGCGCTTTTAGGGGCTATGGGGGCGGGGGCATCCGGAGCGGCTATTTATGCTATTCTCACAGTGTCGCTTAGGGCTAATCAGGTAGTAACGGGCTTGACCTTAACTATATTCGGGATAGGATTTGCAAGCTTTGTAGGGAAAAGCTTCATGGGTGTCCCGGCATCTGCTTCGGTAAAATCCGTATTTGCTACACTTGAGATACCATTGCTCAGCAAAATTTCTATAATCGGGCCGGTATTCTTCCGGCAGGATATCTTAATTTACTTTGGATATCTTATTACCATATGTGCATCCGTTTACCTGTGGAAAACCAAAAATGGCCTGAACCTTAAAGCGGTAGGAGAAAATGCGGCAGCTGCGGATGCTTCAGGAATAAATGTGAACCTTTATAAATATGTTCATATTATATTGGGCGGTGCGCTCTGTGGATTGGGAGGAGCGTATATGTCCCTGGTCACTGTTCCAGTGTGGCAGGAGAATGTGGTAGCCGGGCGTGGCTGGATAGCCGTTGCCCTTGTTATATTCGCATCCTGGAAGCCTTCCAGAGCATTGATTGGAGCCTTTCTTTTCGGCGGCTTGAATATTCTGGGTTACCGGCTCCAGAGCATGGGGATCCATGTATCCCAGTATATTGTAGATATGGTTCCTTACCTGGCAACGATCCTGATCGTTATCATCAGCACGAGGAAAAACAGGAAAGAGGATATGGGACCTGCGGATTTGAGCAATCCATACTTCAGGGAAGATCGTTAAATAATGTTTTTCGCAATGACTTCCTGAAAAACGGTTTTTATTGCAATTTAGCTATTCAAGGGGTAAAAAGGGGTAAAAAATGAGGGTTTTTTTAAGAGTAATATCAGTTATCATAGCAGTTTGTGTACCAATCGTTGTTATGCTTGGCGCCTCTAATATCGTATTTCGTATGCCAGATATCTATACTTACGAATTTAGAAGCATGGAGACCGTAAGAGAATTAAATTTTAGCATTACTGATGATGAACTCGGTCATTTTTTTTCTGATTTCATGAGAGGAAAAAACGAAAAATTTGAATTGTTTATAGATTACGAAGACAGAGAACAATCAGTCTTTGGACCTAACGAGCAGTTAAATATGGATAATGCAAGAAGACTTTTGAATTATACGGTTTATGCTTTTGGTGTCTCGGCGCTTCTTCTTATTATCGGCTATTGGGTTCTTCTTAATAAAAAAAGAAAATCTGAATTAAGAACGGCCTTCAAAGGCGGGATTGCTGTGTTTGCCTCGCTGCAAATCTTGCTCTATGTTTTATTCTTTTATGATAATACCAGGTCGTTTTTCTATAATTTGATTTTTACTAATCCTTATGGCGCAGATGATCTCCTGCCGCTGATTCTAACGAAGCATGTTGCAAAGATATGTATATATGCAAACTCCATTGCCGCAATTGTTATCATGCTGATTTTCTTTTCAGTCACCTGGAGACTGACAAAACCCAGGAGAATATTTTGGTGACAGGGGATACGGGAAAATCCATATAATAAAGAAAGAGAGGTATTATAATGGTATATGTTCATTTAGCTGACGGCTTTGAGGAAATAGAAGCCTTAACCGTAGTTAACGTTCTGCGGAGAGCAGAGATTCCGGTTAAAACGGTTTCCGTGACAAGCGAAAAAATGGTTCGGGGAGCCCATGATATTACAGTAGCTGCCGATTTATTGTTTGAAGAGGCGGATTACGAAAAGTGCGAGATGATCGTATTGCCGGGCGGTATGCCTGGAACCGCGAATCTTGGAAACCATGAGGGACTTGTACGGCAGATCGAAGCGTTTGCTGCCGAAGAAAAATGGCTGGCGGCAATTTGCGCGGCTCCCAGTGTTCTTGGAAAACTATCCTTGCTGAAAGGAAAGTGTGCTACGAGCTATCCAGGATTCAGGGAGCAGATGATCGGTGTACTGTATGCTGAGGAAACAGTTGTGCAGGATGGAAAATTCATAACATCAAGAGGTCCCGCCACCGCGCTTGAATTTTCACTGAAGCTGGTTGAAGCATTGAAAAACATTCAGGTGTCCGATGCAGTAAGAACCGCAATGCTCGCATGATAGATCTGCATTTGCATTCGTATTGTTCCGACGGAACCATGTCGCCCGAGGAACTGGTTTTGCATGCAAAAAAAAACGGCATTGGCGCCATCGCGATTACCGACCATGACGGGATGGACGGCTTGAGCGAGGGGATTGAAGCAGGGAGGCGATATGGCGTTGATGTCCTTTCCGGGATTGAACTATCCACCGAGGATGAGGATACGTTCTATATGCATATTCTCGGATATTGCTTTGATCATGAAAATGAATCACTAAAAAATGAAGTTGAAATTATAAGGAGCAAACGGGTCGAACGCAATGAGAAGCTTCTTGCCGCTCTACGCGAAATCGGCTGCAGACTCTCAAAGGAGGACTTGCAGCTCAGAGAGGGACAGGACTATGTGGGTAAGCCGACCTTCGCTCTCGCCCTGATGAAAAAAGGATATGTTTCTTCACCGAAGGAAGCTTTTAAAGAGGGCGGCTTCATGCGGTCCGATGTGGTCAGAAGAGTTCACAGGGAAAAGATTTCGGTCAGGAAAGCGATTAAGCTGATCAAAGAGGCAGGCGGAGTTCCGGTCCTTGCTCATCCTATGAAAACTATTTATCCCGTGAAAGAAGGCGGTGAGAAGTTTTTTGATAAATTGGATCAGCAGCTGATCAAGCTGAAGCAATGGGGGCTTGGGGGAATGGAATGCTATTACAGCGGTCATCTGCCTCAGGACACGAAGCGGCTGGTGCATCTGGCAAACCGGCATCATTTGATTATTACAGCCGGTTCGGATTTTCATGGAATAGAATTTGACAAAAACATTACAATGGGCGGCTTTCCGGTCGATGAAAATTTTGATGAAAACAGGATTATTTTGGAATTAAAGTATGGTCATTCATGTAAAAAGATGGTATAATTATGCAGTTAATTGATTACAATAATTGAATTATTTCAATCGTCGAATAAAGCTTAGCAAATAAGAACCTGCATTTAAGCAGACTATCGATTAAAGGAGACCGGAAGTATGAGATTTGTTCCGACTCACTGTATCAGAGTTGGGATGGTTTTGGGTGACAATCTTTACAATAACAATGGAGATTTGATGCTGACCGGCGGAACCGTCATCACAAAAGAGTATGCTGATGCAATTGAACGTCATAAATATAATGGTGTTTATATTGAGGATGATATATCGACGGATATCCAGATCATCAATATCATAAGTGATAAAGTCAGGGCCCAAACTGTCAAAGGCATCAAGGATGTGTTCATGCAGTGTGAAAAGGGGAATGACGGTTTAAAATCTGGTATAAATGAGATAAAGCCTCAGATTGAAACGATTGTAGATGAAATTTTTGCCAATAAGCACCTTATGGTAAATATGGTCGATATGAAGGTCTTTGACGACTATACCTACTATCACTCGGTCAATGTAGCCGTACTAAGCATTGTGCTGGGTGTTGCGCTGAAGTTAAATCGGCATGAATTGTGTGATCTGGGATTTGCAGCGTTGCTTCATGATATCGGCAAGGTCTTTATAGATAAAACAATTTTAAACAAAAATGGAAGATTAACTCCAAAGGAATATGGAGATATTAAAACCCATTCGCTTTTAGGTTGTAATCATTTAAAAAAAGGATATCCCATACCCAATCCATGTTTTATGGGCATTCTTGATCATCATGAAAAATATGACGGAGGAGGATATCCCAACAATCTGAAGGGCGATAAAATTTCATTGTATGGCAGAATTATCTCCGTAGCTGATGTTTACGATGCGTTGACATCGGACCGATCCTACAGAAAAGCCCTGCTTCCTTCCGATGCCATGGAGTATATTATGGGCTCCACCACTACCTTATTTGATCCGAATGTGGTCAAGGTATTCGTAAAAAAAATTGCCGCATATCCAATCGGAACTTGCGTCAAGCTTAGTAATGACTTAACCGGAATTGTCGTTCAAAACTATGAGAATTTTTGTATGAGACCTCGGATCAGGATATTTAAGGACCACGACAAGGAAGTAAACCCTTATGAAATTGATTTGGCAGACTTTAAGACCCTGAATATAACCGTTATTGAAATAGTATAGAAACCGGTCATGAGTATGAATAGAACCGTTGATTATTACAAAGTATTACAGGTGCATCATGACGCCGGCCAAGATATCATAGACGCGGCGTACCGTTGTTTATCCAAGATGTACCACCCTGATGTGAACAAAAGTCCATTGGCCACCGACAGAATGAAAGAAATCAATATGGCGTACAGTGTTATTGGTGAAAGCAAAAAACGCACGGTATATCATATGGAATGGATGCGGCATAATTTCAAGCCTCTTTCCCATGCGAATTCCGGCGGGAACAGGCAGCAGCCTTTAGAGTCTGATCCGGTCAGGGAAACAAACGAAGAAGCAATTTCCGTTCTGGATGACTTTTTTTGTGAAACAGTCAATGAAAGATGGGAAAGAGCTTATGAAAAATTGACAAATACCGATAAAGACAACATCCCTGTTGAAGACTTTCTGGAATGGAAACGTGCAGTAGCCAGCGTATATAAGCTTGGAAATTACAGTATCACATATTTTAGAAAATATACAAATTGTGATTATGCCGGAGTCATTTACAAGACCGTTTTTCAATTTTCCATAGGGCTTACGGAAATGCAGATTTCAAACGGGCGGATAAGTGAGGAAAATACTCAGAAGTATGTCGCTTTCGATGGAACTTCCTGGCGCGTATGCCTGGGATATACCGATCTGAAGCCTACCATCATGAAATTCAAGCATCTTGCTCAAGCAATTCCAAAGCTGGACAAGGATCGGGTTTTCCTGAATGCCGTAACAAAAGTCGATCTCCTGACCGGTCTTAACAGCATCAGCGGTTTTGCGGAACAGGCGGAACGAGAGATTCTGCGAAGCCAGAGATACGGAAACCCTCTTACTCTTGCGGTAATTACTATAATCCCCACCCCTGCACATGAAGAAGGCAGCACGGACAACTATCGGGATGCATGCATTTCTTATGTGGCGGAAATCCTGTGTTCAAGTATCAGGAGAACAGACCTGATCGGAAGATGTAACCCTTCCTCATTCGCCATTCTGTTTACAGAAACTAAGCTGGAAGAAGCGGAATCCGCGTTGGATAAGCTGCTTAAACCATGTGATACCTCTGAATATCTGGACTATAAGCTTTATACTGCTTGTACCAGTGTCCACAAAGGAAAAATGGAGCAGATCATTGCTGCGGCACTAGAGAATGCTTCTCTAAGAGAAAAAGAAAGGGACACCCACTGGAACCAACCATCTGATATTCTTTCCTTTAACAAAAAAGGGAAAAATCATTTCTAAGATTTCGCCTTTTACACTTTTTATTATTATGTTAAAAATATTGTGTGCTACGCGTGGCGTCTGCTGTCTTTTTCATTTTTTATAGTCTAAAACCCTGCCTTGTTCCGGCTCACGTACCTGAGCATATTGTACCAGCTTCTGCCCCTTTATATTTTTTTTGAGGGAATTCAATATACTTTGCTGTTCTGCATGAATTTTACAGGCACAATCTTTATCCAATTCCAGAATGAGCTTGGTCAGCAGATCCAGTTCCTGTTTCTTTTCCAAAGAAAGGGAAGCCGCCGCCTCTTTTCCTGTTTTCTTTTCAAGCTCATCAAGCTGATGAATCACTTCTTCTCTTCTGTTAAGGATATC
Source organism: Eubacteriales bacterium (assembly GCA_028706405.1). Classification (GTDB taxonomy): domain Bacteria; phylum Bacillota; class Clostridia; order Peptostreptococcales; family Anaerovoracaceae; genus Anoxybacterium. The sequence goes on from JAQWBM010000011.1 coordinate 45,572, forward strand.
AGGCAGCAATTCCCAGCTTTCAAGGCTGCTGAGCAGCTCTTCGCTTAACCGCAGGCACTGATCCAGCAGGTTTTTTTTTTGCTGGAAGTATTCATCAAATACGTTAATACTCATTTGAGCGCCTTTCTTTTGTTACTGTTCATGATTGGCCGCAGCCAAGGCCTCCGCTCGGGCGGAAAAAGTTCAAGCAGGTCAAACTATTTTCTTCTGAGTCCTTGCCAGTTTTTCGGCTTGCTGGAAGGTAACCTTTAGTTCATCCACAAGAGACAATATCGCTTTCATCAGGGAAACATCTTTTTTTGCGCCGGCTTCTCCCAGTTTCGCATGAATAAACAGGTACATTTCACTTAATTCAAGAGATACAGCGTATTTCATATCCAGTGAAAAGTTGAGGGATTGCATGATTTTCTGCGCCTTTGCAAGACAATTGAAAGATTTAAAGGTATTTTCGTGAGTTTCATAGAAAACACCCATACCGATCTGCTTTGAAGCTTCCTCAAAGAGCTTTACGACAACTTCTTCCCTTGTCATAGTTTCTAATGACTGAATCTTATACTGCTGATATAAATTTGTTTGCTGCATGGTAATATCCTCCCCGTTTAATATCCGGAGTTGCCAGAAAATTGTGTTAAAATGGAGCTCTGTACATTTAATTGCTGCAAGGCTGCTTCCATCGCAGCGAATTTATTCCACAGCCGGCTTTCTTCATTTGTCAGCCTGTCCTGAAGAGAAACAATGCTCTTATTGATCCGTTTGATTTGTTCATAGATGTTGTTTTCCTGGTCCGACATTGTAGAATCTACACCGGCCGCCTCTACCAACGATCCGCGGGAACCTTTCTCTCCGGAAGTTTTTACAGCGCTTGTAATAATATCATTCAATGCGTTTCCGAGTCCGTCCTTTGAAGTGAACAAAGTCCGGATTTCAGCGCTTTTTGTCTCCAGGGCTTCTTTTAGTTTCGCATCGTTTTTTATTTCAATCTTGCCGTTTTCCGTGTATCCTTTGGAAGAAATTCCCATGCTGTAAAGCGAAAACCCGTTCACGGATAAGCCGGTCACCACTGATTGCAGTTTGTCAGAAATACTTCTCAGAATGGGATCCCCTCTTAAAACGCCGGATTTCGCCTTCTCTTCCCAAGCTTTGATTTCAGATTCGGTCATTTCTTTCTTTTGCGCATCGGACAAAGGTTTATAATCCCGTTCTATTGCTTCCTTGATAAGGCCGTTGACCAGATCTACCATGGAATTATAATCCTCTACAAATTTCTTAATGGGGTCCATCAGTGACGAGGCATCATCTTTCATGGTAATTGTGATTGCTTCTTCAGCCGTATCATTGAGCGTTACCTTGATGCCGTCGATCTCCAGATTGTTGGAGCTTCGAATGATCTGCTGTCCGTTTACAGAGAGAACTGCATTTACCCCATCGGTGATTTTAGCGCCGGTCGATTCGGTAAGACCAAGGGCTGTCATCAGGTTGCCGCTGATTTCCGATATGTTGATGTTGTCTCCTGCTCCGCTTTCGTCTGCCGTCATGGTAAACCGATCTGTAATTGAAGAATAAGACAAGGTCACGCCGGCATCGCTTGAATTGATTTTTTGCATAACAGTTGTCAAAGTATCGGTGTCGCTGAAAGTAAAATCAGTACCGTTAATTTTAAAGCTGCAGTTCCCGCCATCCTCCGGCTTTGTAGCAAGCGACAGATCTTTAAGCGCCGTATTGAGTGTTATCTTGTTGGATTGACCGTTTATAAACCCCAAGTCATCCAGGGTGGTGCTTTCTCCTACGGAGTATAAGGTCAGCCTGGAACCTGGGGCAGTCAAAGTAAGTAAACTTTCGTCAGGGCTTCCAATGCCGCCTACGTCTACTGTAATGATTCTGTCAGCGGGGCTTTTTATTCCAAAAGCATCATCTATCAAAGCTTGAAAACGATTTTCGAATGTGCTCGGATCAGCGGTTACGCCGGAAACGAAACCACTGTCGAAGGTGATCAGCTTGACCTTGCCATCCAGATTGAAATTGATAGATTCGCCTGCCTGCAGACCTGCAATAAAATCCGTAACCGTTTTTGTACCGGTCAGGGTTTTTGATGCCACAGCGTCATCCGCCATGGTAATCTTTTGTTGTGTAGCAAGACGCTCTATGTAATCTATGGTGATACTTCCTTCTGAAGCGTTTGCAGTTGAAGCAGCCGTTATCGCTTCAGAGGATGAGCTGATATCGAGCGTATTGAAGAAGGAAGTACTTCGCAAGTTGGTAGAGGAAAGCACATCAAGATATTTACTTTGAAACTCCTTTAACGCTGTTGTCACTGATCGGTATGCAGTCTGCTTCCACTCCAGCTTTTGGATGTTCTGTTGCTGCTTTATGATTTTTTCTCTGCTTCTCTGTGTCAGGTTTTCCACCAATTCATCAATATCCATTCCGGAAACGAGACCGCCGATACCAGTCTTAGCTGTTAAGTTTGATAAAGAACTGATACTTGAATTAATTGAAGTCATTTTGTTCACCTCTCTATGCATGTTCGCCTATTATTCCAATCAAATTGTCAGCGAAACTTATATCATAAATTACAAATCATCTTTTTGTTATCGATTTTGACCGTACAATTTATATATCGGCAGGGAGCTAAAAAAACTTAAGCTTTTTGGTAAATGGAAGGCTTGATATATTTAAACTCATGCTTACAAGCCGACAGAGACTCACTGTGCCCGACCATGAAATAGCCGCCGGGTTCCAACGCATCGTAGAATTTTTGTACTATCTCATTTTTTGTCGGTACATCAAAATAAATCATGACATTTCTGCATAAAATGCACTGAAACGGTTTTTTAAACTGAAAGGGCGACAGCAGGTTGAAATTACGGTAAGCCACACTTTTTTTTAACCGTTCCGAAACAACAAATTTATGATCGTCATAAGCGGTAAAATATTGTTTGACCCAGCTATGGGGGACTTCTTCCAGTTCATCCCTTGTATAGATGCCGTTTTTTGCTATCGACAGCACTTTGTTGGATATATCTGAGGCAAGAATGGTATGTTCCCAGCTTGCAGCATTTGTTCCGAGATAATCCATCGTGATCATCGCGAGCGTATAAGGCTCTTGACCGGAAGAGCAGCCGGCGCTCCAAACTCTTAAATCTTTTGTCTTTATTCCTTCCTTGATCCAAGGTAAAACCTGCTCCCTGTAGAATTCAAAATGCTCATTCTCCCTGAAAAAGTAAGTGTGGTTCGTAGTCAGCTTATTTATTAGAATGGTCATCTCATCATTGGTCTGGTCGTTCTTCGCATACTCAAAATAGTCCATGTAGTTACCGAAGCCCAGATTGGAAATATAATTGCCAAGTCTGCCTTCAATAAGCGGTTTCTTTTTGGTCAGATTTACACCGTAATTTTTTTTAATATATGAAGAAATGGCATTAAATTCATCATCATGAATATAAATCATTAAAGTCTCCTTGCGTAAACCAAAATAGGATCAATATTGATTGATAATACCCTGCACATCCAATATCAGGCTGATACTCCCGTCTCCCAGTATGGTACAGCCGGCAATTCCGTCTCCCTTTGCCGAATATCGCCTCAGATAGAGCGGGAGCGGCTTAACAACCACCTGATGCTTGCCCATCAACTCATCTGCGAAAATGCAAGCAAGACGGCCTCCGGAATCGACCAGCATAAGGATACCCTCCGTAATATTTGTCAGAGTGTCTTGTAGATGGAAGATCCTGTGAAGCCGGATGATTGGATAACAACTCCCCCGGATCATGATCATTTCATTATTATCAGGGTCGGAAAACAGTTGTTTGGATTCCGCTTTAAAGGATTCTCTGATATTTGTTATCGGTATCGCATATATATTTTCTCCGACACGAATTTCCATGCTGGATATGATTGCCAGAGTAAGAGGAATCTTAAAAAAGATATTGGTTCCAACTCCCTTTTCACTTTCAATGGTTACAGTACCGCCGATTTTTTCAATATTCTTTCTTACCACATCCATACCAACGCCTCTCCCTGAGAATTCAGTCACCGAACTCTTAGTAGAAAAGCCTGGCACTGTCAGTAGATTGAAGATTTCTTTTTCAGTGTATTCCTCCTCCGGTTTTAGCAATAAATTTTTCTCTTTCGCTTTTTCCAGTATCATTTCGGAGTCAAGACCTTTCCCATCGTCACTGACGGTGATAATAATATCTCCTCCGATATTCTGAGCGGAAAGGATGATTCTCCCTGCAGGATCTTTTTTTCTCGAAATTCTTTCTGACTTGTCTTCGATAGCATGATCCATGGCATTTCTGACCAAATGCATCAGGGGGTCTGCAATTCCGTCAATGATCGTCTTGTCAACTTCGGTCGTTTCTCCCATCAGAATAAGATTAACATCTTTATTTAACTTTTTCCCCATATCCCGGACAATACGGCGCATTTTTTGGAAAGTAGACGCGATGGGGATCATTCGTATCGACATAACGATATCTTGCAGTTCATCTGTCAGTTTTCTCAATTGACGGGAAGCGCGGTTGAAGTTATCCAAATCCAAACCCGCAAGATCAGCGTTGCCGGAGACCATGGATTCAGTAATTACGATTTCGCCGACCAGATCCATCAAAGCATCAAGCTTGTTCAAATCAACGTTGATCAGATTTTGCTTTCCCATTTTCTTTTTTTCTGAAGCATCGGAGTTTAAGTCGTTCGATATATTTACTATATCAGAGGAGTCCTTTACAGTTTTGGATTCCGCAGGATCATTGGAGCCGGAGGGTACCAAATCAATCTTCTTTTGATCAGAAGAGGCAGGCAGGGCATCGATAAATTTAACGGTTTCTACAGAAAGCGTACCTTTTGCGAGTAATACAAGCTCTTCTGCAGAAATTGACGTTGATATGCTGCAATAAAATCCATTATGTGAAATAATGCTGGAAGCATCTTTATTCGTGTTTAACTCCTCCGGTATGGTGGTTAGAATTTTACCGACTGTTTCCAGCTTGTTAAGCAGCATATAAGCCCTGATGTTTTCCATTTGGCAGTCTGCTGAAAAATGAATATGGAGAAAATAGGTTTTTTCACCTGTACCGCTTTCAGGATCCGGTATTGCATCATCAACTTCTGACGTGATACTGCCTGCATCAGGATCATCAACTTCTGCTGTGACAATGCCTGCATCGGCATCTTCCATGTGCATGTGATCTCTAAGCTGTTCCAAGAAGTCAGTAATCTCCAGGCTTAGACTATCATTTTCTAATGAAGATGGATGACCGTTCTGTATTTTTTCCACTTCGTCCTTAAGAAAATCCGACACTTTGAGAACGAGGTCGAACAATTCCTGAAAGGAATTACTATCAATGCCGTCCTCGCGGATAACATAGAATAAATCTTCTAATTTATGTGATACGTGCGAAATTGTATTGAACTCCATCATTGCAGAGGAGCCTTTAATCGTGTGCATGATACGGAAAATTTCATTTACATTATCTGTGGAAAGGTATTCTTCTTTTTCCGATTGAAGCAATATCGCGTCCAATTGCTCAAGTAGAGTAGTAGATTCAAACAAGTACATTTCCAACATAGAATCGTTTACATATTCAAAGTCACTAATCACTGTTTCACCTCTATCTTTTTCATTGAAATCCCAACTATCCCTTATATTTTATCGGCTAAGAGATAATAAAAATTAGGGTTTTAATAGTTTCTTTAAAATATTTTGTCGGTTTATTGATTTTCGTGTATATTCGGGATATAATCAAGTAATTACAAATTTTTGGGTTGCAAGGGGGGATATGACATGGAATCCATCAATGATATTGCACGAAACAATATAAAACGATACAGAAAGCTTAGAAAGATAACTCAAAAAGAATTGGCTGAAGAGCTGGATGTGACACATAGCTCCGTATCTGCCTGGGAAATCGGTAAAAACTCTATTGATGTTGATAGACTGAATCAAATATGTAAGGTGCTTAACGTAAGCTTGTCAGATATTCTTGCTGATAGTGTTGATGCAGAACAATTTAATAAAGATGAAGAAAATAGAAAAATTATCGATGTATTAAATCGAAGGCCGGAGGTAAAGCGTCTGATGATGACAATCTTTGACTCCAGACACGATGATATAGTGGTAGCTATCAAGCTTCTTGAGGCTTTAAAAAAAAGATGAGGACACAGCGAAGAACCGTTAAGAAAAGGAGCGTTCAACGTGGTTGATGTATTAAAGATCACTTCAACTATCCCTGTTAATAACAAAGTGCAGAACCTGTCAAACAAGCTTCCTTCGGATGCTGTTTTTGATATAGAAAATCCAAATCAAGTTACAAAACAATCTCCTAAAACTAAAAATATAGATGAAGAAAGCGGCAGGCAATCCCTTCTTAAAAACCTCAACAAGGAAATATTTGAGCCACTATTGCGCAGTACCAGAGCGCAAGCTGACAGTGTCAGGAAACTCGTACTTATGGCAAGGCTTTTTGAAATGTCTTCCGGAATTCTGTCTGAAAGATTTCTTGAAAAGGTATTTGTTACGCCTCAGGAAATGCTGACTGAGCTGATGACATGGGAGAAAGGTTCCGCCATATTCAAGGGGGAATTCTTTGACAGCCTGAGAATGCTTGCAAAGCTGGAAGGACAGCCAAAGCTGAAAGCGGCCATTGTGAGTATATTGAAGCATTTTGATTGCTATGTACATCAGGAAAATTCATTAAATGCCATCGTCAAGCAAGGACGGGATTTGGCAAATAAGCTGATTAAGACGGAGGCTGCTGAGATAAGGCAGCAGATCGGAATTCTGGATACTATGATAGGGCTAAACAAAATATCCAGACAGAGTGTTATGGCAGGGCAGATACCCGCATCCGAACCGGATGCCACAATGGATATGGACAGTATCATAAAACAAGACAAAACAAGTCAGGCGGAAATAAAAGCATATCTTAAAAATGAACTTATTCCTGTACTGGGTATGGTCGCGAAACGGCATCAGGGCAGCGATAGAATTCATAATCAAGTGCTGGCAATCGTTCATAATATAGTGCGCTATGACAAAGCGGATCCCGGGCTGCTGGAAGAAGCCGTTTTTCAGCTCGGAGATAATTTAAAACCTATGACCAATTTAACGGATGAAGACATTATTGAAATGAGGAAGCTTGTATTTGAGAATGCCATTGAAGAACAGAAGCTGGCAGAGAAACAGAATGCTGAAAAAAGACCCGTGGAAAAGTACGGCTTTGAACCTGAGAACAATAATCTGGCAACCTTGCTGTTAAGGGCAATGGATAAATCGGGTCCATCAAAGATAAACAGCCTGGCCCAGAATCTGCTGATGAACCTGGTTCAGAGCGAAAGCCCCGTGCTGCCGCTGCTGCATTTCACGATCCCGTTCCGCTTCATGGATGAAAACACTTACGGAGAGTTTTTCGTGGATAAGGATTGCGGCGAGAGAAGGGGAGGCGCTAAAGAGGCGAAGAATATCTTTTTTACCATACAGTCGGATAAATACGGAAATTTTGAGGTGGATCTTCTTGCCCGAGACAATATGATCGATTTGGATATCCGATGTCCGGATGCCTTGGTGGTCCCGTTAAAGGAAACCAGGGTCAAATGGAAGGAGATCATAGAAGAACAGGGGTTTCGCCTTGCAAGCTATCACGTGGGAGTCTACCAGGAAAGTCAGACTATTCTGATGCGCTTTCCGAAGCTGGTGGATGGAAAGGCAGGTCTTAATGTCAAGGTTTGATGAGAATAACGGCACGGCGGAGAAAAAGCAGGGGCAAGAAAAATCATCCCCCCTCAGCGCCGCCGCGTTAAAATATGATCAAGATAAGAATAGTGCGCCTTATGTGGTTGCCGCCGGAACCGGCTATATTGCGCAGAAGATCCTGCAGGTAGCTCTGGAAAACGGAGTCGCCATCTATCACGATGACAGCGCTGCGACACTTTTGGCAAAGCTTGAACTTGGACAGGAGATCCCGCCGGAGCTGTATCAAATAGTTGTCAATATTTATATCTCTCTGCTGGGGCTGGCAGAGGAGAATAAAAGCCGATAAGCAGCCCCCTTTTTCTTTGGACATATCGGTCGTCTGCCGCGCCGCGCCCTGCGGCGCTTCCACTGTAAAATGTGCAAAAATTGAAGTTGCGTGTGGATTTTTTCAAAAATCCGCATAGTTGCGCCCAAAAATAAGCAAAAATTCGAGTTGTGTTCAAATTTTTTTCAAGAATCCGCACATAACTCAAAAATTTGCCCCGATTCAGCCGGAAAACCAGCTTTCTTCAGTTTGCCGCGGGGCACGGGCGATTTTCGCAACTGGCAAAATATCATTGATCATTCGCTCAAAGATACGCGGCTGTATCTGATTCTTTGCGGAAGCCAAATCAGCTTTATGGAAAAGCAGGTGCTCGGTTCAAAGAGCCCCCTGTTCGGGCGGCGCACCTCCCGGTTTCGGTTGGAGGGCTTTGACTATTTTGATGCCGCAAAGATGCTGCCCGGCGTTTCCAATGAAGACAAAATCAAATACTATGAAGGCATATCCTCAGGAAAGTCATGGAATGCTAATTTTGGGAAAATACTGAAACAATGCGAAAATGAAACGGGCGGGACGGCAATTAAAGAAGTAAAAAAGAATGCAAGGATTATCATTGATGGAGGGGAAACGGAGTGCTCTATATGGCTTATTCTCTAAATAATTAATGACAATCAGATATGAATACGCTTGTCAGCGTGAGCTCTTTAGGCGCAAGCCTCAAAATCTACTGCCATTAGTATGCTGGTGCCGAGGTTGCCTGAGGCGCCTTATACGACCCTGGCTTTCAGATCCCCAATGTCAATTTCTACTGCCAGTATTCTTTCTTTCAGTCCCTTCAGATCCCCTTTTATATGGGCAATATCGACCTGCATCGCGTCTTGGGCGGCCTTATTGACTTCCGCCGAATGCTCAAGAGATCTTAAAATCTGTTTGGATTCCTTGAATTCTTCTCGCAGTTCCTCTTTTGCCGCAGTGATTTCTGCTTTCAATTCCTTTTTTAGGCTATTGCTGCTCTTCGCAATTTCTTTTCTGAGATTGCTGTTGTTCTTCGCAATTTCTTTTCTGAGGCTCTTGTTTGACTCAGCGATTTCCGCCTTTAATTCCTGGCGCAGGCTGTTGTTGGCTTCGGCCATTTCCTGCCGCAGCGTACTGCCCATCTCGGCCATTTCCTGCCGCAGATCCTGCCCGAACGCCTGTCGGAAGCCCGACAGCTTTTCATCCAGCTTTACATCCAACTCGCTTCTGACGATTTCCTGCACGATTTCACGGATTCCCTGCAATAATTCCGCATTATCCATTTTCCATCCCCCCTGAATAAGCTTGATTATAATTTAAGCTTATTATAGCCCAAAAAAAGTGGAAATGCAATAACAACATGTAAAAAAATTGAAAAAATGAGAAATGAAGTAATGCTATTTAAACCCGAGAGCTGTTTGCGGACTACTATAGCCGGTTTCAGGGAAAAGCACAGCGAAAGCAAAAGACCGCCATTGCTGGTGGTCTTTTGCCGATGTGTAGATCTTAAGTCTTCTGTTATATTTATTGTAATAACTGAAGCACGCTTTGTGGTTGTTGATTGGCCTGTGCAAGCATTGCCTGTGCAGCCTGTGAAAGGATATTGTTCTTTGTGAATTCCATCATTTCACTGGCCATATCAACGTCTCTGATACGGGATTCAGCAGCACTCAGATTTTCTGATGTTGTTCCCAGATTGTTGATTGTATGTTCCAGACGGTTCTGGTAAGCGCCCATTTTGGATCTTTCTGCGGATACTGTACCTATGGCGTCATCCAGTACCTTGATGGCGTTAGAAGCGTTTTTAGTTGTGGATACATCGAGAGCATATTCTACATTGATGTCGTCTGTTCCGTTGGTTACGTCAAGTACCTGTGTGAACTTCGCTTCGCTTCCTGCGTCTCCGCCGGCGGTTTTTCCTGTCACGCCGAGAGCGTCAGAACGCATATCGCTGAATTCGATGGCGAAGGACTGACCCTGGTTTGCGCCAACCTGGAAGGTGGTTCTGAAATCCTTCTGGATGCCGCCGTCTTTGAGTTCGATCTCGTTGCCTTTTATTCCGGCTTCCTTTGCTGTAATCTTTAAAACATCAGCAGCGTTTTCGGAAACAGTCACTCCCTCAAGCTTGCTGCCCAACTGTGTGACTATGGTATCCACCAAATCAGCAGCAACAGCAGTCTTGCTGACATCCACGCCGATGGCATCGCCTTTATAAACGCCATCTTCCGCGTCATAAAATTCTATCTGTTGGCCGTTAATGGTGATTCCTTTTCCAATCAGATCAGCGCCGGTCTTTCCTGTAAGAGAAATCGTTGTGCTTGCTGCTACGGCAGCTGTTGTAGATCCTGTGCTAGCAACACCAGTACCACCAGTAAGCCCGATTGTTCCTGTAACTGCCGCAGTTCCTATATTACCGGCAGCGCCTTGGAATGTACCGCCCGAAATTGCAGAAATTTTGATGTCAGCGCCAGATCCTTCAACTATGAATTGTCCCTTTAAAACTTCGTTTTGATCGATTAAAGCTTGCGCTGCTTCTCTGGCTGCGGCTCCTTGCTTTGCAGCATTGTCCGCTTTAGTGATATCAATGCTAGCTGCGGTTGCGCCAGTGACCAGAGAACCCGCATCACTTGAGCCAGCTACTGTGGTTGCAAAAGTCAAAGTCAGCGAAATTCCCTGAAGAGTAAATTTAAGAGTGTCATTATTTACCGCGATAGTGTTTATAGTTGAGGTTTGTGTTGCCTGGGTATATTTTGTCGCTTCCCCGCCTGTGAGCTTGCCGTCTGTCACAACGTCTGTTGCTGTCAGCGTAACCTTCCCGTCACCTTTCAGCAGGCTCTGGGTATTGAATTCGGTGGTGTTTCCGATCCTGTTGATTTCGGATGAGAGCTGGTTGATTTCCTTTTGGATTTCAGCTCTGTCGTTATCGGTATTTGTTCCGTTTGAAGCCTGGGTAGCCAGTTCTTTCATTCTCTGAAGGATGGAGTGGGTCTCGCTCAGAGCGCCTTCAGCGGTCTGGATCATGGAGATGCCGTCCTGAGAGTTTCTGGAAGCCTGGTCGAGCCCTCTGATCTGCCCTCTCATCTTTTCCGAGATGGCAAGCCCTGCTGCGTCATCGCCGGCTCTGTTGATTCTCAGACCAGACGATAATTTTTCCAATGACTTGGAAGTGTTTGAAGTGTTCGCTGTGAGCTGTCTGTAGGTATTCAGCGCAGCGATATTATGGTTTATTCTCATTTTCGTTTCCTCCTTGAAACTTGATTTTGCCGAGATCCTTCCCGGCTAGTACATATTGATTTGACTTCTCCCGTACGCTGAGAAAATCATGATTTCAAAGCTTAACCGCTTCGATATATATATCGGTCTGAGACCGGATATATTTAGTTATTTATTTATGTTTTTTTATTTTTTATTAAGGCGGCAATCCCGCGGTAATCAGTCTGATCCGACTTCTCGCTGGAAGCTATATTTGCTTCGATGGTTTCAAGCAGC
>JAQWBM010000059.1 GCA_028706405.1 Eubacteriales bacterium
ATATGGTAACGTCCAGTCGTATCCATAATTTGGAAACCCCATTAATATTTTCGACGGCTCAATTACAGAAACTCCATAATCCAATACCTGACGCACGTTATTTAAAGGAGCCACAGCCATAGGCGGGCTAATGGTATAGATAAAGCACCATTATTATATTGACTGTTTTTCATGACTATTCAGCGTACATATGGTTTCATAGTTTTTTCCACGACCCCTTGTTTCATAATGAACGCTTATTGATTCCGGCATGTACTTAAGAAAAATATCAAGATCCTGCGTTGGATACATTATGATTTTTTCAACAATCTGGCTATAAAGTTCCGGCGTTGGATTTTCCTGAGATAAAATGTGCTTTATTTTACTATACAGGCCTGTCAGATTTTTATTCAGCTCTACTAGATTTCTGTTCTTATCTTCGGCTGATTTAATTTTGTTCTGCAGATCTCGTATCTCGGCATCATATTTCTGCTTCATGGAACTCATTTCTTCCTTACTTATAGTGCCATCAAGAAGCAGATCTATAATCCTTTCCTTTTTCTTCTTCAGTCCGCTTAATTCATTTTCATATTTCTTTGTATCTTGACCCGTACTTTCTGCCTGAGCCCGCTTGATTTCTTCGTGGAGTTCCTGGACCAGAGAATCTTTGATATCCATAAGCCTGATAACAAACTGCACACAGAATTCAAGTGCTTTGATATTTATCTGGCCGTTAGAGCATCCTGCTATTTCCTTACCGTAAATTGACACCTCTTTACATCGCCAGGCTTTATATTTTTCATTGCCTTTTAATGATTTGCTTCTTACGGTGCAAATGGAACCACATTCACTGCAGAAGATCTTTCCTGACGCCCAGTAGGTATTTGAGAATTTAGACTTATCATCAATAACCAACTTTCGGCGTTCAAGTTCTTTCTGTGCAAGGTTCCAGAGTTCTCTGCTGATAATGCCTTCATGGTGATCGGCAATATAAACTTTCTCTTCCTGGCCATCATTTCTTACTGCTTTGTGATCCAGAAAATCCGGTGTATAAGTTTTTTTCTGAAGAAGATCACCGACATATTTTTCGTTTTTAAGGATCCTTCCGACTGCTGTTGCACTCCAGCGCTTCATCCGCTTTTTATTAGCAACTGGCACTCCTTCAATTATTAGATCTTTCGCTATTGCCACGCAGCTTTTCCCTTCATATACAAACTTATAAAAGATCAGCCTAATGATCTCCGCCTCTTCTTCGTTGATGGTAATATCCCCTTTAGCCTTAACCCTGTCATAACCAAAGATTGTATTAGCAAAAACATAGCCTCGCTCCATCTGGCGCTTCATGCCCCACTTTACTCGGCTTGATGTCTTCCTGCTTTCTTCCTGTGCAACAGAGGCCATAATAGTAAGGCGAAACTCACCGTCATCATCCCTTGTATCAATATTGTCATTGAGGAAAATTACACCTACTCCATTAGCCTTCAGCGCTCTGGTATAATGCAGCGTATCCACCGTGTTTCTGGCAAACCGGGAAACTTCCTTTGTAATGATAAGATCTATCTTCCCTGCATACGCATCCTCCATCAGCCTGTTGAAATGTTTTCGTTTTTTGGTATTTGTCCCGGTGATGCCTTCATCAGCATACATGTCCACCATGATCCAGTTGTTATTTCTCGCAATCAGGTCGTTGTAATAGTTTACTTGGTTATCCAAAGAGTTCAATTGATCTTCTTCGTCGGTTGAAACGCGTGCATACGGCGCTACTCTGATGACGGTATTGATTATGGGCTGTAATGTAATCATGTTTCTTTTATTCTCCTTTCCAATAAGAAACATAATTAAATATGAATTAGCCTTGTAATATTATATCGATTACAAGGCCGGTACGCAAATATGTAACTTATTGAATCTGTTTGGGCTGGTCTTTCATAAGCTTTGTATATTGTGCTGTAGAAATAATCTGGTCCTTGAAGAGCTGCATGATCACGCCGCGGCGTATAGCCTTTTTGAAATCGTTCTGCTGACTGTCGTCAACTTTTATTTTTTTTTCTTTGTCGCTCATATACTACCCCCCTGGTCTAACATCCATGTTCTACTATATTCGTTTATGAATCCTAATATGATATAAGAGTTAGCTCAGAACAAATATACGGTTACATGGTATCTACTGTGAAATCATCCTCGTACATATCACCATTGATCGTAAAGGAAAGGGATATGGATTTACAGAACGAAACGCCATTGACGCCACCGCCGCTTGCATAGACAGTTATTGTATGTTTGACCGGCTTCTGTTTTGTTCCTTTCAGGGTCACATCTGTATAAATCTGAGGGTTATTATAATTTGACACGGAATTTGGCTTTGTCGCAAAGTTTGCCGTCAGTCCGCTACCGGCGCCTTTAGCAAGGGGAATCGTCGTACCCTGGGTAACTTTCTTTTCTGGATTTTTTACTGTCCAGTCTGTCCGGACTTCGGCAGCGGTTGGCGGCGTCACCGTCTTGGAATAAGCTTTTGTCTTATGATCTCCGCAACTGCCATTGTCGTCTATCTGTTTAACGGTCACGAAGTTATTCATGGTGACGGAAAAGCCGTACCCAGACTTGAAGGATGTAGAGTTACCGTTAGGCTTTGCGCCAGTAAGCCTTCCTGTTGATGTCAGCGTAGCCTCATAATAATATCTATGGTTACAAGTATGGGTTACGCCGTCACCAGTGGTGTATGTGTGCGATTTCGTTTCGGACCAACGGATCACGTCCGAGCAAGAGCCGGAAGTGTCCGGGACAAGTACAGGTGGCGGCACATCTTCGATCGGTGCCGCTTCCTCATACTCAATGACAGTCGGTGTAAAATACAAAAAAGCCTGGACGTCATCCGCGAGGCCGTTATTATAAGCAGCCTCAAAACGCTGGTAAATTTCATTGTTATATTCCTTCACCGTTTCCTTCCCCCCAAGTAGTCCGTAAAGATAATATTCAGACTTCGCCCTTGAGCTCAAATAATAATCGAGTTCAAAATCCTTCTTACTTGTCAAATATGCTTTGTATGTAAAAGTTATTTTAGTTCCATTCGGGATCGCGCTCACAGGAGTGATTTTAAGAGAAACATAATCACCGTAATTTCTTGCGTATGTGGTCTTTCCTTTCAGGAAGTCTGTATAATTCATGCTATGGGTATCATCTACATGAAACGGGAAATTTGCCTCCTCTACTGTAAGCAGCCGCGCAGATTTAATTTCCTTTACCATATCAATTGTAGCTGTCACTGTGATCTCTTCCCCGGGCTTATACAGATTTATACTGTCACTTTCCCACTCACCGCCCACGAACCAGGCCTGCTGCACACCAATATCAAGGTGGTATTTCTTAATCGACACATCTTCTGCGTATGCCGCCTTTCTGGGCGCCAAGACAACCGATGCCGTTAATAGTGCCAGGATAAGAAATATGCTTAAAATTCTTTTCATCCTCGTTTTCCTCCAAATAAAAAATGAGCAGATAAACTGCCTCAGGATTATTGATTAATATGGATAAATCTGGTATGATTTGCTTAAGAAAAGAGTTCGTGAAGAGTGGTGGCTGGCTTGTTATCCCAGGAGGTGGTTTGTATCTACAAATACACACAAAGGAGAAAAGCAGCCAATGAGGGTGTACGAAGCTTTGATGCTTATGATAACCTTTGCTGGGTTGGTGCTTGTAATAGCAAGCTTCCGATAAAAGCAAAAACCACTCGGATGTTGGAGCAGCGAGTGGTTTTTTATTAACCCATTTCTATGAGCCAGTCATCACAACGGCTCTTTTCTTTATTATTACCACATTTCTAAAAAAATTGCAAGCCTATTTATCAAAAACTGCCCGGATTGCCCGGATGTTTGGCTACAGCGTGCGGTTTTTATAAACTAACTTTATAAGCCTGTCATCACAGGACTCTCTATTTGATTATAACCACATTTCAAAATATAACGCAAGAGCATTTTGCCCTTTCCTACTGCTTTAGCGGATTTGGGATTACTATGACATCACCTGTCGCATTATCGTAAGAGAGAATATAGTCTACTTTTGTTATATCTGTGTTTATTACCGCAGACCTGTTTCCTTTGTTATCGGTCGGAATTGAACCCGTCTGGTCAACAATTTTATCGCCCTGGATAAGTGCCAAAACATAAAGATCCTTGACATTTAAAAAGCCCTTTGATGTGCTACCAGAATACGAAACTTCATATTTAGCCGCATTAGGATCATAGGTATAGGTGATCACGTCTTTAAGTTCGACCATTACTTCTTTATTAGTTACCAGCTCGTCCAGGCTTTTTTCTGAAGTCGGGTAAATTCTTTGCGTCTTATCGATTAGCCTTATGATCATGGCCGAAGCCTCTGACCTTGTAGCCGTCTTCTCTGGCCCGAAGGTTCCGTCGGGATAACCAGTCAACATTCCCCTTATTATAGCCTGAACTACGTATTCACTACAGTATTCACAGATTTTGTCATAATCCTTAATCCCTGATTTGATACTTTCCAGCTTGGCACTATCCGTTACCGCAACTTCTTTATTAACGAGCTGCGCCGTGCGCTCCAGGATGACGGCCATCTTTTGGCGCTGAAGCGGTTTGTTCCAGACGTCTTCCGGAAGCATCCCCTCCGGAACGATCTCAAGGTCAGTTGCGACCTGCATGTACCCTGACGCCCAGTGATTCCCGACGGGCCCCTTTGTCCCAACGGAAAGAGCAACGACGATCTTCACAAATTCTGCCGCGGTGATGTTATTGTTTGGCTTAAATGTACCATCAGGATAGCCGGAGATACCACCTCTTCCAACAAGGTCCGTTATATAGCTGTAAGCCCAGTTTGACTGCTTCAGGTCTGAAAAATTGACTCCCGCAGCATACGCAGAAACAGATCCTATCATAACAGCAATAATCAGTACAATAGATAAAATATAATTACTTCTCTTCATGATTTACACCCCCAAATGAGTTCTATTTATTTAAATTACATATCTTTCCATTGCTATTTTAGCTTATTAATTAGCATAAAGCAACGGATTTATAGCTTCTATTATTTTGAGACATTGATTTTAAGCCATTATTGGTGAACTGCCGGGACAAACTTTTCATAGAAACCTTATGATCCTGATCCACAAATTGTATCTCTGACATTGTATTACCTCCCTGTTCTGAAAACATGTTAGAAATTATAAAGCAGTGCGAACCTTGCAGCACAATAATCCTTACTGTAACAATTGTTCTTATATTTTCTGCCTTTCTGACAATCAAAAAGAACAGAACTATCTGCTCATCATCGATAATAATTACGATTTTAATATAATAAACAACCCGAATTATGTTAACCTTTTTAATTGCACGACAAAAACAACGTATTCCATTTTCAAATTGATTTTGTTCTGCAATCAAGCAGAGTTAGGATTAAGGAAAATCTACAACCGCAAGCTGCGCTTGGCTAAGACGCATCATTTTCACTCCTCGTCAGGAGACGGACTCTGGGACTCAACCTCGACTGCCCGTAAGTATCCCCCTCGCGCGTTTCGTGGCAATTCTACCCAAGCCTATAGGGCAGTAATTAAGACGATACTGATCGCTCGCTATCGCTCTTGCAGTGCGTATCATATGGGCACTGCATGACCTGTCAAAGGTCTTGGCGGTAAACTCTCATGTCGCTGGCCCCCAATTGTCGGCCCGCGCGGGAACGTACCTGCTGCTGTATAAAGTTGTAAAGGTACTTAGAAAGTATTATGCCTTCAACCCAGAAGCCCTTAGGCTTCGCGACTTAGGGTATAAATCGTTTTCAAAACCACCTAATCAATGTTTCCCGAAGTTAGCTTTATGTTGAATAAAATAATGCAATCATAAATCTCTTATTAATCCTTTTGTCATGCCGCACTTTCAATAGTTCTCATCCATTTCTTTAGCTCTTCCAATTATCATGCCTTTAGTTAAATCATCAACGGAACGGAATATTTTCATCAACTCCAAAGCTTCGCTTTCTTTCCTTAATTCCCTAATTCTTTCAGCGAACATTTTTTTATCAAGCATCAGCAAACTCCTTGACTAATTATTCTTTAAACTAATGGAATGATATAATTACTTTATAAAACGGCAAAAATTATAATGAAATCATATTATTTTGTGGTACAATCAAGTTAATTGACCGAGGAGAAAGAATCCTCATCAGAAACCAATTCAAATAATTTCTGATGAGACATATTAAACAATGTTTCAAGCTTAAGAAGAGTTTGTCGACGAGGAAAGCTTCTACTTTTTTCCCAGTCACAGACACCCTGTTTTGTCGCACCTACTATTTGTGCAACTTCAGACTGTGTCAATTTGCGGCGTTTTCTTTCTTGAGTTAATCGCAACATATTATTTCCTCTCCTCCGAAACGGTATGTTTTTCACATACCTTAATTACATAGTAGTACGTTATTCACATACTGTCAAGGGGTAATTATGGATATTTTTGAAACTTGTGTTACAAAATTAATAAGCTTAAGAAAAGAATTCAAATTAAGCCAAAAACAGGCCGGCGAGATAGTAGGTCTTTCAAAACAGGCAGTCAATGATATTGAAAAAGGACGCAATAAAATTTCTTTAGAGCATCTATTCCTTTGGGCCAACTATTACAGGGTTTCGCTTGATTATCTCGTCGGACGCAGCGACAAACGGGAACCGAGGCCTGACAGCCTGTGCCCTGATGAGGCACTTGAGCTAGTTGAGATCTTCCGCAATGTTGATGCTTTGTCAAAGGGAATGATTATAGGAAGAGTAAGAGAGATCGAGGAAAACTACAAAACAAGAGATATTGCAAAGAAATTGATGAACGAAAAAAAATAAATCCGCTGCTAAGCGGATTTTGTTTTTTAAACATATAAAAAAGCATTTTCCAGATACCTTTTTGATTCCTGCCAGTTAATTCAATTTTATTCAAGCTATAAAGCAAATTAATAAGTCAAACTTTGGAAAATTACAATAAATCGACTAATTTCAACATTAAATTACATTTTATGTAATATATTAAAAAAACACTGTATAATCTATAAACCCAAAACATATAGAGTCGAGGTTTATAGCATGTCCGCACTACAGCAATTAAGAATGTCGCACGGCTTGTCATTGGAGCAGCTGGCAAACAGACTTAATATTGAGCCGGTTACACTTTCGGAATTTGAAAACGGAATTCTGCCTTCGGTCGCTGAACTTATGATTATTGCGGAATATTTCTGTGTGACGACAGATTTCCTCTTGGGATTAAAATTCACATTCGGCCAGCTCACTTATGACCAGCAGGAATTAATCAGCACTTACGATTCATTGGACAATTTCTCGAAAGGTCTTGCGATAGAGAATATCCGGATACTGGCTGAGAAAAAAAGACAATCTGATAAATCTAAAAGTAATAAGATTATAACAGTAGCTGACAAGGTAATTTTTGTTAATTTTTCATAATCCCGAACTCCAAATACTGTAATTATTGATACCATAATTTTTCTTTTATAAGTTGAATATCTAAGACTTAATTCTAAATAGTCTTTTTTCCTCCAGTTAAACCGTTTTCAATATTTTAAGGCTTTGAATAACGAGATATTCACCATCAACACAGCTTACTTCAACCTCTCCCGCAATTTCAATTATTTCGTTTATCATTGGCATTGTTTTCTCTTCATCAACTTTTATCATATTTATACTCCACAAAATATTTAGATAAATTGCACAGGAGAGGTGTTCCCTCTCCTGAAATGCTATATTATGGATTGCAAACCTTGCAGGGCACATAGCCAGCGCTGATCGCTTCTGCCCGCGTATTCAGAAGTACCTTATTGGTCTGCGAAATCTCAGGAACATATCTGCAGCTGGGCAGATGAAACTTCAAGGTGTTGCCGTTTCCGATATACGCCGCATCTGTCTGGGCAGGGGATCCGTTGTCGGTTGAAACATTGCTTGCCGGAGGTGTAGACGGTGCTTCGGTAACGGGAGCGCCGGCGCCGGCGTCGGAAACGGATAATTTCGTATTCGTATTTAGACTGTAGGTGTTGCCGTCGGTTGTTAGGATAATTGTTCCGCTTTTAAAGGTTCCGTATACAGACGCCTCTATATTGAAAAGTCTTTCAATCGCTTCTATATGGGGGTGTCCATATTGATTGGCTTTGCCCGCACTGATAATAACAATTTCCGGTTTGACAACATTCAGAAAATCCCGATTTGAAGAAGTGCTTGATCCATGATGTCCGGCTTTTAAAACATCAACGTCCTGGAATTTATCGAGATATTTAGATTCAACTGTGCTTTCAAGATCCCCCATCAGAAGAATTTCGACATTATTATAATCTACCATGGAGACGACACTGTTTTCATTTGAGTCTTTATACCCGTCTCCCATTTCCATAACCTTGAGGTAGGCACCGTTTCCCATGTTAAAAGACATATCGCTGTCTCCCACAAGGGACGCCCCCGGTTCTGCGGCCGCAGCATCAAGGAAGTCTTTGTAAGTAACCGTATCCTTGGTTTCTTCACTGTAGATGATTTTATCGACCTGGTATGCGGAAAGTACTGTGTCAAGGCCACCGATATGATCCGCATCAGAATGCGTTCCGATCATCAGCTCCAGATTTCCATCAATATAAGGCTTAATGTAATTAACAACAAGGCTGCCATCCCCGTTGTTCCCGCCGTCAACAAGGACCTCATAATTGCCATAATCAATAAAAATACTGTCCGCCTGGCCGACGTCTATGAAGTGGATCGTCATCGGCGCAGAATTTCCGACCGGTGAAGAAACCAGTACGGTCTGCGTACTGCCGTCCCAGGACACTTCGGCGCCGAATGCCTCAAGAACGGCCCTGATCGGCAGATATGTACGGCTATCCTTAATCAGCGCAGCTGTATCATTCTCGATCCTAACCCCATCCTTTAAGATGTATTTTGCACCGACCGGAACTTTGACGGTTATACCGTCCTTCTCTACAATTGCAGTTTGATTTGTCTGATCCCATCTGACAGTACATCCGAACGATTCCATTGTTACTCTAAGCGGAACCTGAGTGCGATTTGAGGTATCAACAAAAGGATGTCCGGAGGCCTGCGTGAAAGTCACCTGATTCCCCTCAATAGAAACATCAGCTGCGTAAACAGATATACTCGAAAGAATAAGCATTAGAACGAATAAAAAAATAATTGAACCTTTCCTTTTCATTTGCAGTTTCCTCAACTTTCAAATTTTCATTTACCAATACGATTACCATTTATTTACTTCAGTATATATTGCCACAATTTTTAAGTAAACAATTTTCGTGAACTGTTCCATGTTTTTCACAACAACAGTTTATCCTACGCGCCAGGTCGTAACCTGTTTCGGCCTGGCGCCCGCGGCATTTAAAAAGGAGAGGTGAGCCCTCTCCTTTCCTGTTATGATATTTGCTTTTTGGGAGCGGCCACGGAAAGCTTAAGCTTTGCAACCATACTTTCTACGACATTTTCAAACGAGCTTCTGATTTTGGTACCTTTCTCCGAGTCGTTCTTGTCAAGGGCTATCAGTATTTTTGTGACCTCGTTGAACGTACCCTCCATTTGCTCTGTTAGCACTGCGAACTTCTGCAAGTCGGCAGAGACCCTGTAATATTTTTCAGCTTCCGAAGCCTTTTCATTTGCTTTTGCTATATCCTGCCCGGCGGCTTCAAGCTTCGACCGCAGATCACTCATGTCGGCGTCATATTTATTTTCCAGTTCAAGCCTCGTCTTTTCCTCGGCTTCCTTAACGGCGTTTTCGACGGCAACCTTCTGTTCGGCTTTGATTTCGGCGAGTTCCTTTTCGAGGCCAGCCTTTTCATTCACAGCGGCGGCCAGTTTTTCTCTTTCGGCAGAAACCGCCTCTTCGGTAAGCTTCTGAACTTTCATGTTTTTCTCCGCTTCGGCCTGGGTTACGGCCTCTGCCATTGTGCGGATTGATTCGTTCAGTTTATCGATTTCCTTCTGCTTTTCATCATTTCCCTTATTAAGTTCCTTTTCTCTCTCGGTCAGTTCAGCAACAGCCTGACCCTGCAGGGCTTTCTGCTCATTCGCCTCCTTGAGACACTTTTCAAGCTCCCTCGTCGAAAGCTCAAGAGCGTTGTTCTTTTCAACAAACTCCTCGATTTCATCATCCGGAACGGCAAGCAGTCTTATAGCTTGCGTAAGGTTCAAATTGGAAAGCGCTTGCGAATTTAACAGGTTTCCTTCCCCGAACTTTTCATAAACAGCCATGAGATTGTTTGCTGTTCTCTGCGAAAAAGCCACTCTCTCCGTAAGCCATTTCCCCCACTGCCCGTGTTTCATAATGCTCTTTGCCCTTGTCAGATATGCGCCGATTTCGATTGAGGACTGGATTAAAAGCTTTTCTGTGTAATCCTTAACAGCTGTAATTTTTGATACAAGCATTTCCTCTTCTGCGAGATCTTTCGGCTCAACATAAACAAGCCCTTGTTTTTCACTCATGGTGATAACGTCCGCTTTACTGTTTTCCACTTTTACATTCTTCATGTTCTTATTCTCCTTTGCTTTTTAAAAATTTTGATAAGCTTTCGCCGTGCGAAATGCTCCGGCTTACGCCTTTCATAGTTGGCAGCGGAGCGGACCATCCGGAATGCTGTCAAGGGTTTGAAATTTTCCACAAGGAAAAATTTGCGCAGCACCCTTTACTGCAAATTTCGGATGGGCCTAAAATATTATGCAAAAGAGTAAGCCCTGAAAATTCTTGACAAAAAAAGAACCGGCAGATGGTCAATTCTGCGGCCCTTTTCTTGATTCTCCTCTTAAAGGATGTATCCCTTTTCTCACATACTAAAAATATCATCTGAGACAAAAGTTTACAAGAACATAATTACGAAATGTAATAATAAGTTTGCTAAATGTAATAATATAAATTCCCTATAGACTTAACCATACAACACTTTTCAAAAGTTCAGGCTGTTAGCCGAACACAAGGCCGTCAATTTTTTTGCGGTTATAGATCCTTTCGCTGATCCTGTCCTTCGGGACGATCACCGGCATCCGGTCATGGGTGCCCCTTATTACGAAAGAAGGCAGACTTAATCTGCTTATCATATGTATCGTGCATCTTTTTAATCTTCTCTTGTGTTAAGATCGTCTCATGGATCAATCCGACAACATTCTCAATATGTGTGAAATTCTTCAAACTCATAATTTCACCTTTATGAGACTTGAACCATTTCTGAATTACCTCATGGCCACCTATATTATATCGCCATACGTCGATAGGAATACCCGTTATTTGCTTATTTTCATTGATATGAAGCACTCCGCTCTCATATTTAATTGCATTAATTTCTAGATTTTCCGAATCATTAGGTTCGATTTTAAGATCTAAAGGAGCCTTGATATTCATCAAATGTAAATCACGCAAGCATGAACCAAAATGAGCATAATCCCAGAACATAACTTCACTTACAAAGAATGCGTCTGGATTATCCCTATCCTCTTCGACGTTGATTATTGGTACTCGTGGATAATCTCTATTGAGATATGCTTCATATTTTTCAGCATAAGCCGGATCATGAAGTATTCCGTAGATATAATCAAAAACCTCAACAGGCCCCGGCTTTCTTTTCATATTTGCCGTGAGCTTATTCACAGCATCAGGGTTTAAATTCGGTATCCATTCTTCTTTTCCGTACTCATTATAAAGATAGAGCGGTGAAATATACGTAATTTCAGCTAGTGCAGAAAACAATCTATGTGCGATGATAGAATTGGCAACGAACGGTGCGAAAAAACTGCGCGATGTTTTGCAAAACACAAGCCCGAAATTCCTTCCTAAGGGGCAGGGCGTTGTTTTGATAAGATTTCCCATTGTAGTTTTTTCTCTCGGCCAAAGTATCCACCCACAAGACTGCCCTGTATATAAAGTCCATCTTTCATCAAAAGGATGTAGTGCAATTGGAGCAATAACACCATGATGATCAGTAGCATCACTGATGATTTTCCCTGAAGTTTGTCCTCTGCTTAAATGATTCCAAATAATTTCGACTTCCTCTTTAGAAGAGATAGCGATTTTCGCTTTCAGTTTTTCAACATCATTTTTATTTTTTTGATATGCCATATCATCATTGCCGGAAACAATACCTGTGACTCTTAAAGGTAAGATGTCTGTTACTGAGGTTCCTCTGTTGTATTCTAATTTTCCATGCGTGTTGCTGGGTATAAAATATGCCATCTCCGCATCAGGGAATATTTCCGTAAATTCGACACTACCTTCAAGAAGCTTTTGTAATTTGCTCCTCCTGCCGCCCCAAACATCCGCGTAATATACTTTTGCATGATCGGTTTTCTTGGATGTTTTGATGCCAATAAATAAACTGACCCCCTGCCTAATTTTGAATACATTCTCGTCTTTAGATCCATCAGGGCAGACTTCGCCATCATTCGAATTCCCGTGTAAATTTACAATGAAGATTTTGTTGAAGGTACGAAGTAGGCTACCTCTCATTCCTCGATCAGTTGGATTATCGAGATAACCATGATCTGATACATATGCCAGAATACCCTCACCGTTTTTGTTAATGATATTCTCGGCGAAGCGGAAGAATTTGATATAATCATTATTAAGCCAGTGCTTCTGTTCATTAAAATCAGTTACCCCATCAACTTCAGTTTTGTATGCGGAAATATCATATGGGTTCTTTGATCCAGGATTATACGGCGGATTACCGATAATTACCTTGATAGGTCGGCGAGCCTTCCATTCGTCAGCCCGGCGTGTCTGCTCTATCACAGCACCGGAAAAATCCAACACAGGAAATAATGATAATTGCTCAAGCTCAGAACTTGGCTGAGAAAGAGTGTTTGTCAGGTAGATATTACTGTGAGGTATTTCGCTTTTTTGTACGCTGCTATGCAGAGCCTCATCAACGGTACGCCGGACTTTAAGGTGTGCGACAACATAACTTGTCATCATGATTTCAAATGCAATTAGGCGACTCAATAAGCCGTTCTTATCAAGTATGTAATCCTTAAAAAATGATTCGTGCCCACCCGAGAAATATTTATTCTTTACATATTTGATTATTTCTGCATGGAATGTTCCGGTTCCACAAGCAGGATCAAGTATGGCAACCCGTGGCACGGCTTTATTAATGGTTGTTTTATTCACTTTTCCAACCTTATATG
>JAQWBM010000081.1 GCA_028706405.1 Eubacteriales bacterium
TGGCTGTTTCTGACAGGCTCCAGTGAAGATGAGGATTTACCCGCCACCTATCAGGTCGACCCGCAAATAAATTTCTGCCCGAAATGCGGCTCCGGTGTTGTTTCCGGCGCTCGCTTTTGCGGAAAGTGCGGCAATAGACTCTGATACATCTTTGAATAAAACAGAAGAATTCTAAAATGTGGCATAATAGTTAAGACGAACAGGCAGTTTTACCTGCTGTCTGTTCGTCTTTTATATCATTTGTTCCGTATTCAGTTTACCCTGACCCTCGGTTCACAGGTTGTCTTTATGACTACTTGTATTTAGCGGTGCTGGTTATTTTATTGTTATATTTATTTTGCGTGATTGTATCGGGGAATGTTAAAATAAACCAAAAAGGTATCACTTACATCAATTAATACTGGGCTGCATGAAAAAAAATTGTATATTTGAAGTACGTTTGGTAGAAAAAGCACAATATATTGTAGATGAAAAGATATTTAAAATATGTTATAATAATGGTTACACTTTTACAGATGAATGGAGAATACAATGTATTTTAGCATTGCCGTTATATTAGCGGTATGCTTGCCTATGTTTTTTATTGCGATTTCGAATAATGATAACAAGTCGCCGTATGCGATTATTCTGAGAGCGATGCTTGCCACTCTTACGGTATTAATATTGTTCTTGGCAATTATCAATTATATTGGAGATCCCTTGGGCAAGCATTTTATGAATATTGCCGGAGAAGCGTCAAAAATTATGGCAGGCGATAAAAACATAACCGAGCAGCTTGGCATGGGGAATTTCGACTACGGCGAAAGGGAACAACTCTTCCTTGATATATATCAAGGGATAAATATACTTGCACCTGCTTTTTATGTAATTTTTGTTTCGATAATGTCTTATATTTCATACATTGTCTTATATAAAATACGCAAGATGAGCAGTTCTAAGCTTCCTGTACTCAGTGCAGTAAAGTATTTCACATGGCCTTCGGATATGATGATAGGATTCTTCGCTTTAATAATTATATCGTTGCTTTTAGGGACTAATGAAGCAATTTCTGAGCTGGCTGTTTATCAAAACCTTTTGCAGATATTTAGAGCAGCATTTATTTTGCAAGGTATTTCGGTGTATCTATTTTATGCATACACGAAGAGGTTCCCGGCGGCATTTAAAGGTATAGTACTGGCATTGCTTTTGGTAATGGGGATCGGTAGGACAATCCTATTCATTATGGGGCTTGTTGACTATGTATTTGGCATTCGAGCCAAAATGCTTCTAAAAACATAAATTAAGTATCAAAGATATGTTAAGAAGGAGAAAAAATGGAAAATCTTGTAGAAAAGATAATAATTAATTATGTCCCTCTGCCCTCATGCATTATAAACGGCAATGGGAAGGTCGTTGAAATCAGCAATATTGACGAAGTCTTTCTTTATGACGGCATAAAGGATGCCGATATATTTGCACTTACAAATATAAAGTATGCGTCATTCATTGAGGCGATAGAACAAAAAACCACACTGTCTCTTTCTAGGAATGAAAAGCACTTCGAAGTGATGCCTATATTCATTTCGGAAAGGCTCGAGGGAGAAGAAGCCAGGATTGCGCTGTTCTTTATAGATGTAACAACAAGGGAAACCATTAAAAAGCATTACAATGAAGAACGTCTTTGTTCTGCTGTAATAAATGTAGACAATTTTGATGAGCTTATAGCAAGAACCCCTGCGGATAAGAGACTGCAGCTTACAACGCAGGTAGACAAAACGATAAGGCAATGGGCACTAAAGTTAAATTCCGAAGTAATACAATACAAGGATTTTAGATATTATCTCATTATGTGCAACCGCTGCTGCGAGAAGTTGATAGAAAACAGATTTTCAATACTCGATGATGTAAGGGAAATAGAAACGGAAGTGGATTTCCCGGCGACTCTGAGCATTGGAATAGGATTGAACGGAAAAAATCCTGTGCAAACAGGGAAATATGCAAGAGATGCCTTAGACCTTGCCCTTGGGCGTGGAGGAGATCAGGCTGTAATAAAAAATGTAAACAAGATAGAGTATTACGGCGGTAAATCCAAAACTGTTGAAAAAGGGAACAAGGGGAAATCGCGAATAGTAGCGCATGCAATGAACCCACTTTTTGAGCAGGCAAACAGAGTCGTAGTTATGGGACATAAAATTCCGGATATGGATTCGTTTGGTGCTGCGCTCGGAATTCATCGTATGGCATCTAGCAGGAACAGGGAAACATTCATCGTTATAAATGAGGTTTCCGAAGCCCTCAGTATTATTTACAACCTCGCAAAAGAGACGGATATTTACAATTTTATAAATGAAGAGAAAGCCATTGAATTGGTTGACGAGCAGACGCTGCTTGTTGTAGTAGACACGCATAGGCCTTCATACGTAGATTGCCCGGTACTCCTCTCGAAGACGAAAAATATAGTAGTTATAGATCATCACAGGCGGACGGAGGATTGTATAGAAAACGCAGTTCTTACTTATATGGAATCCTATGCATCTTCGGCATCGGAGCTTATAACGGAAATGCTGCAATACTCAGGAGACAAGAAAAGTCTGGAGAAGCTCGAGGTTGAAGCCCTTTTGGCTGGAATAGCGATGGATACAAACCGTTTTTCCGTGAAAACAGGAGTTAGAACGTTTGAGGCGGCTTCATGGCTCAGACGTGCAGGCGCAGATACAGCAGAAGTCAAGAGATTCTTTCAAACGACGCAGGAAGCGTTTATGCTCAAAGCGAGAAGCATTGCGAACGCTACCTTTCATGATAACGGCATAGTTATTTCCAAAAGAGATGACGTTTGTAGCGATGCGCAAATTATTAATGCGCAGATAGCAGATGAGCTACTTTCGGTAAATGGTATCACTGCAAGCTTCGTAATAAGCTGCGGCGCTACAGGGGAAACATTGGTAAGTGCAAGGTCTCTTGGAGAGGTCAACGTGCAGGTCATAATGGAAGAGCTTGGAGGCGGAGGTCATCTATCGGCCGCAGGGGCGCAGACGGAAATGTCCCCTGATGAAACTGAAAAAACATTGCTTGAGATACTTGCCAGAGAAAAGGAT
>JAQWBM010000060.1 GCA_028706405.1 Eubacteriales bacterium
CAGACGTAACAGGAAACCTGACATTGCCGGAAGGCGTAGAAATGTGCATGCCCGGTGACGATATTCAGATGACCATCGAGCTTATCACACCTATAGCAATCGAAGAAGGATTGAGATTTGCAATCAGGGAAGGCGGAAGAACAGTTGGAGCAGGAGTTGTAAGTGAAATACTAGAGTAGTACGTTTCGATGTGTTTTTCATCTCGTGCCTGGCTCTGAGAAAATGAAAACGATATTCAAAAGGAGTTGTATCAAAAGTGAAGAACTTTTGGCACAGCTCCTTTTTACAAGATGTATGCCTTGAAAATAGCAGTCAGAGCTGATAAAATAACTAAATTGTACTTTGTCAAAGGAGGGTACTGTAGCACAAGCCATATGTATAGAATAGAATACGAAAAAGAGGACCATTATGAGTTACGAGAGAGTAAAAAAATACTTTTATGAACATAATATACCAAATGAGATTATATTATTGGAGGAAAGCAGTGCCACCGTGGATCTGGCTGCAAAAGCGCTGGGCAGAGAACCGGGGGAGATTGCAAAATCCCTGGCGCTTAAGCTGAAAGACGGAAGCGTTATCATAGTGGTCGTATGCGGTACGGCCAGAATCGATAACCGTAAATATAAAGAAGCCTTTCAATGCAAAGCGCAGATGCTGAAGACAGAAGAGACTCTGTCGTCCACAGGATATCCTGTGGGAGGAGTGTGCCCATTTGCGCTTCCTGATGGCGTCAAGGTTTATCTTGATGAATCACTGAAAAAATATGATAAGGTATATCCTGCTGCGGGTACTTCAAATTCTGCAGTGCGATTCACTCTGAAGGAATTGGAACAGGCTACAGGTGGTACATGGGTGCGCATCACCCAAGATTCTTAATACTCAGGGTTACCGTTCAATTGAACATGCTGCTCAATTTCAGCGAAGAGTGGCACACAAAACCCCTCCAACGCCTGATTTCAGCAATACCTGGCATAAAAGGCTGTGAACAGTAACTACTCAGATGTGATGATTGTATTTCAATATAATAATTCCCTTGACAGGCATTATATTTTATGGTAACTTAATTAAGCGACTTTAAGATGAGAGTATTATAAACTTGTGTAATTTACGCCTTGTCGGATATTGAAAATTCTAGCACAATATTAATTTGGAAGTGGCTGAAATCACAGCCCTGATTACATAATTTTATACAATCACTGAAGCATTCGATAAATGAAAAGCTGTAAGCTTAGGAATATTAACATAAAAGACGGAGCCTGGTACGCAGCTCTGGATTTTGAATTCGATGGAGGACAAACATGAGAGTAAGAGTAACATTAGCCTGCAATGACTGCAAGCAAAGAAATTACAATACTACAAAAAATAAAAAGAACGACCCGGATCGTTTGGAATTCACAAAGTATTGTAGATTTTGTAAAAAGCATACTGTTCACAAAGAAACAAAATAAGGATGTGATCTGATGGATAAGGAAAAAGCTAAGAAGCTGACACAGGCGAATAGTAAAAAACCGGGTGTCAATATAAAGGAATATTTCAAAGGGGTAAAAACGGAAATGAAGAAGGTAGTATGGCCGACCAGAAAAGAATTGGGTTCTTATACTGGTGTTGTACTGTTGACCTGTGTCGCGTTAAGCCTGGCTATCTGGGCTATAGACTCCGCTTTCCTGGCTTCTCTGAAATATGCTTTAAACATTAGTTTCTAAATAAATAAAAGGAAGGCACAAATGACCAATAAAAAAAAGAGCGAAGAATATGAAGTGCTCGAAGAGCTTGAAGATAATGATGATGCAGATAAAGCCTTAGAAGAAGACGATTTTGAAAATATCCAGGACGAAGAAGAGGAAACTCAGTTTTCTGAGGAGGATTTCCAGTCAGAAACATCCGAAGATGCGGAGACTTCCAAAAATGAAATCTTTGGACAGGAAAGCAGCAGTTCGTCAAAAAAAGCAAACTGGTATGTGGTTCATACTTATTCAGGGCATGAAAACAAGGTAAAGGTAAATATTGAAAAAATCGTTGAGAACAGAGGCATGCAGGACTTGGTTCTCAGTATTATAGTGCCTACCGAAGATCATGTCGAAATCAAAAATGGTCAGAGAAGAGTTAAAACCAGAAAGATGTTTCCCGGTTATGTACTGGTCAAGATGATCGTAACCAATGAATCCTGGTATCTTGTTAGAAATACCCAAGGTGTCACGGGCTTTGTCGGTCACGGGTCCGAACCGATTCCTCTTACAGACGAAGAAGTAAGAAGAATGGGGATTGAAAAAATATATATCCAGTTGGATATTGAGCCGGGTGACAGTGTTAAGGTTATAAACGGCCCCTTTGAAAGCTTTATGGGAGTTGTCGAGGAGGTCAATATGGATAAACAGACTCTTAAGGTCAGGATATCCATGTTTGGAAGAGATACGCCTGTCGAATTAGAATTCGGTCAGGTTGATAAAATATAACAGCAAAAAATCACTGCCTTTAGCAGTAGAAAGGAGATAGTTGATATGGCAAAAAAAGTTGATGGATTAATTAAACTGCAGATTCCGGCAGGCAATGCTACACCGGCGCCACCGGTTGGACCGGCGCTTGGTCAAAAGGGTGTAAACATCATGGATTTTTGTAAACAGTTTAATGCGAAGACAGCCGACCAGCCTGGAATGATTATTCCTGTAGTTATTACGGTATATACTGATAGATCATTCACATTTATAACGAAAACACCGCCTGCAGCAGTACTGTTGAAAAAGGCAGCAAACCTACAGACTGCATCCGGCGAACCGAACAATAAAAAAGTGGCAACACTGAGTGTTGAACAGGTCAAAGAAATCGCAAAGATAAAAATGCCGGATTTAAATGCTGCTGATCTTGACAGTGCAACTGAAATGATAAAGGGCACAGCAAGAAGCATGGGAATTATTGTTAAGGAAGCGTAAAGTGGGAGGCAATGCCGTTAGAACCACAAGGAGGTAAAACAAATGCCTAAAAGAGGAAAAGATTACAAAGAGTCAGCAAAATTAATTGACAGAACTATGCTATACGATGTAAATGAAGCATTAGGATTAGCAGTACAAACTGCAAAAGCGAAATTTGATGAAACAGTTGAAGTCCATGTCAGGCTTGGTGTAGACGGAAGACATGCAGATCAGCAGGTGAGAGGCGCTATCGTATTGCCGCATGGTACCGGTAAAACAAAAAGAGTTTTGGTATTTGCAAAAGGACCTAAGGCATCAGAAGCGGAAGCTGCAGGTGCGGATTATGTCGGTGGGGACGAGTTGGCGGAAAAGATTAAATCAGAAAACTGGTTTGAATTTGATGTAGTGGTAGCAACACCGGATATGATGGGCGTTGTTGGTAAACTGGGTAAAATCCTGGGACCAAAAGGCTTGATGCCTAATCCGAAATCAGGTACTGTGACCATGGATGTGGAAAAAGCACTTCAGGAGATCAAGGCCGGTAAGGTTGAATATCGACTCGACAAGACAAATATCATCCATACCCCAATTGGGAAGGTTTCCTTTGGAACAGAAAAGCTTGCCAATAACTTCAACGCTTTGATGGAAGCGATCGTAAAGGCAAAGCCGGCAGCTGCAAAGGGACAGTATCTTAAGAGTGTAACAGTAGCTTCAACCATGGGACCCGGGATCAAGGTTAATCCGATGAAGATATCTTAATTGAAACTTAATATTGAATACCAGCCGTAGACAGCAGGCGCAAACGCTTAATTTCCTGCCGAGGTATCGCATATAATCGCAGTACACGATATTATGATGACCTTCTTCTGTCTATGGCAGCAAAGGTCATTTTTATTAGAAATTATGCGATTGCCGTAGAGTGTTATTAATAAATATTCATCAGATATAAACGAGAACACCGGCAACGCACACTATCAAAGCAAAATCACTTTGCGAGAAAAGAGCAAAGTGGGAGAGGAGAACAATAAATGCCGTCAGTAGAACATCTGAAAGAAAAACAGGCAGTGATCGATGAAATCAAAGGAAAGCTTGAAAAGGCACAGTCTGCGGTAGTAATAGACTATATTGGGATCACTGTAGCCCAGGCAGACGAAATGAGAAGAAAATTGCGTGAAGCAAATGTAGATTACACCGTTTACAAGAATACTCTTGTGAACAGAGCAATCGAAGGCACGCAATATGAAGGATTAAAGGACGTTCTTGCAGGACCAAGCGCTGTTGCTATCAGTTATGACGATGCCGTTGCACCGGCTAGAGTTATTAGCGGGATCATCAAGGAATACAAGAAGATGGAATTTAAAGCAGGCGTTATAGAGGGCGCCTTCTACGATGCAGAAGGAGTCAAGGCAATTGCAACACTTCCTTCAAGAGAAGAATTGATTGCGAAATTTATGGGAAGCATTCAATCACCTGTATCCAAATTAGTACGTACCCTTCAGGCTGTTGCGGACGCGAAACCGCAAGCAGAAACAGCAGAAGCATAAAGAAGCATAAAGAGGTACTCATTAAGTATGCATATAAGCAGTACGCGCATATAGCTGCAAACTTTTTTCGCGGCGAATGAATGAAAAATCAATACGAAACAAAATTGTATAAAGGAGAAAAATATAATGAATAAAGATCAAATTATCGAAGCAATAAAAGCGATGACAATATTAGAATTAAATGAGCTGGTTAAAGCTTGTGAAGAAGAATTTGGCGTATCCGCCGCCGCACCGGTTGCAGTTGCGGGAGCAGCAGGGGCAGCAGTAGCATCTGAAGCAGAAGAACAAAGTGAATTCACAGTTGTTCTTACAGGTCCTGGCGCTGAAAAAATCAAGGTTATCAAAGTCGTAAGAGAAATCACAGGACTTGGATTAAAAGAAGCTAAAGATCTGGTTGATAAAGCTCCCTCAAACATCAAGGAAGGCGTTTCCAAGGAAGAAGCAGAAGAAGTTAAAACTAAGCTTGCAGATGCCGGCGCTTCTGTAGAATTGAAATAACCTGTTGCATACTGGTTTACGGTATAAAAAACACCTCAAACACAACCAAAATTATGCAAGTATGTATAACAATTTTAAAAAAGGGCGATTCTTAGTAATAATCGCCTTTTAACTTTCAAAAATTCTAAAAAATATTTCTTGACTACTTGAATCATGTATGATAATATAATACATTGCCATGCGAAGTGTTTTGTTTTCAATGCAAGGAGTGATGAATATGCCAGAGCCCGTTAAAATAGGTAAGATAACACGAATGAGCTACTCTAAGATAGATGAAGTAGCGGCAATGCCCAATCTAATCCAAATCCAGACTGAATCATATAACTGGTTTATCGAGGAGGGACTAAAGGAAGTCTTCGAGGATATATCTCCTATAAGGGATTATACAGGAAATTTAGTTTTAGAATTCATAGATTATTCTCTGAATGACTCGCCAAAATATGACCAAGAAGAATGTAAAGAACGTGACGTAACATATGCAGCTCCTTTGAAGGTTAAAGTGCGGCTAGTAAATAAAGAAACCGGCGAAGTCAAAGAGCAGGAAGTATTCATGGGAGACTTCCCACTGATGACGGAAAAGGGAACTTTTATCTATAACGGTGCCGAAAGGGTTGTAGTAACTCAATTGGTTCGTTCACCAGGTCCATATTATAATGTTACTATCGACAAATCAAATAACAAATTGTTTTCAACCACAATTATTCCAAACAGGGGAGCATGGCTGGAGTACGAAACGGATTCCAATGAAATTATCTCCGTTAGAGTAGACCGTACAAGAAAACAGCCGGTAACAACACTATTAAGAGCGCTGGGATTTGCGACAGACCAGGAGATCATTGATCTGTTTGGCGAAGATGATCGATTGCTAAAAACCATTGAAAAAGACCCTACGAAAAATTATGAGGATGGATTAAAAGAGATATATAAGAAATTAAGACCAGGAGAGCCGCCGACAGTAGAAAGCGCAAAGTCTCTCCTTGATTCTTTATTTTTTGATCTAAAACGTTATGATTTGGCTAAGGTAGGAAGATATAAATATAATAAGAAGCTGGGTTTATCCAATCGAATCGTTGGATGCATCGCGGCAGAAAATATTATTGACCCCAATACGGGGGAAATTTTAGTGGAAAAGGATACTAAAATTTCGCGGGATTCCGGATTTAAGATCGAAAATGCAGGCGTTAAGTATATCAATGCTTACAGCAAGAAAGAAGAAGGACGTGTAGTAAAAATTATCGGAAATAATTTTGTGAACCTGTCTGACTATGTTGATTTAAGAAAAGAAGATCAAAGGCTTGCGGAAAAAGTCTATTATCCTGTGTTGAAGGAAATATTGGAAAATAATGAAGGGGAAGCAGCCATTAAGGAAGCGCTTCTGCAAAACAAGGCCAGCTTGTCACCAAAACATATAATAATTGACGATATCATTGCGTCAGTAAGCTATATTCTGAACTTGAGCCAGGGGATTGGAAATGTAGATGATATAGATCATTTGGGAAACAGAAGATTGAGAACGGTTGGAGAGCTATTGCAAAACCAATTCCGTATCGGTCTTGCCCGTATGGAAAGAGTCGTCAAGGAAAGAATGACGATACAGGACATAGAAGTTACAACGCCTCAGGCGTTGATGAATATTCGCCCTGTTACAGCGGCAATTAAAGAGTTCTTTGGAAGCTCGCAGCTTTCTCAGTTCATGGATCAGACAAACCCATTGGCGGAACTGACACATAAGAGGAGGCTCTCGGCACTTGGACCCGGCGGCATGTCCAGAGAAAGGGCGGGCTTTGAGGTTCGTGATGTTCACCATTCCCATTATGGCAGGATGTGCCCCATTGAGACTCCGGAAGGTCCGAACATTGGGCTGATCGGCTCCCTTACAACTTACGGCAAGATCAATGAGTACGGTTTTATTGAAACCCCGTACCGACGTGTAGATAAGTCCAGCGGGATCGTAACAGAGAACATTGACTATCTAACGGCTGATGAGGAAGAGATGCTTATCATCGCACAGGCAAATGAGCCTCTGGACTCGGAGGGGAAATTCATCAACCACAGGGTTGCTTCCCGGGGAGCAGGCGGAGAAATAGACTTAGTGGCAAGGGAATTTATTGATTATATGGACGTATCTCCCAAACAGGTTGTATCAGTTGCAACAGCAATGATACCATTTCTGGAAAATGACGATGCAAACAGAGCGCTTATGGGTTCCAACATGCAGCGTCAGGCCGTTCCTCTTTTGGTTACAGATTCACCTATAGTAGGAACCGGTATGGAGTACATTGCCGCCAAGGATTCAGGTGTCGTTCTGATTGCAAGCAATGAAGGCACGGTTGAATATGTAGATGCAACAAAAATTAGAATAAGAAGGTCTGACGGACAAGGTGTGGATGAGTATAAAATGCTTAAATTTAAGCGCTCTAACCAAGGAACTTGTATTAATCAAAGACCTATTGTCAGTAAAAATGAACATATAGAGAAAGGTGAAGTTATAGCTGACGGACCATCCACAGAAATGGGTGAGATCGCGCTTGGAAAAAACCTTCTGGTAGGCTTTATGACGTGGGAAGGCTACAACTACGAGGACGCGATCATATTAAATGAAAGACTTATAATGGAAGACTCTCTGACCTCTCTTCATATTGAGGAGTACGAATCAGAAGCCAGAGATACGAAGCTCGGACCTGAGGAAATCACACGCGATATCCCTAATGTCGGAGAAGATGCGCTGAAGGATCTTGACGAAGAAGGTATCATACGTATTGGAGCAGAGGTAAGCTCTTCTGATATCCTGGTCGGCAAGGTCACACCAAAAGGAGAAACTGAGCTGACTGCGGAAGAACGCTTATTGAGGGCAATATTCGGAGAAAAGGCCAGAGAAGTAAGAGATACTTCCTTGCGTGTTCCCCATGGAGAAGCGGGAATCGTTGTGGATGTGAAGGTTTTTTCCAGAGAAAACGGAGACGAACTCCCACCCGGAGTAAACAAGCTGGTCAGATGCTATATAGCAACAAAGAGAAAAATCAGCGTTGGTGACAAGATGGCCGGACGCCATGGAAACAAAGGGGTTATTTCCAAAATACTTCCGGAAGAGGATATGCCTTTTATTGATGACGGAACGCCTCTTGAGGTCATGTTGAATCCTTTGGGCGTACCTTCACGTATGAATGTCGGTCAAGTACTTGAAACTCATCTGGGACTTGCAGCAAAGTATAAGGACTGGTACATTGCCACTCCGGTATTTGACGGAGCAAGCGAACTGGACATTATCGATCTTTTAGAAGAATGTGGGCTGCCGAACAGCGGAAAACTTTCATTAAGAGACGGGAGAACCGGAGAAAATTTTGACAATCCGGTAACTGTTGGATATATGTATATGCTGAAGCTGCATCATCTTGTTGATGATAAGATTCATGCAAGAAGCACAGGACCATATTCGCTGGTAACACAGCAGCCATTGGGAGGAAAAGCCCAATTTGGCGGACAGCGTTTTGGAGAAATGGAAGTATGGGCATTAGAGGCTTATGGTGCGGCTTATACTCTTCAGGAAATCCTTACTGTGAAATCCGATGATGTTGTGGGACGTGTCAAAACCTACGAAGCTATCGTTAAAGGAGAAAACATTCCCGAGCCGGGGATTCCGGAATCCTTCAAGGTCCTGATCAAAGAAATGCAGAGCCTAGGTCTTGATGTAAAGGTATTGACTGATGAAAATCAGGAGATTGAGATCAAGGAATCATCTGATTTAGACGAAATTTCTGGAATAGAAAGTATTATAGATTCTGAATCAATTACGGATGAAGAGGAACTTTTTGAAGACGAAGGGGGCTTTTCGGAAGAACAGTTGGAGGATGACGAATTAGATGGTGATTTTGATTTGGAAGATGATAGTGATATAGATGACTATGACAAAAATCAAAATAAATATCTGGAAGACACCACTGATTTTAAAGAAATTGAAGATATAAAGGATTGAAAGGGGGAAAAGCCTTGTACGAGCTAAATAACTTTGAAGCCCTGCAAATCAGCCTGGCATCAACCGAAAAGATAAGAAGTTGGTCAAGGGGAGAGGTTAAGAAACCCGAAACAATTAACTACAGGACACTGAAACCAGAAAAAGAGGGCTTGTTTTGTGAGAAAATTTTCGGCCCAACAAAGGACTGGGAATGTCACTGCGGAAAATATAAAAGAATTCGATATAAGGGAATCGTCTGTGACCGGTGCGGTGTTGAGGTAACGAAAGCAAAAGTGAGAAGAGAAAGGATGGGCCATATCGAGCTGGCCGCTCCCGTTTCTCATATCTGGTATTTTAAAGGCATTCCAAGCAGGATGGGGCTTGTTCTGGATATCTCGCCGAGAAATTTGGAAAAAGTACTTTATTTTGCTGCGTACATCGTTACAGACCCCGGCGATTCTGGTCTGGGCTATAAGGAGATTCTTGCGGAGCAGCAATATCGTGAAACAAAAGAAACGTTTGGAAATGGATTTAAGGCTGCCATGGGAGCAGAAGCGATCCGTGAGCTGTTGCTTCATATTGATTTAGATGAACTGGCGGCTGACCTGAGACAGAAACTCCGAGAAAGCTCCGGACAAAAAAAGATCCGAATCGTCAGAAGGCTTGAAGTGATTGAAGCTCTCCGAATGTCCGGAAATAAGCCGGAATGGATGATCCTGGAGGCAATCCCTGTGATTCCACCGGATTTAAGACCGATGGTGCAGCTGGATGGCGGTCGTTTTGCGACATCAGACCTGAACGATTTATATAGAAGAGTAATCAATAGAAATAATAGATTGAAGAGACTGTTGGATCTTGGAGCGCCTGACATTATAGTCAGAAACGAAAAAAGAATGCTTCAGGAAGCAGTAGATGCGCTCATTGATAACGGAAGAAGAGGAAGACCTGTAACCGGTCCGGGAAGCAGACCGTTGAAATCCCTTTCAGATATGCTGAAAGGAAAGCAGGGAAGATTCAGACAGAATCTTTTGGGAAAACGTGTTGACTATTCAGGACGTTCCGTAATCGTTGTAGGACCGGAACTGAAATTTTACCAGTGCGGACTTCCCAAGAAAATGGCCTTAGAATTGTTCAAGCCTTTCATCATGAAAAAGCTGGTACAAAATGGGCATTCTCACAACATCAAGAGTGCAAAAAGAATGGTGGAGAAAGTAAGACCGGAAGTATGGGACGTATTGGACGAAGTCATAAAAGAGCATCCCGTATTGCTCAACCGGGCCCCAACCCTTCACAGACTGGGAATTCAGGCATTTGAACCTGTTTTGGTAGAAGGTAAGGCGATCAAGCTTCATCCTTTGGTATGTACGGCATATAATGCCGACTTTGATGGGGACCAGATGGCGGTACACGTTCCTCTTTCAGTGGAAGCACAAGCCGAAGCCAGATTCCTCATGCTTTCCGTTAACAATATTCTTGCGCCGAAGGACGGATCTCCGATCACGACCCCGACACAGGATATGATTTTGGGAAGCTATTATCTAACACATCCCGGTGTAGAAGAAAGAAATACGGAAGCTGAAAAGGGCGACGGTAAAATCTTCACAGATTATGAAGAAATGCTCATGGCTTACAGCAATGGAATCGTAGGCCTTCATGCAAAAGTAAAGGTCAGAAGATTTGTTGAAGGAGATGACAGGGGAAAACTGATCGAATCAACGGTAGGAAGATTTATTTTCAACGAAAAGATTCCTCAGAACCTTGGTTATATAAACAGAGAAGTTGATAAATACTCCCTGGAGATTGATTTCCTTTGTGATAAGAAAAAACTGGGTCAGATCATTGACAGATGCTACCGCAGGTACGGAAATACAGAGACTGCCTATATGCTGGACCATATAAAGGATATGGGATTCCATTATTCTACAGTGGGCGCCATCACTATAAGCGTATCCGACATGGAGATCCCGGAAGCGAAAAAGGTAATTCTTGCAGATGCTGAAAAGAAGGTTGAAAAATATGAAACTGCATACCGACGCGGACTTATGTCTGACACCGAGCGATATGAAAGAGTTATAGATACATGGAACGATGCAACAGACGAAGTTGCGGAAGCTCTCATGGAGTCATTGGGTACGTTGAATAACCTGTTTATAATGGCCCATTCGGGAGCAAGAGGAAGCAAAAGCCAGATTAAACAGATCGGCGGGATGAGAGGTCTGATGGTAAACGCGTCAGGTAAGACCATTGAAATTCCTATTAAATCCAATTTCCGTGAAGGATTGTCAGTTTTGGAATATTTTATTTCCACAAACGGTGCAAGAAAAGGTCTTGCAGATACTGCGCTGCGAACAGCGGACTCCGGTTATCTGACCAGAAGATTGGTTGATGTCAGCCATAATGTAATCGTAAGAGAAATCGATTGCGGAACAGATGAAGGTATCGAAGTAAGGGCTTTCACCGATGGTAAAGAAGTCATTGAGCCGTTGAAGCACCGAATCATTGGAAGAATTGCGTTGACTGATGTTATAAATCCAAAGAACGGAAAGCTCATAGTGGAACAGGGTGAAGAAATCATAGAAGAAGCAGCAGATGAAATTGAAGCCTGTGGCATTGAAGCTGTCGCAATCAGATCGGTCATGACCTGTCACAGCATTTACGGTATCTGCGCTAAGTGTTATGGCAGAAACCTGGCAACAGGAGAACCGGTAAATATCAGCGAAGCAGTTGGTATCACAGCGGCACAATCGATCGGCGAACCCGGTACACAGCTAACGATGCGTACGTTCCATACGGGAGGTGTTGCAGGCAGTGATATTACCCACGGTCTGCCAAGGGTTGAAGAGTTATTTGAAGCAAGAAAGCCGAAAGGCCTTGCAGAAATTTGCGAAGCGGACGGCACAGTTGTTTCCATCGAAGTGAGAAAAGATAATAAAACAGAAGTTAAGGTAAGAGGAGACGAGGAAAAAAATTATATAGTTCCTTATGGAGCAAGATTGAACGTGAAGGAGGGCGACTATGTCCTTGCAGGCGATCAAATCACTAAGGGTCCTTTGAATCCTCATGATATATTGAGATTAAATGGAGTTGAAGGAGTATATCAATATCTTTTAAAGGAAGTACAGAGGGTATATAAACAGCAGGGTGTAGATATCAATGATAAACACGTTGAGGTAATCGTCAGCCAGATGCTTTCCAAGTATAAAATCGAAGATTCCGGAGACACGACACTTCTGCCGGGCGGTCTGTACAGTAAGTTTGAATTGGATGAAGCCAATGAAAAGACAGAGGAAGCCGGCGGAGAAGCTGCTGTTGGCAAACGCGTACTCCTTGGAATTACCAAAGCCTCTTTGGCAACAAACTCCTTCCTGTCAGCGGCATCCTTCCAGGAAACAACACGTGTATTGACGGATGCAGCGATCAAAGGAAAGGTAGACCGACTCCTCGGATTAAAAGAAAATGTAATCATAGGAAAGCTGATACCTGCAGGAACGGGAATGAAGAGATACAAGAATATCAGTGTTGATTATGGAATCAATACTGAATTGATGGAGTCATTCAAACCACCTATAGAAGATGATGAATTTGATATTTTTGAAAGTGGACCAATGATTCAACTAGTTCAAAATGAAGTCAAAGAACCGGAACCAGAAAACATCCCGGAATTGACTGAAACAACAGAAATCGTCGAGATTGACTAAAAACAGAAAGTGTAGGTTTGTCAAACATATGTTACACCGTCCTGTAAAAAATCTATGAGAGTCTGCTTAGGAGATTTCCAACCCAGAGGTCTCATAGGAAAACGGTTGTACTTCCAATTGTGTATGTATAGCTGATG
>JAQWBM010000061.1 GCA_028706405.1 Eubacteriales bacterium
TCCACACACCGATTTCATCTCTCTTGGCCTTTGTCTGAATTGACGTAAACTCATCAACATATTTTACGTTTGGAGGATAAGTGGATACCTTTGCATGCCCATCTTCAAGCAGCATCATATTGAACATTTTACCATCAAGATAAACATACGCCAGAACTCTGCTATATCGATCGCGTTCCTGTACGTCAAATTCAAGCCGCACTTCTTTTCCTTCCAGCATTGATTTTGTGTAGTCCGACGCTATTTTACCATAAGGGATATTCTTCTCGGAATCAGGATGAACCGATTCGGGGGTGTCAACGCCGATTAACCTAACCCGCTCGGCAATCCCTTCGACATCTACAATAATCGTATCTCCATCGACTACCCTTATGATTTCATATGGACCCTGTAATTTGGAATCGGTTTTTTCGTCGACTTTTTCGATAGACGCACTTATATCTCCTTGGACATTTTCTTGTTCGTTCTCTTGCACGTTTTTCTGAGGATAATCAAAGCTGCCGGTTGTCCCCGTATCAGAGGTTAGCCCATCTATTCCAAAATAGAGGACACCTATCATAATAATTATGCTTGATATCAATTTTTTCTTGTTCATTATGCCTTTACCTCTGCCACAATAATATTTTTTGCCTTTTTCAAAATAAGGACTCTAATATAAATAGTACTTGCACTAATTATACAGTACAAGTACTATTTTATAACCTATATTAATTATACCACAAAAATGTGATTTGAAAATTCCAATTATATATGATTTTTATTCTGTTACTCTCATATTACTTTAATTTGCTTTCATACACTTTGGCATCTTCTGTTTTGATCAAAACCCTGCAAGCCCCCAACGCCAATGATTCCATCTCATTTTCTCCTGGGTACCTTGATATCGGAGCTATAAATGCTACACTTTCACTTATTAATTCTACAAATCTATCCCAATATGCTAAACCGCCAGTAAGAAGTATTGAATCGACGTTTCCCTTAAATACAGCAGCCATGGCACCGATCTCCTTCGTCACTTGATATGCCATTGCCTTGGTTGCTTCTAATGCGTATTCGTCACCTCCAAGAATTCGTTTCTCAATTTCCCTTGCGTCGGTTGTATTTAAATACGCAACCATTCCACCACGTCCGTTTACTTTTCTGAGCATTTCTTCGCGTGTATATTCCCCTGAATAACACATTTTGATCAAATCACCAGTAGGAAGACCTCCTGCGCGTTCCATCGCAAATGGCCCGTCTCCGGCCAATGCATTGTTAACATCGATTATCATACCAAGCTTATGAGCAGCAATAGATAAACCCCCACCCATATGTGCGACGATTAAATTGACTTCACTATAATCTTTTCCGTTCTCCTTGCAATATTTACGTGCAATTGCTCGATGATTCAATGCTTGAAATGCACCGATTCTCTTTATTTCGGGAAGACCCGAATATGTAGCCTCCGTGCACAATTCATCGCACATAGGCGGATCTACCGTTAATGCAGGTACATTGTATTCTTGGCTGAAGTCAAATGCTATTTGTCCGCCTATATTACATGGATGATCTCCATAAACTCCAGACCATGAATCATCAAGCATATCTTGATTGATATAAAATGTCCCGCCCGAAACCGGCCTTATAATTCCACCACGGCTAACAAATGCATCAAAACTATTTAAATTCTCACCTTTTTCCTTCAGAAGATTTAAAATAGTTGATTTCCTGTAATCATATTGATCCCTGTATACAATATATTTTGCAATTTCTTCGGATGGATGGGATAAAGAATGAACCCAAATCTTTTCTTCTCCTTTATATACAGCGACCTTTGTAGAGGTTGAACCCATATTAAATATTAACATTCTTTTACTCATAGCTACACTCCTATTATTTTCTCCTCATGATAATGCGTCTTGAGACTAATTTTTATTTGTCCAAAAGAGAAAGCGTAGGTTTCTTTATAGTAAACCTTGTTTGATATTTAATTATATAGTGCTTTACAGGTGCTGTCAATAATAATTTCACATAAAGAACTTCTGTATCCTATATGAAAACTTAATATCCTATCCTCCTAAGGTTACATCTTGCCGGTTATACCAATTAAAAGCCTCTTCTAAATGCACACCTGAAAAATCCGGCCACATTTCTTCAACCACATAAAAATCGGCGTACACGGATTGAACAGGTAAAAATCCTGATAATCTTCTCATATTCCCCCATCGTACAATCAAATCAATTCTTGAAATATCTTTAGAATTAATGCGGTCATAAATAGATTTTTTCAGACTGCTGCAATTAGCAATATTACCGATATCCCATTCCCATCCATAATTAACAAGAAAATTTACCTTAATACCTCCACCGTTAATATCCTTCCTTTTAGTATAATCTAAAAGTTCCTTTGGAAAATTTCCCGACTCTGTATTACCAATAACTAACAAAGAGGTGCCTTCCGATGAAATCAAATCAACGGCGTCAATGCAAGCTTTTTTAAAAGCATTTTGCTGAATCGAAGGTCTTTTACAATTATCCACGGTAAATCCATAATAGGTGATTTCTTTTACTCCGTAATCCCTTGCTTTTTTAAGCAATTCCAACCCGGGTTTTAAACCATACTGGTAACCGTCTTCCTTATTGAACCCCTTATCTTTTGCCCATCTTCTGTTACCGTCCGGAATAACCCCTATATGACTAGGTATTCTCAATACTGACACATCCTTCCACAAAGTGTTTTGTAAGGCAGTGTTCCTCTGTTTGCCTTTTGATAGTAAACTGCTTATTTTTTATTATTGACATTTTTTGAATAATCCAATGAATTTTTTGCAAATCTATTTCTAATTGAGTTATTTATATGATAAAATAAATAAAATACTGTTATAAGCAGTATATTTTAATCCTTATGGAATGGATGGAGAACTTAAGATGGATATTATTATTAGAGATGATTATGAACAAATGAG
The DNA here is from genome assembly GCA_028706405.1 of Eubacteriales bacterium. GTDB lineage: Bacteria > Bacillota > Clostridia > Peptostreptococcales > Anaerovoracaceae > Anoxybacterium. The sequence continues at coordinate 2,946 of JAQWBM010000061.1, forward strand.
CAAATATGCGGCCGAAATCATTGCGGGGCATATTAAAGCAAAGCCCGACTGTGTGCTGGGCCTCGCTACCGGAAGTACACCTATAAATACATATAAAGAGCTTATCAAAATACATAAACAAGGGCTTGATTTTTCTCGTGTCAGAACATTTAATCTGGACGAATATCTCGGAGTCGGACCAGAACCGGGAAAGCCCTATGATTTAGATCAAAGCTATTCTAGATTTATGCATGAGGAACTTTTAAATCATATTAATATTAAAAAGGAGAATATCCATATCCCGGACGGGCGGACAAAAGATCCAAAAAAGTTTTGCATGTGGTATGAAGAAGAAATTAAGAAGTCCGGAGGCATTGACCTGCAACTTTTGGGAATCGGCGGTGACGGACACTGGGGCTTCAATGAACCCGGTTCATCACTCGGATCCAGAACCGCAGTAGTTGCGCTGACGCAACAGACATTGGATGATAACTATAATGCTTTTTATAAAAATGCTAATATTGAACGTAGCGACATGCCTCATTTTGCAATTACTATGGGAATCGGCACCATACTTGATGCAAAGAATATTTTAATGATTGCAAATGGCAAAAAGAAAGCCGATATCATCGCGAAATGTCTGGAAGGACCGATTACATCGCAAATTACATCATCGGCCATACAGCTGCACAGCGGAGGCATCACTGTTGTTCTTGATGAAGATGCAGCTTCTAAATTAACTAATGCCAACCGTTACAGGCATATAGAAAAAACTAAGCTCCAATATGGACTATAAAAAAAGCCGGCGCTTAGCCGGCAAGAGAACTATATTATTGAGTTTGTATGTATAACCTTTGATTTTAAAAAAACTCTTCCCTCTCTCCTGTTGTATAGAACAGTTGACTTATATTTTTATCAAGAATAACTGAATCATTTAATGCCAAGAGTTGCTTCTTGGCATTTTCTCTTTCTATAGAGGCCTTCTCTTTTAAAACGGCTAATTTTGATGGTATTCCAAAATCGTTAACCATTTTTTTAACATCACAAAACAGCTCGTGACTACCACACAGGAATTTACCTTCATCAAGGACTTTTGAAGCAACCATAGCTTCAAAAGTATTAAATAGTAGTTGGTTTTGTACCTTTATAACATCCTTGATTACGTAGTCCACTTCCTCTTTGTAGATAGGATTGCAAAGAAGATTGTATTTATTATCATAAACAGAGGCATCAAGCTTCATCATCGTGCTTTCTGGTAAACCCCTATGAATAATTACAATATCAAGATCCGAACCATTGACTAGCCTACCCGTTGAGAATTCGGGTCTGGCTTCAAGATGTGACATTTCATATGCAACATCACCTGCAATTATAAAACATACATTTTCTCGGATTATTTCGGGCCCTTGCTGAGCTTCTATTATTTTATCCATTATATAATATGCCAGTTCATACTTGTTTTTACTAATCCTAACAATACTTTGTCGCAGTTGCTTTTCTTTTAAACATGCAGACTCATGCTGCTCCTCTATGCTTATGATAGAATAATTGTAAAACTCTCTAAGTATAGATGGCGAAAGCCTAGCAAGCCCTTCAACATGCTTGTCTAATCTTAAATATCTCTCCCCTATCGTCCTTGTATTTATATCGGGGCTTTGATTGCATATTTTCCAAAGCTTAAAAACATCCATACTTGTTTTTTCTGCAAGCTCTTTTCCAGTTTGTGGGCCATGTGTTTTGAGTAAATCAATCAGTTGCTTCATTATTTATCTTTTACTTGAGATTTTTTAACTTCGTATCCAAGTGCGGTGATGGCATTTTGGATGTCTTCAACTGATATTTTTTCATCATCGAAATCTAGTTTTACCTTGCTTGAATTGAACAGTACATTTACACTTTCTTTTTCGACGCCATTCAAAGCCTTTGTTGCGTTTTCAATCTTCTGCATGCATGAAGGGCAAGTTAAAGTTCCTAATTGGATAGTAGCTTTTTTCATTTTCATCTCTCCTTTGTTTATCACATTAATTATTGTTTACGGCAATATCTCTCTTTTTAACAGGTATCATCGGAGATTTTTAACGTCTTAATTTGTAACCGAGAAGTCTCATGCCGTTTAAAATTACTACTAATATGCTTAGCTCGTGAACGAGCATCCCTATTGACATATTAACGAATTCACTCAAAAATACACCTGTAAGAAGTGTTACAACAACTCCTACCGCAATAACGATATTTTGGCGCATATTTGCAGATGTTGCTTTTGTTAAGCCAAGAGCATGAGGCAAACGACTAAAATCTGAATTCATTAAGACAATATCAGAGGTTTCAATGGCGACATCAGTGCCGTTTCCCATTGCAATGCCTATTTGTGCTAGAGCCAGTGAAGGGCTGTCATTTACGCCGTCTCCAACGAATGCTACAATGTGACCCTTAGCCTTTAAATCTTCAATGTGTGACGCTTTATATTCCGGGAGCATATGTCCATGAGCTTCTGTCAATCCCAACTCTTTTGCAACCAAGTCAACCGTCCCTTGGTTGTCTCCCGACAGAACCACTAGATTTTTAACACCTAACCTTTTTAGCTTTTGAAGATCTTCCTTTACACCAGGGCGGATTTGGTCACGTATGCCCATCAGCACTTTTAGTTCTCCGTCGACCGATGTCAGAACAAGCGAGTTTCCGGCTCTTTCCAAATTAGCAATATCTTCTCGCGACTTCTCGCTTAAATGAATATTTTCTTGCTCCATCATAACAACGTTGCCGACTGCAACCCTGTGTCCGTCTATATTAGCGACAACGCCACCACCTTTTACAACGTCAGTTTTTTCAACAGAATAAAACTTTGTATCCCCTATATGCTCTACAATAGCCCTGGCTAGCGGATGATCCGATTCATTTTCGACGCTTGCAAGATAGCTTAGCACTTCATCGATGTTATCGTCGTATATCACCTTATCTGTTACCTTAGGGTTTCCTACCGTTAATGTTCCTGTCTTATCAAATACTATTGTATCAACTTTGCTAAAATAGTGAATTACTTCACTGCCTTTTAAAAGCACACCGTTTCGTGCTCCGTTACCTATACCTGCAACGTTTGAAACGGGTACACCGATAACCAAGGCTCCAGGGCATCCTAAAACCAGTATTGTAATTGCGAGCTCTATATCCTTTGAAATCGCCCATACGATAATAGCTAGGACTAAGACGGCAGGAGTGTAATATTTTGAGAACTTGTCAATGAATCGTTCAGCTTCTGACTTTGAGTCTTGAGCTTCTTCAACCAGCTCAATGATTTTACCGAATGTCGTATCTTCACCTACACGATCGGCAATAATTTGGATGGTTCCGTTTTCTAAAATCGTTCCGGCATATACATGGGAATCCTTCTTTTTACCGACCGGAATGGCTTCACCGGTAATGCTTGCTTCGTTAATATGTCCTTCGCCCGTTAATACTGTACCATCAACGGGGATCTTCGCACCTGTTTTTACAAGTAATACATCGCCCACATCGACATCGTCAACTTCTACTTCCTCAAATTCACCGGTTGCCGTTTGCTTAAGCGCACTTTCGGGAGCCATTTCCGTCAATTCTTTAATAGCTGAGCGCGTTTTGTTTAATGTTCGCTGCTCCAGATAGGCTCCAAATAAGAATAAGAATGTAACAATGGCGGACTCCTCGAGATTTCTTATCAAGAACGCTCCAACAACCGCTATTGTAACTAAAACATCAATACTGACGACCTTGACTTTTAGCGCTTGATACGCTTGGATTGCAATAGGCGCAACTCCTAAGATTGAAGCTATTGCCAAGCATAAAACTGCAATCGCTTCATTTTTGAAGCCTAACTCTGCGGTGAATCCGATGACGATTAAAATAGCACCAATCAGCATTATATGATTCTTTTTACTTAATATAAATCGCTGCACGCCAATTACCTTCCTTGCTTTATTATTATATTTGTTTAAGAATTATACGCCTTATCTACCTCAGCCAATATATTATAAACTGCCTCATAGCTTTCGCATACATCCCCTGGCACTGTATAATTGCCTGTGATTTCACGCAAGCCGACAAATTCTTCGTTTAATTCCGGCTTATTTGCTCCTGCATCTTTAGTCTTATGAACAATAGAGTCAAACAATTTGCGTACTTCATGAAATTCCGGATGACTTCCTCCGTGAACTTTTGCCACTATCGGTACATATTGCTCTAATGTGTTAAAATGGTTTTTATTTTCTTGATAAAATATTGATTGTTTTGACATGTTCTCTACCTCATTATTATTTTTCTGAGCCGGTTAACCTCTTAATTTCCGGACCCTGTGCATCGTTAATAAGTAATTTCCTTTTGTAGAAAAGTCCCGCGCTTTATATCATCAAAGGCCTTTTGCAGCTCATCCTTTGTGTTCATTACAATAGGACCGCCCCACGAAACAGGCTCATCTAAACGCTTTGAACTTATAAACAATACTTGAGTATTTTTATCCCCGGCTTTTATTTCAACGCTATCCCCTTCGGTAAGCTTCGCCGCCGTCTTTTCTTTTATTAGCTCACCATTGATATAAGCATCTCCTAAGAGGGTGAAAACCATAACAGAATTCTCCCTTTCTGTATTTATCACAACAGAAGTATCTGCGTTAATGTGTATATCATAGTAATCAAACGGTAAATATTTGCTTTTAAAGCCTTTCTTGTGCCCGTATTCCCCGGCAAGAAGCCTCAGCTTTCCGTTTTCAAGCATGATTTCCTCTATTTCAGCATTTTTTATACTATGATATGCGGGAGAAACCATTTTATTTTTTGCGGGCAAATTCAACCATAACTGGACACCAAGCATTCTTTCCGACGCAGGCAATTTTTCCTCATGGAAAATACCGGATCCGGCTGTCATCCATTGAACTTCTCCGTCAGCAATCGTATCTTCATTTCCCAGGCTGTCCTTATGAGTCATTTGTCCCCGATATATATAACTGATTGTTTCTATCCCCCTATGTGGATGCATCGGGAACCCGGCGGTATAATCGTCCGGATTGGTGCTGTCAAAGGAATCCAGCATCAAAATCGGGTCGTACTCCTCAATTGTTCCATGACCCAACACTCTAACTAAGCTGACGCCAGCACCGTCTTGCGTTCTAAATCCCATAACCTGCTGTTTTATTACCCTTTTCATATGCTTATTTCCTCCTATCATTAAATTTAAAAGCAATCTCACAGAGAGCCTTTACACCCGTGGTAATTGTCTCATCGTTGAAGATGTATTCCGGATCATGCAGCGGTACAATCCGCTCTCCTTCCTTATCTTTCCCAAGAAATATAAATAATCCCGGAATCTCCTGCTGGAATAACGCAAATTCTTCACAACCCATCTCACAAGGTATATCGTCCGTCACCATACCTTGCTCAAATGAATTCTTTAAAATGTCGTTGACTTTAGCCGTTAGCGGTAAGTCGTTGTTTGCGGGCGGCATAATCCAATGATATGCCAATTTATATGTTGCTCCGGTGGCCTGCGTAATTCCTTTTACAATTCCTTCCAAACGAGCTGCAATTTGTTCTCTTACATCCTGATGATAAGCTCTTACCGTTCCATCGATCGTAACTTTTTCGGGGATAATGTTTACAGCAGTACCACCGTTAATTTTTCCTATGGTTATAAGTGCGGGCTTCATCGGATCAATTTCCCTGCTTATAATATTTTGAATCGAAGAAATTACCTCCGCGGCAATCACGATAGGATCCACGGCCATATGTGGCCATGCACCGTGGCCTGGTTTTCCTATAATTTCTATATTAAAAACGTCACTTGATGCCAGAACCGGCCCCGGTCTCACTCCGAGCACACATTCCTTGATGTTATGCCAATTGTGAATATGAAAAATCGCATCAATGTCAGGATTTTTGAGAACCTCCGCTTGAATCATGGCTGCAGCTCCTCCGGTTTCTTCTTCAGAAGGCTGAAAAATAAATTTAACATTCCCTTTAAGCTCATCCTTAAATTGAGATAAAATCTTAGCGGCACCCAAGACCAAGACCATATTCCCGTCATGCCCGCAGCCGTGGAATACTCCCTTGTTTTCGGAAATATAATCAACCCCTGAACACTCCTCCATTTCCAATGCATCCAAGCATGCTCTTATTGCTATCGTAGCACCTTCCTTCTGCCCTCTCAGGAGCCCAACAATTCCTGTTCCACCAACGCCCGTCTGGACCTCTAGGCCCAGATTTTGCATGTATGTAGCAACCTTTTCGGCTGTTTTATACTCTTTAAACCCTGCCTCTGGGAAACGGTGCAGAGCTTTCCTTAGTTCAATAAGTTCGTCTTTAATTTCTGCTATTTTTTGATCTAGCTTGTCCATAACTAACACCCCTTCTCTCATATCATTTAAATTTACAATTTTCTTTAAAGCATTAATATTTCACCTAAATCTTTGGCTTTAACAACTGAGGATAGAATAAATCTTCATCTTACACCCATGGTAGCATATAATAATTTGTATCGCAATCTCATAAACTCACGCTTGTAGAATGCGCCAATGCCGCTTTAGCGCATATATTTCACGGAGATAATGGTTCTCTGCTTTTTATATACTTCTCAATATTTCTTATCGTTTTTTCATTCAGAAAGTGCTCTATTTTTTCAACCTGCTCTGTTTCACTATTTGAATTGTTTACTAAGCATAAAAATTCATTCAAAACATCATGTCTGTATAGTAAATATTCTCCTATCGCCTCTCCTTCGGCAGTAGTTTTTATATATCCATACCTTTCGAACGTCACTAAGCCTAAATGCTTTAGATTGTTTACCATCTTTGACGCGGATGACGGCTTTACATTGAGCATTTGCGCAAGCCCATTTATTCGCACGATATCCTGCCTCTTCAACATCCTTTGTATCATTTCAAGATAATCTTCCATTGAAGATGTGATTTTCGCATTTTGATTTAATTGGTACCCCTTTAGAGTATAAAATCCGGAGTTATTATCCATATCTACTTCCTTTCGATATGTCGGCATGTTCTGTATATGCCAAGAGCTCGTAGTAACACATTTCATCTATTTCCATATAATAGCATCAAGAAACTAAGTTTCCTTATCCTAAATATATCACGAGGTGTCATGGTCTATGAATAATATACACTCTTTAAGAGATTTAAAACAAGGGCAAACAGCCACCGTAAGATCTTTATTATCTACCGGAAGTATCAGGAGACGCTTGCAGGATATCGGTCTCATTGAAGGAACCAGGGTTGAATGCCTGCAAAAGAGTCCGGCGGGAGACCCAGTCGCTTACTTAATCAGAGGAGCCGTTATCGCTCTGAGATCCGAAGATTCATCTAATGTTCTGGTAAATTAAAGAGCTGCATATGAATGAGGTGGTAGCAATGAGTCATACAAGGGTAATTGCACTTGCAGGCAACCCAAATGTAGGCAAAAGTACGGTTTTTAACAGCCTTACAGGATTGAATCAACATACGGGCAACTGGCCCGGGAAGACGGTTACAAATGCTCAAGGATACTGTAACTACAAGGGGTCGACTTATATTTTAGTCGATATCCCTGGTACATACTCACTTATGGCGCATTCTGCCGAAGAAGAGGTTGCACGAAATTTTATCTGCTTCGGTGAGCCTGACGCTGTTGTAGTCGTTTGTGACGCAACTTGTTTGGAACGCAATTTTAACCTTGTCCTCCAAACGTTAGAGATTACAGATAAAATGGTCATTTGTATAAACCTAATGGATGAAGCAAAAAAGAAAAATATAAAAATTGATCTTGCAGGGATCTCAAAAAAGCTTGGTGTGCCTGTTGTTGGAACCACTGCAAGAAAAAATAAGGGCTTGGATAATCTACTGAAGTCCGTAGATAGACTTATATGTGAATCAACAGAAAAGCCTTCTTTTCAGATAAAATACCCTCAGCCTATTGAAGATGCAATTGCTCACTTGGAGCCAATTATTATACAAAAGGTGGAAAAAAAAATCAATACACGATGGTTAAGCTTGAAGCTTCTTGATTGCGATGAAACGCTAATCATCGCAATCAATGAATATCTTGGATATGAGCTTCTTGCAGATGAAGAAATACGCAAGAAATTAAATCAAGCCAAGCTGATTTTATCAGACAACGAAATTACCGGTACCGCTTTGCGAGATAAAATTGTTGCGGGATTAGTTTTAACTGCGGAAAATATTTGCTCAGATACAGTACAATTTGAGAAAACCAGCTATGATGCAAAAGACAGGGAAATAGATAGGATATTGACAAGCAGGTGGACGGGATTCCCAATTATGATAGCGCTACTTATGGGTATTTTTTGGCTCACAATAACGGGAGCAAACTACCCCTCACAGCTGATTGCTTACGTGCTGTTTTCAATTCAAGACCGTCTTACCGATGTATTTGTATATATCGGTGCACCGGATTGGCTGCATGGGATGCTTATTCTAGGCGTGTACCGCGTGCTTGCATGGGTTGTTTCCGTGATGCTGCCACCTATGGCGATTTTCTTTCCTTTATTTACTTTGCTTGAAGATTTCGGATATCTACCTCGTATTGCCTTCAATTTAGATAAATATTTCAAGAAATGCAGCGCCTGTGGCAAGCAAGCCCTGACAATGTGTATGGGCTTTGGATGTAATGCAGCAGGCATCATTGGTTGCAGAATTATAGATTCGCCACGCGAGCGCTTGATTGCAATCATTACCAATAATTTTGTGCCTTGTAACGGTCGATTTCCCACATTAATTGCAATATTGACCATGTTTTTCGTAGGCTCCGGTGCAGGTATGTTTGAATCTGTTTTTTCCGCCGCTTTACTTGCTGGATTGATCATTTTAGGCGTTTTTATGACACTTGCAGTATCAAAGATATTGTCTAAGACCATTTTGAAGGGTATTCCATCGTCATTCACGCTGGAGCTTCCCCCATATCGCAAGCCTCAAATCGG
>JAQWBM010000062.1 GCA_028706405.1 Eubacteriales bacterium
GTCACATGAAGATACGTCTTGATGTGGAGAAAGTCATGGAAGCGGTAAAAAATATATAGTGCAGATTATTATGTTGCATCTGTGACACAAGCCACAGCAGATGTACGGAAGAATATTGCAAAAACAAATGATTATTAATTTCTACTAAGCTTGGAGGAAAAACATGACTGAGAATGCGTATGTAAATGCTGAGAAAGCACATGAAGGAGTTAAATATCATCTTGAACAGGATATTAAAACATATGCTCCTTATGTACCAGAGGTTCAGACTTTAATGATACCGCCAAAAGGAAGTTACTGTAATGTGGATTATGCGTTTTGTCCCTATTTGCTATGGGGAGGGTTCTGTAAAGAGCTTTATACGAGATTAAAGGCGGTTGATGGATATCAGTTTACCGTTATCACTGATGGTCAGTTTTGGGATTGCTTAGGAGAGGGCGACAGGCCGCATAAGACTACAGTCCCGCATGGCGTTGCGGTCGGCTCTTACAGGGTATTTAAAAAGCAGTGCGGCAAGCCAAAACTCGCAAATAAATGATTACTAAGGAGGGAGAAAATGAAAACAAAAAATAAAAATGCGCCTGCGGACGGACATCCAACAAGGCGCGAGTGAAAAATACTCAATTTGATGGTAACACAGAAGAAGGAGGAAGTCAATGAGCATGAAAATCAACAAGCTCGAAATAGAAAATGTCAAACGAGTTAAGGCGGTTAAGATAGAGCCTACCGCGAACGGACTTACCGTTATAGGCGGAAGGAATGGGCAAGGGAAGACCTCGGTCTTGGACTCTATAGCCTGGGCACTGGGGGGCGAGAAGTATCGCCCCTCTCAAGCACAGAGAGATGGATCCGTGATACCGCCCTCTTTACATATTGTCATGAATAACGGCCTGGTAGTCGAGAGAAAGGGCAAGAACAGTGACCTTAAGGTTATCGATCCAAACGGCCAGAAGGGTGGCCAGCAACTCCTTAACGAGTTCGTGGAGCAGCTTGCCTTGGATTTACCAAGGTTTATGCAATCTAGCAATAAAGAGAAGGCGCAAGCCCTCTTGCAGATCATTGGAGTGGGAGCGCAGTTAGCCGAGCTTGAGAGGCAGGAGATGGAGATATACAATCGGCGCCATGCTATTGGCCAGATTGCAGATCAGAAAAAGAAGTTTGCTAAAGAGCAGCTATATTATCCGGATGCACCCAAGGAGCCGGTATCCGCTTCAGACCTGATTAAGCAGCAGCAAGATGTCCTGGCCAAGAATGGAGAGAACCAGCGTAAACGTCAAAACCTTTCCTTCTTGGAGGGACAGGCCGCAGACATTCAGCGTAAACTGGACGAGCTCCTCGAAAAACAGAAAACCGTTCTTGTTGACTTGGAGATTGCCGGGAAATCGGCTCTTGACTTACACGACGAATCCACAGAAGAACTCGAGCGTAACATTGCAAATATCGAAGAGATCAATGTCAAGGTTAGGGCTAATCTGGATAAAGACAAGGCTGAGCAAGATGCCCAAGATTATGAAGGACAGTACAACACTCTAACGGCTGACATCAACGATGTCCGCGAGAAGAAGATGGATCTACTCAAAGATGCACAGCTGCCGCTACCGGGATTGTCTATTGAGGACGGTGAGCTGACGTACAACGGCTTCAAGTGGGACAATATGTCAGGATCAGACCAACTCAAAGTGTCCACCGCGATTGTGCGCAAGCTCAACCCTAAGTGCGGATTCGTCCTCTTGGACAAGCTTGAGCAGATGGATCTTGACACCCTGCAGGAATTTGGCCGGTGGCTTGAGCAAGAAGGGCTTCAGGCTATAGCAACCAGGGTAAGCACGGGCGATGAGTGTGAGATCATTATTGAAGATGGCTATGTGACAGGAACTACCGAGGAAAGCTCGGAAGCTCAGCAGCCGTCTTGGAAGGCAGGTGAATTTTAGTGGAGATAATAAAAGGAAAAATAGAAAAAGCAAAAAAAGTGGTGATTTATGGTCCGGAGGGAATTGGCAAATCAACATTCGCATCACAGTTTCCGGGGGCACTTTTTATTGACACAGAAGGCAGTACTGCAGATATGGATGTGTCAAGAACGCCAAAACCTTCCAGCTGGAATATGCTGAAACAACAGGTAAATGAGATTAAAGCCAAAAGACTCTGTGAAACTTTAATTGTCGATACCACTGACTGGGCTGAGCAACTGTGCGTGGAAGACCTTCTGGCCAGATATCAAAAGACAGGGATTGAGGATTTTGGTTATGGCAATGGGTGGGTCTACCTAAAGGAAGAATTCGGCAGATTTCTAAATCTTCTTCAAGACGTAGTTGACAGCGGGATTAACGTTGTGCTTACTGCTCATGCACAGATTCGAAAATTTGAACAGCCAGATGAAATGGGAGCGTATGATCGGTTTGAGCTTAAGCTCGGCAAGAAAACCAGCTCACAGACATCTCCCCTGGTAAAAGAGTGGGCTGACGCACTTCTATTCTGTAACTATAAGACATATTCAGTAGCAGCTGACAAGGACGGGAAGAAACACAAGGCCCAGGGCGGACGACGCACAATATACACATCTCACCATCCTTGTTGGGACGCAAAAAATCGTTGGGGACTGCCGGAGGAGCTGCCCTTTGAATATGATGCAATTGCACACTGCATCCCTGCCGGAGTTACGCCGACTATAAATGCAATTCAACCCGCACATGAAGAAGTCAAGGCTGCTCCGGATCCAATCCCGACAGAGATGCCGCAGACTGATGAAGCGAAGCCTGAAGCACCGGAAGAAATACTGTTGTCGGATATATCAAAAGCGCTGGTTGATCTCATGGTTGCAAACCAAGTCTCGTACCAGGATATCCAGAAGGTGGTGTCACTGAAGGGTTACTACCCGCACGGCACACCGATCGAAAAATACGATTCCGCCTTTATCGACGGGGTGCTCGTCGGAGCCTGGGATCAAGTCGTAAAAATGATAGAAGACAGCCGTACTGAAGATGATGATATGCCATTTTAATTAAGGAGGAAAAACAATAATGACAAATAACAATTTACCCGGAGGATTCCAAGAAACAAATGAAAAATGGGACGAAAGAGAGCTCGATTGGGACGATGTAATTGAGAATGACGGCCCGGAGTTTGTGCTGCTGCCTGAGGGAGATTATGACTTTGAGGTCGTGACATTTGAAAGAGCGAGGCACGATGGAAGCGAGAAGCTCCCACCTTGCCGAAAAGCCGTAGTGCATATCAAAGTCACGGGCGCGGAAGGAAGCACGACAATCAAGCATAATCTTTTCTTACATACAAAAACAGAGGGAATGCTCTGCGCATTCTTTGCCGGAATTGGACAGAGGCAAAAGGGCGAAAAGCTAAAAATGAACTGGAATGATGTGCCCGGTGCTAGGGGGCGTCTTAAGCTTGGTATTAGAACTTGGAAGAACGATAAAGGCGAAGAAGTCAAATTCAACGAAGTCAAAAAGTTCTACGAATACGAAACTGCGCATGCCCAGCAGACAAGCTTCCAGGCAGGGAGGTTTTAAGAAATGAACCTCAGGCCGTATCAACAAGAGGCCAAGGACGCGATACAAGCGGAATGGGCAAAAGGAAACAGGAAGACTCTACTTGTACTCCCTACCGGCACAGGAAAGACCATAGTTTTTAGCAAGCTGATTGAGGATTGCGTAAGAGAGGGCGAACGTGCCCTCGTGCTTGCGCACCGCGGCGAGCTACTCGATCAGGCAGCGGACAAACTGGCCAAATCGACAGGGCTTGTGTGTGCCACTGAAAAGGCAGAAGAAAGTTGCCTTGGGAGTTGGTTCAGGGTGGTAGTTGGATCCGTACAGACACTCATGAGGGAGAAGCGCCTCAAGCAGTTCCCGCCCGATTATTTTGACACTATCGTCGTGGATGAAGCGCACCATGTACTATCAGACAGTTACCAAAGAGTGCTAGGCCATTTTGATTCCAAAGTCCTCGGCGTGACAGCCACGCCTGACCGAGGCGATATGAGAAACCTTGGACAATATTTTGAAAGCTTGGCTTACGAATATACCTTGCCAAAAGCAATTAAAGAAGGATATCTGACTCCAATTAAAGCACAGACTGTACCACTGAAATTAGACCTTACTGGGGTAAGCCAGCAAGCCGGTGACTTTAAGGCAAGCGATATCGGCACGGCACTTGATCCGTATTTATATCAGATTGCGGACGAAATGGTTAAGTCCTGCATGGACAGAAAAACAGTCGTATTTCTTCCCCTGATTGCAACGTCACAGAAATTCACAGACATATTAAACAGCAAGGGTTTTGCCGCAGCGGAGGTAAATGGAGAAAGCAAAGACAGAGCAAAGATATTGGCCGACTTCGATAACGACAAATACAATGTTCTGTGCAACTCCATGCTCCTCACAGAAGGGTGGGACTGCCCGCCAGTAGATTGTGTTGTGGTACTCCGGCCAACAAAGATTCGCAGCTTGTACTGCCAGATGATAGGAAGAGGAACAAGGCTTTTCCCAGGGAAGGATAATCTGCTTCTGCTGGACTTTCTCTGGCACACCGAACGCCATGAACTTTGTCACCCAGCTCATTTAATTGCTGAGAATGAAGAAATCGCAAAAAAGATGACAGAGAATATTGAAGTAGCGGGGTGCCCTGTTGATATTGAGGCAGCAGAAAAACAAGCAACAGAGGATGTCGTAGCACAGCGGGAAGAGGCTCTAGCTAAAGTACTACAAGAAATGAAGCACCGCAAGCGGAAGCTGGTGGATCCCCTGCAGTTTGAAATGAGCATCCAGGCTGAGGATTTGGCCAACTATGTACCAGCCTTCGGTTGGGAGATGAGCCCACCAAGCGATAAACAGATACAAACACTTGAAAAGCTGGGAATCTTCCCAGATGAGATAGACAACGCAGGCAAGGCAGGCAAGCTTCTTGACCGGCTAGACAAACGTAGAACGGAAGGCCTCACTACCCCGAAACAAATTCGATTCTTGGAAGGCAGGGGTTTTCAACATGTAGGTACCTGGGAGTTTAGTCATGCTAAAAATCTCATAGACCGTATAGCTGGAAACGGCTGGCGCATACCCCATGATATTAATCCTTATGAATATAAACCTATAACGACAAGCGAGGTAATCCCATGGTAGACCATGATAACAAAAACCTACTGGAAATATTAGAGCACATCCATCCTGCAGACCTTGATTATCAGGAATGGTGCTCTGTCGGAATGGGCCTTAAAGAGGCGGGCTTTACCGCATCTGATTGGGACAACTGGAGTAGGCGGGATGCAGGTAGATACCATCAAGGTGAGTGCTTCCGAAAGTGGGAAAGCTTCCGGGGTACCGCAAATCCCGTTACTGCAGGAACCATTGTGCAGATGGCCATGGATCGCGGATGGTTACCGGAAAGAGATCCAGGTCATGAGCTTGATTGGGATGATATCATCGGCGCCAAGGATGAGCTTGTAGTCATCGATAAAAACTGGATCGAGGGAAGAGATGTCACAGAGCCCGAAAAATGGAATCCGGTAGATCAGCTTATAAAGTATTTAGAGACGCTCTTTGAGGCTTCTGAAAATGTTGGCTATGTTACGGCAAGCTGGGAGAAAGATGGAAGGCACCTGCCGTCAAAAGGAAGCTGCGATCGTACTGCCGGACAACTTATTGAGCAGCTGAATAAATGTAAAGGTGATATAGGCGCTGTTATCGGTGATTGCAATCCCGAAGCGGGAGCATGGATCCGTTTCAACCCGCTTGACGGAAGCGGCGTTAAAAACGAGAATGTGACAGATTGGCGGTATGCTCTTGTGGAATCTGATGAGCTGGATATAGATAAGCAAAATGCAATTATAAGAGAGCTTGAATTACCGGTGGCTTGTCTGGTACACAGTGGAAAGAAAAGCCTTCACGCTATCGTGAAGGTTGATGCGGGGAGCTATGAAGAGTATCGAAAGAGGGTTGATTATCTTTATAATGTATGCCAAAAGAACGGGCTGAAAATTGATACTCAAAATAGAAATCCTTCTAGATTATCCAGGATGCCGGGAATTATGCGAAACGGTCACAAGCAGTTTCTCGTAGACACCAATATTGGAAGAGAAAACTGGCACGAGTGGCATGAATGGATTGAAGGCATCAATGATGACCTCCCTGAACCCGAGAGTATGGAGTCGGTATGGGACAACCTTCCTGACCTAGCTCCACCGCTTATTAATGATGTGCTGCGCCAGGGGCATAAAATGTTACTGGCGGGACCATCGAAGGCTGGTAAATCCTACGCGCTGATTGAGCTTTGCATTGCTATAGCAGAAGGCAAGAAATGGCTCAGTTGGGATTGCGCTCAAGGCAAGATCATGTACGTTAACCTGGAGCTTGACAGAGCAAGCTGCCTGCACCGCTTCAAGGATGTGTACACGGCTCTTGGGTGGGCGCCGAATAACCTCAAAAACATAGATATATGGAACTTAAGGGGAAAGTCCATCCCGATGGATAAACTCGCCCCAAAACTAATAAGACGAGCTCAGAGGAAGAACTACATCGCCATCATTATTGACCCGATCTATAAGATTATCACAGGGGACGAGAACAGTGCCGATCAGATGGCTCACTTCTGTAATCAGTTTGATAGGGTGTGCTCAGAGCTGGGTGCTGCGGTCATCTATTGCCATCACCACAGCAAAGGCAGCCAGGGTGGGAAGCGGTCAATGGACCGAGCATCAGGCTCCGGAGTGTTCGCCCGTGACCCCGACGTGCTAATGGATCTCATTGAGCTAGAACTTAATGAGGATCTGCTGAAGCAGGAAGAAAACAAGGCGGTATGCGGTGCCTGTATAGATCATCTTGACCGGTATTCCAAGACCTGGGAAGATCATGTGTCTCAGGATGATATGTGCTCTGAAAAGGCTATGTTAGCAACCTGTGATAAGTACCTTCTAGGAGATCAGCATAAGGGGTTGAAAGCGGCGATTTCAAAGGCACGAAAAGCCGTGCAGAATCGATCCGCATGGAGAATAGAAGGAACCCTGAGAGAGTTTCCGAAGTTTCCGCCGGTGAATCTATGGTTTGACTACCCAGTACATAACGTCGATATTGTTGGCAGCTTGAAGGATGTGGAGTTAGAAGGTGAAAGCCCGCCGTGGAAGAAGAATTTTACAAAGAAGAAAACTCCTGAAGAACGAAAAAAAGAAAAAGAAAATGCCCTGGAAACCGCCTTTGAAGCTTGCAGTATTGATGAGCAAGTGACAATTAATAGCCTGGCAGAGTACATGGGTGTAACGGACAAAACAGTAAGAAGCAGGATAAAAGAGCACGGTGGGTTCTGGGTAGATGATGGCGAAGTTGGAAAGAAGTAGAAGGAAAGTGAGGGAAAATCATCGAGAATTTCCTTCCGTCAAAAAAGAGGGAAGGGAAAAAACGTCGACATTTTCTCTCGGCAAAAAAGACGTTTATCGAGAGATTTCCCTACTTTCCCTAACAAGGAAAAAGTCGAGGATTATCGAGAATTTCCCTAGGGAAGAAAAAGGTACCCCCTAAAGGGGGTAATACAAGTATTTTCCCTGACGGTCAATGGGGAAAGAAAGGTGGGCTTAAGCGCTGCCCACCCTCCTTCCTTCCCCTGTCATTGACAAAGGATAATTTTTCAAAAAACATTATGTAAAAATATGGGGGTTAATAAAATGAGCTTTTTAGATAAATACAGAACACCCGAAAGCGAAAAAGCATTCTGGGAAAGTATGAAGATATGTAAAGGTCAACGTAAAGACGGAAAAGATGGTAAATGCATATCTCCATTAACGCATAATCTTAGTTGCGTTGGGTGCCTTATAGGTGATGCAGGTTTATTTGAACCTGAGGAGTTAACAACATGACGACTGAATTTTTCATGCCGATGAAGCCGCCCACCAAAACACATCAGCAGAAAAAGGTTCGCATAGTGGATGGCAAGCCGGTGTTTTATGAACCTGCTGAACTGGCAGCTGTCAGGGTTAAGCTTCGAGATCACTTGGCTAGGCACATCCCTGAAAAGGAATATACTGGCGCAGTTCGGCTAGTGACAAAGTGGTGCTTCCCGATTACAGGCAAACGCCAGGACGGTGAGTACAAAACTACTAAGCCCGATACGGACAATCTTCAAAAGCTGCTAAAGGATGTCATGACAGATTTGGGATTTTGGACGGATGATGCACTAGTGGCATCAGAAATAACAGAGAAGTTCTGGGCAGAAGTGCCCGGGATCTACATAAAAATTGAAAAACTGTAAGGAGGTAAAACGATGCCACCGAAGCCAAAATACTCGGACGAAGAGCTAATCGAGTTCATTGAAAGAGGATTGCCTGATGATGAAATTATTGGAAGGCTTAAGCTCTCTACGGCTGCGCGATACACTTATAGAAATCGTTTGAAGGAGCTTAGAGAACTGCGCGATAATGAGAAACCAACAATCAAGAGTACTGGCGAGAAAATAAAACATGATGTAAATTACGGAAAAAACACTGCGGCAAAGCTGGCAAAGAGCGTCAAGGTGGACGTTACCGGATTCATGGCGGAGCTTGCGGAAAAGGAAGCGCAAAAGAAGCGTATAGAGAAAGCAAAAGTAGATAATTTTACATGGCTTGAAAAACCGAATACAGAAGAATTATTTGAACAGGAAGTGCAGGAGGAAAGCAAGATGATACAGAATGACAAGGGGCCAAGGAATAAGCTGACCGATCTTAATGATCACTTATTCGCCGAAATGGAGCGCTTAGGTGACGAGGACCTAAAGGGCGAGGCGTTGATCGAGGAAATCGGACGATCAAAAGCGATTGCCGATATTGCGACCAAGATTGTCGATAACGCAGCACTCGTCCTTAAAGCAGCATCGATGACTGCGAATGCTATGGATGCAAATTACAAGGTGCCGAAAATGATCGGGCTCGATACCGGCAGTGATCCGATCAGCATAAACGGACAGCCTGTAAAGTCTGCCGCGGCAAGAGCGCAGATAGCATCCAAGATTTCAGGGAGCGGAAAATGAAGCGGCACAAGTACACACCCGAGCAAAGAGCTTTTATAGCCGAGAATATCAAGGGAAGATATCTTAAAGATGTTCTGGAGGGGTTTAATCAACGGTTCAATACGGAGCTTAGGCTTGGTCAGCTCAGAGCTTATGTGAAAAATCATAACCTTAAAAGCGGATTGCCGCCCGGATTGCCCGAAAGATATCATACAAGAAAGTACCCTGCCGAAGTCCGCGAATTTATGGAGACTAACCATGTCGGCATCGGTCACCAAGAGATGGCAGACCTGCTTAATGATAAATTCGGGACGAGCTACACCAAGGAGCAGATAAAGAATGCTTACGGCAGATACAAACTCAATAGCGGACTTACGGGACAATTCAAGAAGGGACAGACGGCTTGGAATAAAGGCAAGGAGTGTCCGCCAAGAGGAAGAACGGCAGAGACGCAATTTAAGAAAGGGCACCAGCCCCATAATCACCTTGAGGTTGGCTCGGAGATTTTAAACACTGACGGATATTGGCAAGTCAAGATTGCGGAGCCGAATACATGGGAGTTGAAACACAGATTAGTTTATAAAGAGCTGCACGGTGAAATTCCTGAAGGTTATGTGGTACTGTTCGCAGATCAAGACCGGAATAATTTTGACACGGACAATCTAATCCTCATCTCCAAGCAGCAGCTCGTGCGCATGAACCAGAACGGCCTTATTTGGGATAACGCGGATTCAACAAAGACAGGTGTGGTGATTGCGGACTTAATGGTTAAGGCGGCAGAACGTAAGAAGGAGTTGAAGAAGAAGGGAGAGAACATATGAACGAATTAAAACCTTGCCCGTTTTGCGGGGGAGAGGCAAAATTGATGAATTATAACGGCTTTGGCGTACAATGCAAAGACGAGATCTGCATCGGACATGATCTGTTGCCTGCTTGCGTCACAAGGGAAGATGCCATCGCCGCTTGGAACCGCCGAGTAAACGGTTGGATACCTTTTGTAATGGACGAAGAAGGAATATTGCAAGGCAAAATACCAGAAAATGAGCAGGAAATATTAGTGACAGACGGAAGACAGGTGGGATTCGATACATTTATCAACGAGGATAAGTGTTATTTAGACAGTGGTCGTGACCTTATGGCAACCGCGTGGATGCCGCTGCCTGAACCTCTGGGAGGTGAGAAAGATGTTTAATACTTTCACCGGCGGCAACACCAATACCAACACAAATGTAAAAATCAATGCCGTAAGCGGTTTAATCTTAAAAAACCATACAAAAAGTTACTTCAGAAGGTTCCACCTACAAAGTGCAGTTGCCAACAGTTTGTTTGTTCCGGATGGTAGCATTATCGTTCTGCAAATGCTGATCTGCGGAGATATGGAGGTTATTGCTGAGCTTGTTAAGAGAGAAGATTTTGAAGAAGCTTCTACCACTTAATTTTATCTACGGAGGTGACGGAAAATGAAGATTGAAGATCAGATCAAAGAAATGCAGCGTTTACTTGAAAACTGCCAGAATCAGATTAAAAGCGGTCCTGCCGGTGGCACGGTACTTGGATATGATGTCTTGATTGACAGGGAGGCAGCTTACCAGGCGATTATAAAAACCTTGGAAGATTACTCGCGTCTCCGCAAAGCCTTTGCTCTGGCCTGCCGGATACTCGCTGACTCGACCGGAGCTAATGACCGCGGAAAGGATATACGAGCAACATTACTGGAGGCAGCTGAGTCGGATCAGATATGCCGGGTCTGCGGCTGCACCCAGGACAATGCCTGCCCCGGTGGTTGCTACTGGGTAGAGGAGGATCTGTGCAGCGCTTGTGAAGGTGAATTATAAGGGGGATGGGCATCGATGAGGGAAGAGCTTGAGAAACTAAAAAAACTGAAACTGGAAGCAAAACAGCTTGAAGACGAGCTACGCAAGGTCCCCTGCACCAAAGACAGCGTGAAAGGATCGATGACCGAGCATCCGTACATAGAGCAGACGATCAGAATTTGCGGAGTGGATGAACATAAGGCAAAGAAAGTAAGAAAGCGGCTTGAATATAAGCTGGAAGAGTTACAGGAGGCGATATCGGCTATGGAGGACTATCTTGATACGGTCGATGATCCTGAGATGAGGACGATATTGAGATTATATTATCGCAACGGGCTGACACAGGGGCAGATTGGGGCAGAATTAGGATATGATAGGTCTGTCATATCCCGCAAGCTAAAATTTTTTTGGGAAAATCAAACTTGCACACAAAACACACAATTACCGGTGTAATATGTTAGTAAGTCAAGATATCTTAATTTGACCTCCTTTCACTTTATACATAGAAAAAGCGTCCCGAATTGGGGCGCTTTTTCGTTGCATTTTGTCACAATTTGTGACAATTGGTTGAATAATACAGCAAATTGGTGTATTGTGGAAGAAAAAGTGAGGGAGGATAGGAAGATGGCTTTGATTTCCACAGTGG
>JAQWBM010000012.1 GCA_028706405.1 Eubacteriales bacterium
TTCCAGCTCCTTCAGATATCTTCCGTAGGATGTCCAGTCACCGTTTTGCTGCGCAGTAACAGCATTATCATAGGATTCATTAGCAAGACGAATCAGGTTGTTTAGACTGAGATCCTCACTGTCACCACCATCTGGCTCTTCAGTGTCTTTCGGTTTATCTGATTGTCCGGTTCCTATGCCAAACAGAACATCCAAAGCTTCTCCAAGGGTCTCCTCATACACTATCCTGTCACCGTAAGCAACTATTACCCGCTTAACTTCAGGCAGGCTTCCTGTATTTGCCGCTTCCAGATATACCGGCTCTACATACATTATTGATTCTTCGATAGGAATGATAAACATATTACCCCTGACGTATGTGGAGCCTGACGAATTCCAAAGTGAAAATTCCTTAGATATCTCAGGATGCTGGTCAATTTGGGATTCTATCTGCATCGGTCCGTAGGTTATCCTGTCCTTCGGGAATTGATACAAGACCAATTCTCCATAATTCTCTCCGTCATTTCTGGCTACAAGAAGAGCTGTCATATTCCTTTTTCCTGTTGGTGTATATGGTATAGAGTTGATGAATTCAACGTCTTCTTCACCAGGCAGCTTCATAATATAGTATTGTGGAGTCATAGGCGCTTCCTGTGTGCCATAAATTTCATTGGCAATTTCCCATAAATCCTCGCCCTGATAGAATATTCTCACGTCATGCATATGATAACGCTGATATACATCGGCTTGAATATTAAACAGCACGTTAGGATATCGAATGTGAACCTGCAATGAACCCGGCATTTCTTCAAAGTTTTTAAACAGCTTAGGATAAATCTTCGCATAGGTAGTAGCGATTGGATCATCTCCATTTACAAGATAATAATTCGTATCGCCGTTGTATGCATCGATAACGACCTTTACTGAATTTCTTATATAGTTCGTTTTGCTTTTCATTGGGTTAAATGGCTCAGAATACGGATAGTAACTGCTTGTAGTATATGCGTCGATAATCCAGTAGAGCTTACCGTCCGCCGTTACGATATATGGATCTGTGTCATACTCCAGAAAAGGCATGATCGTCTGTACTCTCTCCATTATATTTCTATTGATGACAATTCTTGAATCTCCGGTGATGTTAGTAGATACCAATAGCTTCAGGCTCTGCTCCCGAACTGCAAATAGTGCTTTGTTTATAAGGTTTAATTTGATACCGGCAGTTCCCTCATAAGTAGAGTATACGTTGTCTTCTTCTTGTCCGCCGCTGCTTGGATAGTCAAATTCCAGCTCATTTGTATTAGTAAGGATATAATTATTGGTCAATTCACCGAAGTAAATTTCGGGTCTGGTAATATCGATCTCTTCCACTTGTGATATTGGCGGGATACTATCTATAAGCATGTCAGGCTGACCACTGGCAGTTACCTGGTCTACTCTGGACAGGGTAATACCGTAACCGTGGGTATACTTCAAATGCTTATTGATCCATTCCTGTCTGGTTCTTGTTTGATCGATTTCTCTGGCGGACAAGAATGTTTGTGTGTATTCTCCATTGATCATATACCGGTCTACATCTACATCGTCAAACATGTAATATAATCGGATACTCTGTGTTTGATTGTAGAATGTTTGAGCGGGTCCAAAATCATTGATTCTGATATTATTAATGGTTCCCATATTATTATTGATATCTTCCTGGGTTAAATCAAACGTAGCAGGGAACAGCTTGGTCTGTACGTTATTCAAATCATACGCATGCTGGGTGAAGGTTATATTATTTTGCAAATACTGACTTTCTTTGTTGATTTCATCAGGAGATACGACCAGGTTCTGAACCATCAGACCGGCTCCTGTACCTAGCGCCCCTACTATTATCATGATGATCGGAACCGAAAATACTGCCTTGTAGCTTCTTCGTTTTACCCCCAGGACTAAACCGATAGCGGCCAACAGAGACAGCACTATCATCACTCGATAAACCCATAAAGTCACATTGATATCTGTAAAGCCGGCCCCATACAGGACTCCTGTATGAGAATAAAGGAGCTCATATTGTCTGAGAAAGAAGTTTATGCCTACCATCAGGAAGAAAATCACACCTAGTATTGTAAGCTGTTTAGATGCAATTTGGATCAGTTGTTTCAGATTTTCGTTAGTGAACTGATTGTTCGGCCTGCCGAAGCCTCCAAAACCTTGACCCTGACCTTGGTTGCCATAATGCTGTCCGTTTTGGTCTCCGCTGAAGCTCTGACCAAACTTATTAAAGGCATCACCAAACATCGCATTTATAGTGTTTCCAAAGTTGTTCGTCCTGTAACCCTGTCCATCGCCTTCATTACCTCCTTGTGGTTCTGTCGTTTCAAAGACCTTGGGTCTTCTCATAGAGAGAAGAAGGAAATAATATATGACTGTTAAGGCGACAAATGCAACAATAAGCCCGATCAACAGCTGATTGAGCAATGTGATAAATTCTAATTTAAAGATATAAAAGGATAAATCCATACCAAATATAGGATCATTGATATTGAATGACGTACTATTTGCAAATTGCAGGATCAGGAACCATAGCCCCAATACCATAGTAACTGTCACCAATATCCCAAATATTGCGCCGAGACCTAATGTTATTCTATTCAGCGTCTTTTCACTCATCGCCGGAGAATCAACAGTATCAACACGTTTGTAATAACCTCTCTTTATTACGCGTAAATAAACATACGACAATACCATTATAATAAGAAAGGTTGGTATTCCAATTTCCAGCTGTGTCAACAGCTTCTTAAAGAAAACGCTCGTATACCCCAATTCCCTGAACCAAAGATAGTCGGTGATAAATTTTATAATCCCGCTAAATCCAGCTATTACCGCTAATAGTATAACGGTTATTACACCGAGACCTATTTTTCTTTTTTCCACAATTTTGTTCCTCCTTATACCTAACATTATAAGTTATACCTTATTCAGCCGGTTCAAGTGTTACAACTTACTTTTTCTGATCATCGATAATCTTTTTAATGGATGTGGTTGCTTCTTTAGGCAAACTGTCTCTTCCTCCCTTGAAATCCCCCAGTGATTCCAGATATTCGATTCTGCCTTTCATGCTCTTTACCAGCAGATTTACATATTCTTTATCATTAAAGTCCGGAATAAAACCTTCGATGTCCATCGTCTTTATGTTGGACATTTTCCCAAAGGTTTTAAACTGGGCTGTTTCATCAACAATGCTTTCTATGATTTTGATGGTAACGTCCTTAGGAATCTTTGTATCAAGGAAGTGACCAGTATTAATGATATAGCACTGTACTCCTCTATTTTCAAACAGCGCCTTAAACTTGTTGTAATCCTGTTCCAGCGGGTAGGTTCTGAACGGATTGGCATATGGTTCAAATACAAGCGAATCTTTATCGACGCCTTCCGCCAGCTTTTCTGCAGTGGTTCTCTTCGTTGCCAGAGTCGCACCAAATACGGATGCAAGAACCGGGTTTTCCAGCTTTATAACAGGGGGCAGGGAATGATCCTTCATTATCCATACGATGCTATTGATGGGTTCATCCATTTTATCCACTCTGTCAGCCGCCCAAAGCTTTGATTTGATGGCTCTTCCATTGCCGTTTCGTATATCCTCCGTTATGATCACAATCTTGCCGTCAGCATCGATTGTTGCTCCGCAGTTTTGAACGGTAATCAGGAATTTATTATCCGGTGAAGTCAATGGATAATCCTGAGTTTTGTCAAAATAGGATGGTTCCAAGGCAACGGCCGATCCATTTTCTGTCGAAATGATATATGCGTCATCGTGAAGTACTGTTACGTCATATTTCCCGCTATGCTTTGCATGGGTCAATGTGGATTTTCCTGAACCAGATAATCCGAATACTCCCATGACATATTTTTTTCCGTCTTTTCTGATCATTCTTTTCAGGCCGCCATGACAGGGTGCATACCCGTTTCTGTTTGCTATACCCCATGCAAGAGTCAATGTACCCTTTTTATGTTCTCCAAAATACCTCAATCCAAGCAAGCAAGCACAGTTGTGCTCTGGATCGAAATAAGCAAGTCCGTTTGGAAATGCCGGATCCTGCCAGTCGGGGTCAGACATGATATAAATGTCAGGTTCATTTCCGATAACCTTCGAACGCTCATACATCTCATCATACGTTTTGTTCATGTACTGGAAATTCAAGAGCCAATTATACATTGTGTTTTCATAGGTCTCCGGGATCAAAAGACTCGCTTTTATCATAAAGTTCTCATCAAGGCCTATATAGGCTTCCGTATGAAGCATCTTTTTATATCTTGTTCTATAAACGGCTTCTCTAAGTACTTTGGTATAATCTCCTTCATTTACTCCCTTTTCTCCCAAAATTACTCTGGCGCCCGCAAACCTCCCGACGGTTTCTCCATCATTGAATAGCAGTATTTTTGCTCCTTCCGGCAAACCGATTTTCTCGGGTTCAAAAACAGTCATATCTGTTAAGATTGTTCCTGCCGAGTTCTTTGCCATTTCATATGCTTCCTTTAAATCTGTAGTTCTTTTTACATTATTGCCATAAAATGCGGTTTCTATTGTTGTCCTGGACTGCGTAAAAGCTTTATTCCCCGTTGTTATTTTGTTTCTTTCGAATCTTGAGCTCGTAGACATTTTACATCCCCTTTTAATAATTTTGATATTTAATATAGTTGACAATTTTCATTTCGCCATCGACAGGTTCTAAATGGTATATCCAGTGATACTTTAGATCATTGGTTTTGCCGTTTTCCGTGATCTGAATTTCCTCATAAGTCCACGCATAATACCCTTTTGAGCCCTTGCGAATATCCCCTATTTCAAGCAATTGAAATGTTTCTTTTACCTTGCTGACCTTTGAAAAGTTTACCGCGTTTCGATATGCTTTACTGTCTTTTTTCAATAAATTAAGCACGCGATTGCTGCCGCCATTTACATAGTCTATCCATTGTGAATCAAAGGCTATAAGTGTTCCCACTATGGATTGGTCATAATAAACAGGGTCTTTTCCTTCAGGTGCTTTCCATATATTGTTTTCAATCGGTTTAGAATGATTAATGTCCGAAAGGCCGTAATCCTTTCCTGCCTGATAAGCAAGCGTCTCATTCTTTCTAACGTTTATAATATTTTTATTATTGCCCATCTGCGATGCGATTAATGCAGTCTTATCTGACATTGGTTCTGGATCCGGTTTCATTATGTTTTCCGGTAATTCTATATCTGTATCATCCTCTTTGCCATTAACGTCTGTAGCTTCCGGTGATTCTCCGGAAGCAGGCTCTATATCATCGTCGCTGTTTATCCATCCTGCAACTGTACCTATGACCTGTGACTGCACATTATTAATAGACTTCGCAATTGCACTGTTCGGTGCAAAATACCGGATTCCCAGTATTGCTATCTCCACAGCCAATATGAGCGCTATGATAATTAGAATCACTCTGCCTAATCTAGTCCTTTTATCCGTCGTTTTTTCAATATTTTCCTCTTCATGAGAAGTTGGGATTGGTGGTAATGCTTCTTCAATTGTTTCCGGTGCTTCTTCGATTATATCTTCAGCTGTTGCAGGTCTTGCGTCCTTGCATATTTCCGTTTCATTTGTCTCTGCATCTGCTGCTGTGGTTTTTTCTGAATTCGCATCCGCTCCCAAGGCTGCAGTTTCAGCCGTTTCAGCCGTCATGGCATCTTCTTTTACAGCGAAAGCCTCTGACCCGTTATAATGTTCCGTTAATTGTGCTGCCGATATCTCTTTGGCTTCAATGTTTTGCTCTTCCTCCATTTTCTGACCCAATTCCTGTTTTGATTCTGAGGATTTATTCTTTTTTTTCTTTTTTTTGCTGCCGCTATTCTGTATAGCGCCGTCTGCAAAGAATACAGCTCTCGCCGCAGCCATCTCATCCAAATGTCCCGCTTTTAAGCTTTGAACCTGGTGAACAGTTTCTGGAGCCGGCATTTCAATCGTTTCTGAATCGGACGTTTGGGTCTTCATTGCTTCATCGGTTGATGCGGCTGGCTCAGCTTCTTCCTCTGCGGCCGGCGCAGCCATCTTTGTCTCATCAACGGCATCCGCGAAATCTTGTAAGGTTTCCTTATATGTATCATCTAAAGTTTCTTCTGACTGGTTTCCCTTTAGTCTTTCATATTCTTTATCCAGCAATTCCTGGAATTCTTCGTTTCTTTTATTAAAGGTATAGAATCTATCAATTTTGGATTCACTGCTTTTCTTAAAATTGTCCTTGATTTCCTGAAACAGCGTTTCCTCTAACATCTTCTCTGCGTCTTCATTAATGTTCGGTTCACTATAGTCCTCCAGACGCCAGTTAAATCTGATATCTTCAGTATTTTTCAGTTTGGTAAAATCATGAACATCCCAAACAAATTCACTATTCTTTGGCGAATCATTTCTTTCAATCGGTTCCGCGGATTCATCGGGCATCTGAATTTTTGTGGGTTCTCCGCATTTTCGGCAGTTTTGATCTGTATCGTCAAGCAAATTGCCGCATTTTCTACAATACATTCTGCGATCCTCCATGTTATTCTCTGATCAGTAATTCAAGTTCTGCTTCTGTATATACTTTTCCGCTCCTGCCTATATCGAATTCCCCTTCAGGTGCAGCCTCCGGTACAGTCTCTTGATTGAGTGGGTCTATATTCTCGCTTTGCAATTGTGTTTCGCTATCTGCAGCTTCTATGTTTTTAGATAATGTTTCTCCTATATGTGCTAAATGATTGTCTATATTTTTCAGTGTATCTATTTGAATATCTGTTTTCCAGTACCATAATTTCATCCGGCGAAGAACGATCCATAAAACAAAAACCAGAATCGTCAATACCGTCAATAGGATCAATAACGTTTCAAATTGTGATATATATGGAAGACCTATGCTTTGCAACCCTTCTCTTATTTGATTTAATATGATTTCCATTTTTATATACCTTTTGGGAATTATAGTACATTATATTATAATACACATGGCATGGAATAGCAAATATAACGGCGAAAAAATCATTGCAATTTGACTAAATGGGTCATATATTAGAACTTGCTGAACAATTCAAAAAGATCTATATTCTCAATAAAATAAAAAGAGCGGGTATTATCCCGCCCTTTATTATTGCAAGAGAGATCTTCATGAACAGTATAGAGCAGCTTTAACAAGAATTGGGCTGCTGAACAACCTTATTATAATAAGGTTGTTCAGTACTTGAAATACATTTAGAATGCATTCTGCCCCTTATTACGCTGACGGTTTACTGCTTTTTTGCACCTTCCGTGCAACTAATAGTCTGAATTGGGTCTAATTTGCTCTTTGATTCTGCTGTTGTTTATACTTCTTATGTCACCTTGGTTTACTTCTTTCATATCACCTTGGCTCATTCTGGAATCAAATCTTTTGTTGTTGCTTTCGACCTTTTCATTTGTGTTGCACGTTGAATTATTCATATTATTCTTAGTTTTTTTCATTTCTAATCCCTCCTAAACAGTATTCTGTTTCATATGCATTTAGATTATGTGAGGAAATTACAGGAATTTTTGCAGTTTTTTTATTTTTTGTATCCGTGGTTTTGAAACTGCCCCCGGACAAGAACTTTTAAAGCCGATTGTGTGTTTACAATTAGCTTTTTTGCATTTATTATGAGAGTATAAAAATAGAAGGGAACTGCCGCTCCGCCTCGCAGGCAAAATTATATGCCCCGACTGCTTGCCGGCTACTTCGCCTGCCATTGATGGCATGTCATGGTACATGAATCCTTTGAGGATGAAGCAAACGGGTTTTGCTCAGCTCAGGACCGCCGGCAAGCGTGCGGGAAGGAGAAGAATTACATGAACAATCTCAATACTTATCAAGTTATGGCAATATTATTAAAAGCATTGAACCAGATCGATGAAAGGCTTGTCGACCACGGGTGCAGAGTTGCATACGTTGTTTATAAAATGATGCAGGCGGACGGTTCTTACCAGCAGAAGGATATGCAGGAAATTTGCATTATCGCGGCACTTCACGATATCGGCGCCTATAAAACAGAGGAAATCCATCGCATGATTCAGTTTGAAACGCAAGACGTCCTTGACCATTCCATTTACGGATATCTCTTTTTGAAATACATGTCTCCCATTGGCGAGAGAGCTGAGGTTGTACTTTACCACCATATGAATTATAAAATGTATCCTCAGATTAACTGTAAATATCTGAATGTTGCAGACATGATCCACCTGGCGGACTGGATGGATGTCCTGTTCAGGCTCAACAAGCCGTGGCTCATTGACGAAACGAGAGAAATGCAGGACCTTCAGTTCGGAAGAAGCACCGTTGAACTGTTTTGGAAGGCCAACGAGCAATATGGTATTGATAAAAATATCTGGAACGGCTCATACCTGGAGGAATTGTCCGCCTTTATAGGGACTGCCGAATACGGTGATGAAAAACTGCTAGAGTTTATCAGGATGATCGTATATTCCATCGATTTCAGGAGCGAGGCCACTGTCTGCCATATGGTCGCTACTGCCAGCCTCAGCATGGAGCTTGG
Organism: Eubacteriales bacterium; assembly: GCA_028706405.1. Taxonomy (GTDB): domain Bacteria; phylum Bacillota; class Clostridia; order Peptostreptococcales; family Anaerovoracaceae; genus Anoxybacterium. Next base: position 8,516 of record JAQWBM010000012.1, read on the forward strand.
AAAGCTGTTTGATCTGGATGAAAAAGAATTAAAGAAAATTCAACTGGGCGCTTACCTGCATGATATCGGCAAAATTTCAACGCCTGTTAAGATCCTTGAGAAGCCCGGATCGCTTACACCGGAAGAAATGCAGACCATGAAAAAGCATGTAGAGATCACCGGTGATATTCTAAAGGATTATATTCATAAGGATATTTTTCAAATCGCATATCGTCATCATGAAAAGATCGATGGCAGCGGGTATCCCTGCCGGCTTTGTGCGGATCAATTGACGTTAAGCGACAGGATAGTTGCAGTCGCCGACCAAATCAGCGCCTTGGAAGGAAAGAGAAGCTACAAGGAAGGTTTCTCCAAAGAGGCGGTAATTGAAATATTGCATAATCAAAATGATGCGGGAAAGCTCTGCGGACGCGTAACCGATTCCGCAATCCGGCATTATGATGAAATCATGGAGCCCTGCAGGAAGAACAAGGGAATGATAACAGAAATGTATGACAGTATCTGCGATGAATTCGCTCTTATTAAGGAGAAACTCAAGGCAATATCATGAAAGACTCTTCGCCTGACTTCTCGTAAGCCGCATCGAATCTTGACTACGGTGAAAACCGCAGAAATTCAAAGAATTTTAGTATTGACAAGCCCTGTAATTGCTGATAGACTGTTAAAGTGCCAAAACTTATGAACCCTCTTGTTTAGAATTTAATTACATGCTTCGTTAGCTCAGTTGGTAGAGCACCTGACTCTTAATCAGGGTGTCCGGGGTTCGAACCCCCGACGGAGTACCAAGAAATAAACCCACAGTTTTAAATGGCTGCGGGTTTTATGTTTTATCGGAAAGAATTTTTTATTATGGATTAAAGGTTGCCAAAAGGTTACCAAACTTTCTTTTCCCTATATTTCAAACAGCTTGCACAGCCTTTCATTGTTGAGATTTAATCTGTGCTTAAACAGGTACAAGTCCTCTATGCTAAAATTATTTGTAAGCATTTTATTTTTCAGGTCTGCAGCGAGAATGCCAGTTTTTTCAAAGATAACTTCTATTCCGATTTTTTCTACTTCATCGTTATCCACTCTTTAATTCCTCCTTAAATAAAATTACCAAAAACAACTACGAATTCCTTGTGCCGACAATATATCACGAACAAATGTTCACGTCAATGTCTTTCCACATAAACATTCCTCCTTTTTGAAGCCATAAACGGGGAGTTTACGCTTTGAAACATGCCACCCGTGGGTGGTATATTGGGTTAAAAATTTTTTGTTATAATCTTCCTTGAAAGAGGTGGGTTATGAAAATTACTATAGATGATGTCTTGGAAAGAAAGGGTCTATCAAGATATTGGCTCGCCGTGGAAATAGATATGAGATATCATAATCTTGCGAAAATATGTAACGGCAAAACCCGCTCGATGAGTTTTGATGTGCTCGAAAGAATTTGCAGAGCGTTGCAGTGCACACCGAATGAAATTTTAAAGATAGATTAAATAAGCTGCCTAATGCGGCTTCTCTTATTTTATTCGTACAGATAGATAAATTTTTTATGATTTCATAAAATATTTTCCAGCAATAAAACAAGAGCCCCAGCATTACACCGGGGCCAGCTCCTACACCACAACTCTAGTAAGTGATGATTAAAAATACCATAAACTCACCGGGCTGACAAGCCAAAAAACCAAAAAAGCCGGGTCTCCCCGGCTCATTGTTTTTCCCTGATATGGTCATCCAGCCTTTTGTGTGCGGATGACGCGGACCCTTCCACTTTGCTCAGTCTCCCCTCGTGCTCCCTTAGGTCCGCTTCTACCTTTTCGACCTTCGCATTGATGCCGAGGATTGTATCCAGCTTCGCATTGACCGTACCGCGCCACTCCCCATCATTTGAAATTCTTCCTTCCCGTGCCATGAGCCAGCCGGACAGACCGACAAAGCAGCCTATGACCGTAATAATTATTACTATCGTGTTCCAATCCATCGGCATCCCTCCCCTACTTCAATGATTTCATGACTTCATCGCCCCGTAGGGCAGCCTGGGTAAACGAATTGTTTTTCCAAAACGCGATTAAGGCTGTTATTACCGTAGCCGAAGTTGCGATCAGCTCCGTCACTGTCTCGTCTGCTATTGGGATCGGGCTGTAGCCGGCCATGGTCAGAATCTGATTGACCAGGGCTAACGCTAAAATAACGGTCCGTGTAATGGTTCCTGTTGATACTTTCATAATTATGTACTCCTTTCTACTTTGCAATCCTGTCCAGCATGGCAAATATCTGCCCCTTGGACATATAGCCGTCTAAATCGTTTCTGTGGGCTTCTGGGCTATTGATAAGGCCCTTGCTATGCAAGCTGTCCAGATGCTTTTCTGCCCAATGCAGCTTCTCTTCAATCCAAGAGATACCCAGGTAGCCCAGGATGCCTTTTGCGTCTGCTGCAGCCCATTTCTCCCGCCAGTCAGCAGCCTTTAGCTTTTCCACTGCGGCCAGGTTGGTCATAAATTCATGCTCAATTAGTACAGCCGGCATAATCGTTTTTGCGATCACCGTAAAGTCCGAGGCTTTTACCCCGCGGTCCGTAAGGCCCAGGAGCTTGCTTCTTGCGTGGATAGCATCAGCCAGGGGCTTTCCCTTTACGCTGCCAGGATAATGATAGATTTCCCAGCCGTTTGCAGCGTTCCAGCCGTCACCAAATGCATTGGCATGGATACTTATAAACAGGTCCGCTCCGGTGCTATTTGCCGCCTTACAGCGCGAATCCAGGCTTGCATCGGCTTCCTGGTCGATATCGCAACTGTACATGGTTTTCAGTCCATGACGCTCCAAGTGATAAGCCAAGCGCCTAGCAACGGCTCTGTTGAATTCGTACTCCCGCAGACTTCCGTCCGGAGAGCGTTTTCCTGCGGTGCTTACCGCATGGCCAGGATCGATACATATAAGTGTCATAAAATCCCCTCCCTAAAACAAGAGAGCAGCCCGCAGGCTACCCTCTTATCAATTCTTTGTAATCTTTATAGGCGGCATCCCAGTCAAAATCTTTCGGAATGCCAGGATACTCTTCAAATACATGCTCCCCGGCCCCGTCCTTGTAGGATTCACCGAAGTGGCCCCGGATGGAACTGATCAGCTTGTCCGTGCATACTGATGTGTCGTCCTGCTTGCCGTTCGCTGCGTAGATTCCCAAGATGACATTATAATACTTGTCCTTAAATTCGTTTCTGCTCATTTTGCTTTACCTCTTTCTTTCTCTGCATTAAAAAACAGCCGGGATTGGCTGCTATGAAACTGATGGGTTATTCTTCATCCGGATAAAGTCCCCGGATATGCGTCTTAGCGGCTACAATTAACGCCTGGATTTGCGCTGCCTTCGGACTGCCTTCCGCTGAGTATTCCAGGTAGACTTTGTTGGCCCGGTCCACTGTGATTGACTGCTCATCCCATAGGATTAGGGCAGTTCCATCAGCTTTGTAAGTCATAGTCTCGTAGGCCTGCTCGCGGAGTTCAGCGGGAGTTAAAATAACCGGATCCGGCCTTGGTGCTACGCGCTGAAACTCCCCATCTCTATACATATCTCCATAGATGATATCGTCCGGTGCTTCAATGGCTCTTGGGAAAAGAGTCTTATTCACATTTACCGTTAAAACTTTGCCTGTTTCTTGCTCTACGATTACAAACATCATCCACACGCCTCCATTCCGAACATTGAACCGGCATTAACACTTGAAATCGGTTGACCGGACCCGTTTGTATCTGCGAATATTTCAAAATAATTACCCGCGGCACAATCTACGATTGGGCTAAAAACAATTGCATTGTTGCCTGCTCCATAAAAGTTTTCGTCGGAATGGCTAAAACCCAGCATATTGTAGACTTCTGCCCCGTTTTTATATAAGCGGATAGAGCCGCTACTATTAGTAGCATAGACGTTGCCGGAAAAGTAAAATTTTGCTTTGGTTATGCCTGCAGGGATGGTAATCCTTGAAGCACTGGATCCTAAGTTAATTGCATTGAAATCGTCTACAACTTCAGTCTCAAAACTCATTACGCCCCGACCAGCTGTAGCTGAATGAGCGGTCCCGCCATTCATTTGGGAGCGTTTTCCGTAGTGTCTCGCAGGTCTTAATAGCGCCAGTGCAGCATCTACATTTGTAATGCCATATGCGGTCTGATTTGCGGCTTCGATGAGTGCTTTTATTGCGAGTTGCCGTATCCACTGAGCGGTACCGACAGCAGAGTAGCCTAAAATGTTATCCGCTGCTCCTGCGGCCGGGATATGCTTATACCCGTCAGCAGTCGGATGAACATAGTTGTTTGCGCCGGCAGCCACACCGTCCAGCTTTGCCTTATCGGTGCTGGACATCAGCCCGTTTTTTTGCTGTGTCGCCACTGCCATAAGTGCATTGATTGCCTCGGATACGGTTGGGTCGTCGCCCTCCAGGCCGAGAGCGGCGGCCACGACGTCAGTCAACAGGTTCGCCTTGTTCAGTGCGGTGCCGATGACATCCCAGCCGGCGGCGTTAAAGAGCATATCCACCGGTAGAGTCCCATTGATCAGCGCCGTCCGAAATTCCGCAAAGGTATTCGGGATCGTCGCTGGCGCCTTGAGTAGCCTCGAATTGCCCTGTCCTTTGATTATTCCATCTTTCATCTGTCACCTCCATGCGCGTCCCCGCAGCGTAAAAAAACAACGGCCATGCGCTGCAAGAGATTGTAAATATTGAGTAGATTCTGTTCGAGGCTGTTGGCATCTTGCCAATTAAGGCTGTCCCAGTATCGAATATCAGGGGAGCCCGGGAGCCGGTGGAAGGTATCCAGCAGAGCATCTACATTGCTCCAAATACGGTCGATTTGGGGCCGGTATGGAAAATCTGTCATGGCCCAATCTGTTTTAACCACAACCTCTACGTTGTACCCGTATGATCGCAATTGTCCGGCCACGTAGGAGCAGTTGCTTTCGATGCGATTCAGATCGGGATAGTTCAGGGCGCCTTTGTTAACCGCTGCGTTGCCCGGATAGGCGTCTGCATATCTGACATCCGCCAGGGTCCGGTCGGTGATACACGCAAATGCCCAGTACTTTACTCCGGACCCGTACTTAAATGTACCGTATTTAGCCACTTATATCACCTTCATCGGCCTCTTCCGGCGGTTCTTCGGAGGGAACCGGATCCACCGGCTCAACCGACCTCTCCGCGATCTCCTGGACATCAGCCTCGGTAAAAATCCCCCTAGAGAGATATTCCTCGGCTTTTATGGCTACATATGCAAGGCTGACCTGACCCTTGGCGACTCCCGATATCATGCTCTCCTTGAGCCATTGCGATAGATTAAACATATATGTACCTCCTATCCCAGCAGCGCAATTGCCGCTTTAATATCGTCTATAACTTTTGTAATATTTTTCGCCGCCTTGACATACACCTGCCCCAACTCACTTGACAACATAATATTGGTTAACCCGTCAAAAGTTCCTGCCGCTTCTGCTTCGTTGAGTGCGGTTTGGTCTGATGTGCATAGTTCAGTATCAACCGCAGAAGAATAATAAATCATCGTGATCGGGTTTGATGTAAGGTATGTTGTCAGTTTTACAATAGCGTCTGCGGCTGAATCCGTTCCCAGCACCCCCGTTAATGCATTCGCCAGTTTTAATGCGCACCCACTCGTGTATGTATAAACACCGTTTACATTATTATCTCTAATATAAGAGCCTAGATTTTGCGATGTTTTGGTTGATATGCAATTTACTGAAGCTAAAAAGCCGAGGGGATTTGTAATCTGACCATTAGTAAGCCAAAACCTTGAATGCGTTGCACCAACATTTGTAAGTCCTGCGTTCCATGAAGTTGAGCCATTAAAAGTATACATTTTCGTATTATTCTTCAGATACCACTTCCCATCTGTACCCTTAACAATCTTATCCTGTACCGCCCATGTTGCCACGCTACCATCGGGATTGTAAGTCGCTGGTATGCCGTATGCGGTAAGCTGGTTGTCGGATGTGTCTTTTAAGCTGATTGATTTTGTTATGGTTTCGCTTGCATCTGCATTTTCAGCGATATAATCAAAACTAGTTAGTGAAGTTAGTGTCTGCGGATTGTCGGGGGATACGGTAATGACATAGGTCAAAGTACCGTCTGTGATGCTTCCGACTGTCTCTGTTGCGGCTGTGAAAGTTGCTGATGGAAATGTCATTGTTTTGCCAGATACGGTTGTCACGACTGCTGATTTATTGTTAGCTGTTGTAGTCAGTCCACTAAAAGTTATGGTTGCTCCGTCAGTAAAGGCAAAGTCTGCTCCCGTGGTTGTTACTGTTGTTGCCGTAAAGACTACTTTCAGCCCTTGCGTTTCGCCCAAGATTTCCAACTCCGCAAATGGAGCTTGTACGGTGTCCTCGATCTGGACGGAGTTGCCTGTCGCCTCCTCTAAATATGCAAACTTCCGGACTGCCTCCTGTGCGGTGTAAACATCCGCCGCGTCTGCCTTAATATCAATTATATCTGTTTCCGCATCAATCACCGCATGCGCGATAGCGTTTATATCTTCCGCAATTACTTCATCAACGTTATTTATTTTATCTGTCCAATTTAGTGCCATTTATATTACCGCCTTTCCTGACAAGATTTGTCCCGTTCATTAGAGCCCTTCCCATGCTTCCGTATTCGCCTTCAGGTACCCGCTGTACTGGTACTCCTCGCGCACAATAATGGCGTTTCGGTTTTCGCCGTAATCATCGTATATCTTCACGGTGTCCCCGATTTCCCGTGCCGGATGGCCCCGCTCTTGTAGGCTGTAATTAATCTGCTTTTGCAGTACGGCAAGGATCCATTCGGCCACATCAGATCCAACCACAAGTGGGTTATTGACGGTCTTTACCTTGTCAACTTCCCCGAGTGCCTTATTCGTAGCAGTATAGATTACTTCTACCCCTGAGTATTCGTCCCGTGCGGTGACCTCGACCTTGTTGACGCGGTCGGATACCGATACCTTGGCTGGATTGCGGAGATTGCTGTTGTCCAGTGTGTCTGCGACCTCCCCAAGCGCCATGTCAATAAATTGTAATTCATCATCCCGGTTAAAAAAGCATACCGACTTGGATGCCTGAGCAATCAGCCGGATTGCCTCTTTGTGAGTGGCATCTTGCGATATACATTTGCCAATTGTCCGGTTTCCGATCGCTGCAGGGATATTGATCGCTATAGGCAAACCGCTATCAGCAATTACAGCACTTACCGCCTCTGTAACCGTCCATGTGCCGGTCATTCCTATCCTGCATTTTCCATCCATAAAGTAAAACCAGTCATGGGCGATTAGCTTAGCTGTCATGGAGTTGTCTTCGGCCTGCGAGGATGTATAATAGGTTCTCCCCATATTTACTCGTTCGATAGATGCTTTTGTTGCCCCGACTCCTATTGCCGCATTCATGCCCTGCCCCTCCTGCAAATATTTGTAAACGCCCTGCGGATTAATCATGTTGTATTTGCGATCCTGATTCTCAACTGTAATAGCCAACTCCGCCGACGGTAAGCTTTCCGCCCACGGAGATACTTCATTGAGCAGTCTCATTTCCATTGTGTTCGTTTCGTCAAAGGTTTGGATGATGCCAAAAACTACTTCCGCAATCCGGACCCTGCGGCGGGGGACCGATGTTTTCAAAAATGTTAATTTAACTTTTCGGTAACCATCTACGGGCATATTGGACACATACCGCGCGTTATCATTATCAATAACAATATCTTCCCCCAGCAGGATGCCGGTAGAACCGTATACCTGAATTTTGAAACTTGTTGCGTACTGATCGGCTCGATCGTCAAAAATAACCGTAAAACCAATAGATGATTGATTGGCAGTAAAATCAAATTCCAGTACCTGTGGAGTAGAAAGAATGCCGTCATTTCCGGATATTTCGCTGCTCCACCATCCAACTTCGCCGTTGTCAATCTCGTCTGGCAAGATATAAGAGCCGTCCAAAACAAAATAATTGTGCTCGAGCGACGCCAGCCTTTTGTCCATACCATCGACCCTGTTATGCGTCTGATCGAGTTCGGATATTGCCGCCTCGCTCGTTGCTGTCACTTGAGCGTTTTCGGCTGCATCCACATCAACCAGCTCAAAGCTCACTCGTATATCAGACCAGCGCTCCGGGCCGTACGGGTTTTGCTTCAATGGTTGCATTCGCTCACCTCTCAATCAAGCTTACGGAGATATCCTTATACCGGATCGCTCCATTCTGGTAGTCCATAGCTCCCGCCTTTCGGTCTCCGGCATAAAATGTGCCAGTTTTGACGGTATTGTCCTCCGGGTCTATATATGTGACTTGGAAAAATACCGAAGATACTGCCTGAAACAAACGGCTCGTTTCCTCCTTGGATAGATGGCTCCAGGATGGCTCCAATTTTCGTTTAGTGGCGATCCTTTCGATAAACATCATCCCGTTAGCTGCTCTCTCCGCTTTGGATATATCCTGTATTCCAACTTTAAAATCGGATGGGGTGGGAATGGTAACCCCGTTTATTTTCAACACATCCTCGCCCCCCTTATGTTTGAAGTATCGGCTTATAGCCCATTACCGTGGCTTCCCGATTCAATGATTTCAGCGTCGCTCGAGCAAACTCCCGGCTATCCAGATTCAGCACTAAATCACCGCTCCCGCTTTCGGCTCCGGTAAACTGCATAGCTGCCATCATGGCACTTCCAACGGCGCTTGCGATCATATCTATTAGATCATCAAGAGGGGATACGACTTCGCGCCCTCCTGGATTGTCCCCGATCATGGCGTACATTGGGCCGTTCGTTATGCCGCCAGATGCCAGCTTTGGTATATCCGGGATGCTTATGGTCATGATCGTCGGTATACTTATTCCTGTCACCTTTTTTGCTTTTTTTATCAGGTTGTTTACTTCGTCAATCGCCCAGTTCAACCCGGTTTCAAGGCTCTTAAGCATGGTGTTTATGATATCGATAACTAAATTTACAACGCCTTTAACGATGCCGCCGACGCCCTCGAAAATGCCCTTAAAAATATTGACGATGCCCTCCCATGCTAGTTTCCAATCGCCGGTGAAAACTCCTGTTAGGAACTGTACTATACCCTTAATTATGGTGATTACCGCGCTTACAACATCAATAGCCGTTGCCAAAAAGGTTCCTAGGACACTTACCGCAAAACCGAATGCCCAGGCTATAGCCGGACCGAATACTTCTACAAACCCTTTCACGACAGGGGCGATAAATTTATTGATAATCTGCAATGCACAGGCAATAAGCTCTCCCACTAAGCTCATGAAATTGCTCAGCAAAGGCTTGAGATGCTTTTCCCAGAGCCAGTCAACGGTTTGCATAAAGGTATCCCATACAGGTTTTAATGTCGTTTCCCATACGGTCCGAATCAGCTCGCCTACTGATGTAAAGAGCGTTTCCATTCCTTCAAAAATCGGTATCCCGTAGGTGTTCCATGTCTCTGCAATGAGATTGACTGTATCGGTCCAGATTGTTGTTATAATCTCAAGCGCGGGAGCGACGCCCTCTGACCACAGCATATCAAATATCTTCTTAACTTCTTCAAACAGCACTCCAAATAGGCTTACGGCTTTATTCAAAAAATCCGTAACGACCGGTAATCCAACAGAAATAAAGTTTTGCAAAATAGGATATACTGCTTTATTCCAGATATTTGAAAATACCTTATTGAAACTATCGAACAGACCGGCAACAACATTTCCAAGCGTCTTAATTGTGGTTTGTAGAAATGGCGTAAAGTCTGACGTAAACCATTCTTTCAGCGGTGCTCCAAGCGTTCCAATATCTGTCCACACATCAGCCAGAATCGTCTTGAATTCCTCCACCTTTGGCTTTACCATTTCGACGGCTTCCCAAAATGGCGGTGCTATATAAGTGCCAATGTAGGATTTAATGTTTTCCAGGGCACCTTTCATAGCGGCCACTGACTTCTCGAAGTCGGAGCTTACGGTTGTGCCCTCTCCAGTTTCCACATCAGTAACCGGCTCCGTAATTCCTGCACCGGCAGCTGATTTGCCGCCAGAAGTGCCTGAAGCATCGGCAAGTTGGTTGATCTCATCAAATCCCGCCACTGATCCTTTTGCTTTCTTGCCTGATTTTGCGGCCTGATTTCCGGCGGTCTCTGCTGCGTCCCCGACACTTGAAATTGCGTCAGCCTGTTTCTCCGTCTGCGCTATCGGTCCCGCAATGGCCTTGCCGAAAATGGCCTGAGTAAAGTATTTTAACTTTGAGGTTACCGCATCCAGCTTGCTTGCAAGCGCCGATAGAACCGGCAATACGGCATTATAAATGGGCAGGAATGCCTGTCCAAGGTTTAGTTGTACATTTTTCAGACTGGCGATAAATTGCGCCTGTCTGGTTTGTGTAGTGTCGGCAAGCTCTTTGCCATACCGCGTATAGGTCTGTTCAAGGATCGCGGCAAGTCTAATTTGTTGCTGCGTTTGAAAATCAAGCTGAGCCCAGGATTTGCCGTTAGCGAACTTTTTAAAGGCTGCCGTGCTCTGAATCATAGCAATATTGGTATATACGCCCAGGTCTTCAATAGCCTCTGTAGATCCCAGCATACCTGATCTGATACGTTCTGCAGTGTCCTCGTAGCTCCTGCCTGTTTTACTGGAGATAATGGCGGCAGCTTTCATTAATTCTTCTGTATTGTCCGCAGTTTCTTTCGTGCTGGAAGAGAAACTCCCAAGAAGGTTTGAGAAGGTCGAGCCATATTTGTAAGCGTCAGCCCGCGCCATGCCGAGTGTCTTTGACTGCGTTTCTGCCCAGCTATTGAACGCGCCGGAGGCGGAACCCATGTTGCGCTTGATATTATCCATGGCGCTCTCGACACTCATGGCCACAGTCGTGGAATCTTTGATGAATTTCCCGATTGCCAAACTACTCAGGATTCCGCCGATTATTTTCATGGATTTATTGACGTTACCTTGAAAGCTGGTCAACTGTTTCTGCGTCTGGTCGAGGCCCTTTTTGATTCCGCTGAAATCTGCTCCGCCGCGCACTATAAAGTTGGATCTTGACATGGTCTCGCCCCCGTTTCTAGGCATAACAAAAGACACGCCTTTCGACGTGTCTGAGTTTCTGGAATGGAAAAGACGCCTGCTAACTGCAAGCGCCTATATTTTTATAATTGTTCTCGATATTGGATGTTAAGCTGCCTTTTATACTCTAGCATAGCAGCCCGAATTTTGTCCTTTACGACAAACGGATCCGGAACATTGCCAAGCGTTAGTTTCGGCGATGTTGGATCGATGGAAATAATTTCGACATTTCCGATCCCCATCGTTTTTTCAATCAGCGTCTGTTTTACGCTGAAATCTTTGATTTTATTTAATTCTATTTCTTCCTGCTTCTTTGACAAAAGCCCGCCCCCAACGATCACTCGCTGGTTCGTGAGCCGATATACCGTCGAATTGACATTCATCTGGTCCTTTGCCTTATCCTTAAGTCCGGCAGGCTTTCCCTCCCAAATAATTACCTCTCCGGCGCTCTCGAAATTAACTGCTTGCGTGGGTGCTGAATTTTTGGATAGCGGAGCACCACAATTCGAGCAGAAGTTTCCGCTGGCCTCCTGGCCGCAATTTGAACAAAACATAAGACTACCTCCGTTTCCCTAATAACCTTATGCTGCATCGTAATAATATTAATTTCAACTATTATTCACTGTTTAGCCGCCGTTTAGTCCAAAGCATATACAGCATCCGAAAATGCATCTTGATACTGCTCAAATTTTCCAGTATCCACATCGGTTGATGCGTCGCTTGCAACTGGTTTATTTGCTTTTATTTGACTATATAAATTGTCTATTTCGGGAGATAACTTCTCCCATATTGATTTAACCTGTGAATATTGCTCATCGTCTAAGCCGTTTATATAATTATCATACTCTGCTTTTTTATCCATTGCCCCGCCTAACTGCGATAAGGTAAAATCTATATCAATACTATTGCCTGTGCTGCCGGTTCCATCATACGTATAATGCCCTATCTCGCAGAGCCCATCATTCCAAATGTCGCCTATCAGCCAATTGTTTATTTCGCTCAATTTATCTGATCCTCCAAAAGAATTATTCATATTCTCGGAATATGTTATCATGCCACCCAGTATAGCATCAGCAAACTCGTCACTTGTTTCAATCTTCCATCCATCCTCTTTTTTAGAAAGGCTTATGTCCACAGCTTTTGTCACGGTTTTGGTTTCCGTGCTTACAAGATCGGTGAATATTTCCATAGATTTTGTTTCCATTTGTTCCTCACTTAGCCCACTAAATGCAAGAGGGAACAACTGTGAAACGAAACCAGCCATTACGTTCCCCATATCAAGATTCGTAATTTCCACTTTTACCGTTGCGGTATCTTTCTCCTCTGATGATTCCAAAATCTTATATTGAAGATTCTTCAGGACCATCTTTGCCATTTCCTCGGACTGTGCGTCACTTTCGGTGTCAGCAGCCTCTTCATCGCTATTCAGTATCTTTTCATAATCGACATACTTGGATGCCTTTTCGACATCGGCCGCCTTAATGGCGTCAAGAGCATTTTTCACTGCCTGCTCTGCGGTTTCTCCGCCGCCTCCACAACCTGTAACAAATGCCAAAATTATAACCAAAAACACGGATAAAACTTTTTTCATAATCTTCCACCTCCACATATTGAAAATGGTAGCATATTCCATATCATTTTACAACGTCTACTTCGCTTTTTCTTTCGCTTCTCCGCCAAGTGCCACATTTAAAGCCTTGACCCGTTCCAGCATCTGCTCATCCGTCATCGGCTCTTTCTTCTCGTCGGCATTGAGAATTTTTTTGATGTTAATCTTTTTCTGCCACACCCACCGGGAGATCAAATAAGCCTGGTAAATACTTTGCTTTTGCTCTGTTTCCTTACGCTTTGCAAAGCCTTTGGCAGCCACGTTCAATTCATACGGCGTAATTTGCCAGAAGTCCATTGTTGGAATACCGATTTGGGCGGCAAGGTCCAGCGCTCCGACAACACTGAACTCGTCCCCGCCACCCTCTACTCGTTTTTTTCCTGCGTCTCTGCCTGCTCCGCTGATCCGAACGCCTCTGTCATGGCCGCGCCAACCGCTTCCATAACTGCCGGTAAGGAGGAATAGTCGTCAATCAGTTCCATGACCTTGTCGGCAGTGAGGTTTTGATCTTCGTGAGCAAGCCCGGCCCATATCAGGATAGCCGAATCTTCCATGGTCAGGCTACCCATATCAAGCTTGGCTATAGGTTTTTTAAACTTCTTTTCAACCAGTGATATTGCTTTCATCCCATATCGAAGATTCCGCATTTTATCCAGTTCTATCGGTGTATATCCCATTATTCTGCGACCTCCTTGTCGATATTCAGCGTTGCCGGTCTGAATTCAACCCTGACCAGCGGAAGCCTGTCAACCCCTATTTCGTACGAGACTTCCTGGACGCCCTCCAACTCTTTTCCGTCAATTAAGATTCTAACTTTGCATTCATTGCATTGTTCGATTTTAACATCGTGTCCCTTCAGCATGCCTTATCCCTCCTGTTCCTCCTGTTCCTCCTGTTCCCCCGCTCCAACAGTAAGCGTCGGCTTGCCGCTAACCTTGATCGTTGCCGAAAATGCCAGTGGGTCCTCCAGGTCGGCACTGGTGGAAAACCCGGTTACGATGCCGGAAAATCCCCATGTTGTTTTTGTTTCTTCCGGAAATTCAATCGTGAAATCCTCCGTATCACCGCTTTCAAAGAGATCATACAGCTCTTTTTGCCCTTTGCCCGTTGTGGGTATCAGATAGCCCTCCAGGGATACTTCTCCCGCGTCTTTGAATCCAGCTATAAAAGTTCGGTAGCCGCCATCACTATCTAGTGTAGTTGTATCAATTGTGTCTGCCGACAGTTCAAGCCCTCCAATAGAAGTGAGGCCGGCCACCGCTACCGGGGTGGTTGTTCCGATCTTTAGTTTGGTCCCTAGCGCTCTTCTTACATCGTCGCTCATTTGTGCTCCTTTCTAAAAAAAGACCGTGAAATCGATGATTCCGCGGTTTACTTTAAGATTAAATTCGTATGTTTCGCTAATATTATTGATTTTCAGGTCCTCAACATGGATCCCTTCTTCCCCGATATTCTGTCCGGGAAAGGCAAGCAGGAGAGTCTCCACCTGTTCAGCAAGGACTTTCATATATGCATATTTCGCCGCCATGATGCTAAACATATATTCCAGCGCCTGCTTATTCGTGTAGCCATCCAGTGTTTTTGTCCGGTCGGAATTGATACGGGCATAGACCAGATAGGGCTTCGCTGCAGATTCCGGGGCATTGGTCGGATAGATTTCTCCGGCCAGTTCGGGGATTGCCTGGGCCAGCTCGTAGCGCAATGCTTTTTCCATTATTTCGGCTCCTTATAAATCGTCACGTAGATATTGGCTATCCCCGTAGGCTTCCGCTCAATATGTACGCCGTCCAGAGTCGACAAATCTTTTTCCTCTACATCGTTAGATATGGAGAAATCAGTTATTTCATCTGCGGAATCAATCAATTCATTTAAAATCCTTTTTATCTCATCTTTTCCCATCATTTCAGCCCTGCCTTTCTGATCTCCTGATCGATTTTTGTTTTCATTGTGTCGATGATAATTTTCTCCATCTGCTTTGCGTTGCTGGTCAGACTGTCATGGACAAACCGGTAGCCGGGAATGTAGTGCCCATCCCCAGCGAAGAATCCATATTCTTGGCTGATCGGATAGTACCCGGTGTTTTTTCCGCTGCCGCCCCTGCTCCCGGGATTTTTGATAGGCTTTTGAAAGATGTCATTCATTGCCGGGTCAAATATAACCCGGTATACTTTCTTGGCTTTGAACCTGGATCTCTCCCCAGACAGCTTCATTCCGCGTTTCAGGTCGCCTGTATCTTCCGGCGCATTTGACTTGGCACCCTTCAAAACTACATTCATCCCTTTCCGTGCGGATGATGTAACGTGTTTCTGCGGGACCTGACCGAGCCTTTTCAGGCTTTTTTGAAGCTCTTTCATGCCCTCTACCTTGAATTTTACTTTAGCCATTACTTCACCTCCCGGCAATAGCACAGCAGTTCCCGGTTTAGTCCCTTAACATTTATTGCCGACAGGATTTCGTAGGTCTTTCCGCCATGCTGGATCCTCATATCATTGGTAACACCGGCGACATACCGGGAATTGAATTTTACCTCTACCTTGGATTCCACCGATAGAGCGGAAAAGAATTCATTCCCCAGGAGTGGATCGAAGGCAGCCCATGCTATCGTAAAGGTCCCCCAGGTGTCGGTCGGTTCTCCGTAGTCATCCTGACCGGTTCCCTGCTGCAAAAATGTTATCTCATGCCTGTACTTGCCTGGATTCATACGCCGTCACCACCTTCGGGCTCCTCTGGCTCTCCCGGCTCTTTCTCCGGATCCGTTACAGGATCTTCCTCCGCATGACGGAGTTCAAGTACATATGCATTAATCAGCCGATCTATTGCCGCCGTATTATAGCTTGTGCTGGCATTCTCAAACGTTAATCCGCGATTGTCATAATATAGGCCAGCCAGAGCGTGGATAAACATATCGTACTGCGCATTGTGATTAAAGGCGGGAATACCCGCCGTCCGCGCTTTGGATTGCGCGGCGGCAAGGTAACCCGTTAAGTCCTCGGTGCTGCTGGACGGCAACCGCAGGTAAGCCCGTAGGGTCGTGACTGTAGCAGCCATGCGGCAACCCTCCTTTCGTTATTCGGCGGCCACAGTCAGCGCGTTGGTATAAACAATGCTCGGACCGTCATCGTCCACATAAGTGACCTTGCAACGGTAAGTCGCAGCCCCCGCTGCCGTTGTATATGTTTTTGTGTTGTACCCGGTGCCGGTGGCAAGATCGGTCCAGTCATCACCATTGAGTTTCTGCCACAAGTAAGTGATCGTGCCGTCGGTGCCGGCGCCGCCGTCATTAAAGACCAGGCTTGCGTCCACAACAGTAAGATCATTGCCGGCAACCAGAGTAGTGACTGCCGAAGCTACCGCCCCGATGAGCATGACACGGATATATGCGGTTCTAAAGGCGCTTGCAAGTTTGATCTGGTGGTCGCCCCAGGCGGTCAGAATGAAGTAGTATTCGCCCTTTTTGCCGTCTTTGTCAGTCTCGTAGATGGTACCAATGTCGTAGTTCTGCCGAGAATATCGAAAGTCTCCGACAACCGGGACAACAGCCTTATCGATAAAAGTAACTGGATAGCCGATGACATCTTCAGGTTTAGCTCCCCATAAAGCCGCATTGTTGTTAGCTAGGATTTTTATGGCAGCGTTGTAATCGGACCTCCGCATAACTACCGAGGCGTTCTCCCCATAGCCATGGTCTGCAAGGTCGCCGAGGGCCTTTAATATGGCATCGATGATATCGTCTCCGGGAATAGGAGTTATGCCGGTTTTAAGATAAAAGCTCATATGGTCGTGCGTGCTGTCAGGAGTAGTAGAAAAGGCGCGGATTTTCTCTTTTCTGGCAAGCCCGGAGCGGAGCGCGTTTTCAACAGTCGTTACAAGGTTGGTCGGCGTGCCGTGCAGGACGGTATCTTTTACAGTTGCGACGATTTTGGTCTTGAACCTGCCATAAGAAACGGTGCCGCCGGTCATTTCAATTTCTTTTGCGGTTTCTTTATCAGTGATGTCGGCCAGATCCTCGTCCTCAATGCCAAACAACAGTTTCGGCTCTTCGAGACCGGTAACCTGGGAAACTTGCTCGATAGTGCGCAGCGGGTTGTCGTCAAAAGGTTCAGTGATCAGCGTACTTTCCATAACGGTCGGCAAAAGATTGTCGCCGCTGCCGAGATCGGCGCTCGCAGCAGGGATTGCGCCGAGACCTTCGTAAGCCTTTTGAGCGGCTTCCGTGTCACCCATCAGAGCGGCCTTGTAAAATGCGGCCTTTGCCTTGATGGTGCTGTCTTTGTCAGGGTCACCGGTATTAACCTCGGATTTTTTCCGCTGGTCGTCAAGCGCCTTTTTTTGCTGATCCTCCATTTCGTCATGCTGTTTCTGGAGTAGATCGCGCCGCGTTACCAGGTCGTCCCGGTGAGCAGTCTTCGTCTTGATGTCCTCCATCGGCACGGATGGATCGGCGGCTTTTTCTGCGATCCAGTCGGCATCGGCAGCGATCGCAGCGTTCAGGGTGGTCAACTTTTCTTTAAGTTCAAATAATGTCATTCTTCTTTACCTCCATAAATTTCTGATTTTCGGCGAGTATTTTCGCACGCTTTTCGCGCTCATCGTTGTCGGTGAGCGCCATTTGTGATTTTTGGATGATGGTCTTCAATTCTTCGGGATTGGCTTTTGAGAGGTCAGCAGCCTTCATAGTCTCAACGAGTTCGGAAATATCCTCCGCCCCCTTGGTCACCCCTGCTCCCCTTTGGGACGGGACGGCAACAAACGAAAATTCGTAGGCGTCGGTCGGATCGTTAAGGTCGCCAACGCACGCTTTCCCGTCGTATTCCATGCCAATGATGTGCTCGTTTTCACAAATGCGTTTCCCAAGTTCCCAACTATAGCGGAATTTTCCTCCACAGATAGAGCAGGTGCATTTGCCCATTGCACAGCCTACCGATACCTCCTTTAGTATCCCTCCCTCAATTGCTTCGATGACCGGTGCGGTCGTTTCGGTTTTCAGCATGTAAGCGCTGCCTCGAATTCCCTTCTTTTGTTCTCCGAGAAGGGTTTTCCCCTCCAGGTCCACCAACTCTGTACGGTATAGGCGCGCGGTCTGCTTTTCTGCGCTCCAGCGGTGGTCAAACAAGCCCGATTTTCCGAGAAACATCGGTGCAAGCTTTCCAAGGCTGGAGTTTGTGAATCGCTCTATGTCGCGGTCTACCTCGTTGTCGCAGAGGATAACGGAAAAACAAAAGACGTCCTCCGGAGAGAGCGTCTTGACGCTGTACTGGTTTATAAGGCCTATGTCCACCTCTGCATTTGCAGGTGTCGGACTTAAGGCTTTTAATTTGCTAATCCTGTCCATCGGAACCTCCTAACAATTCAATGAGTTCATTTTTCTTGGGGTTTGCCGATGTTTTGATTCCTCTTTCTGCGACTAGTTTTCTAAGCTCTGGATACGTCAACGATGCATATGGGCTGTTTTTCAACTCTTCACCTTTTGTGACTGGATTTTCCGGTATAAATTCTGCCTTGGTTACTTCCGCCACAAATTTACGTTTAGGCGGGCATATTCGGTTTAGATACATTGCTTTTTCCTCCTTCCGGATTCCCTGCCGGGTTTTTAACTATATATTCAAGCGTGGTCAGGTCACGAGCCACAAGCAACTTGCTTCCGTTCGGGTCGTTTGCTCTGCCGTATTCAGCCCGAGCCTCGTTTGGTGTCTCCCATCCGCCGCGAATAGCTTTTTGATGAACGTCTGCCCTAGTGGCAGCGTCGGCTCTCAGGATAGCGTCCATATCAAATTTAAACCGCATCGTCCGGCGTTGCTCCCTGCTTAAAAGTTTCCGGTTCAGTTCTTGCTCGTAAGCCGTAACGATCGGCAGCATGGTCAGCATCAGGAATTCAAGCATCTGCTGCTCCTGTGAGCTGAAACTGGTGTCTGAATAATCTCCCATCAGGTGGGGCGGGATGTTATAAACCATAGCCACACGGGAACGGGATATTTTTTCGACATCAAACAGTTTAGAATCTACCGGTGACAGGTTCAAGGTCTTAGCTTGTACCCCAGATTCCAGCAGTAAAATGTTCCCTGCTGTCTCTCTGTAGGTATCCATGAAGTCATTTATCATGTCTGTCTTCTGTTGCTGTCCGAGGTTAGCCGGAGCCTCCAGTACCACCTGCGCATTGATCCCTTTTTGTAGTTGGGATGCGCTAAATTTTTGAATTTCTGTACTGTAGGAAAGCGTATTGAACAGCACAGAAACCGGATTGACGCCTGAATAACCGTTTGTGGACATAAACGGCACATGGAGGACATAAAAATTATGCAGGTAGTAATCGGCGCCCTGCTCCGGGGCTATCCTGTACCACAACTCCATCGACCCCGTCTCCATCACCGGCCGGACCCGCAGCGGGTCAAGAGGCCTCAAGCCTATCAATACCCCTCCCGGGTCAAACAGCTTTATTGCGTAAGCGTTGCCCTCCGTACACTTGCAGGCTTCCAGCGTCTTGAAAAACTGGCATGATGTCATGTTCGGGTTCGGCTCCACGCTTATTAGGTCGTTCAGATCACTTTTGACCTGTGTGGATCCCCGGTAGAGCTGCACCGGCATGGCCGACAGCGCATTGGAGATTCTGGACACCGCCGAAAATATCAGCTCCGAATTTTGTAGCGTGTAGTCGCCGCGGAGGAAGTGCGGGAGCCAGGAAGTTACCAGCCTGCGAATCCTCGTATTTGGCGCAGGGGCCGCTTTCAGCGCGGCAATCTCCGCTTTTAGTGTGGTAATCTCGTTCTCCCTGGCCCCTTTGCGGCCAAAAGTAAATATGCTCAAATGTTCACCCCCTAGCCTAATTTGAGGACGGTTGATACCTTCTTATCCTTCGGGATGTATGTCGGATGCTTTCTGAGGTACTCTGTATGCGCATCCAGGTGCGCGGCAAAACCGTCTATCTTTCTGTATTTGTTCTGCTTTGTCGGCAGGTATGTGGCGTTCGGGCCACGTTTTGTTAATTTCACATTGCTCAAGTACCAGTAATACAGCGGATTGTTGTTATGTATTACCTTCCCGTCAAGAAAGCGTTCCTTGAGGTGGTCAAGCGGTGCGGTCAGCGTCAGTTCGCCCTGGCGCACCTCATTCATGATAAATCCATTTTCCCTCAGCTTATTAACCAGCATAAAAGCTTTTGCAGGGTCAAAGCCGACAGAATCAATCCTGTAGAGCTCACGCATTTTCAAAAACCACTCTAAAATCAATTCATATTCGACGTAATCTTTGTTTACAATGGTCAGCGCTCCGGCTTTCTCCAGGCCCTTCCAGTCTAACTTCTCATGATCCTCCTTGACTTTCTTCAACGGAACCCAAGAGTGCTCCAAGAGGAAAAACCAGTTATCCGGTAGCGGGAATTCTAGGCAGGCAGATGTAAAGTCCTCCGTTTCAGCCAGGTCAAAACCGCCGTAACATAGTCCGCCTTTTAGGCTCTTGATGTCGCAAGTCTTGTTGTTAGCCCGGATTGTCTTGGTATCTAAAAAGCTCAACTCATCTACCGAAGTAAATACATTGAGCTGTTTATTAATAAAATCTGACCTCTCCGCAGGGATAAGTTTGCACCGCTCCCATTCGTCAATTAGATCATCCAGGAGTAGTAACGGGCCTAGTGAAGGATTTGCCTTACCCCAGCAGGAGATATCGTCTGGGTCGTCGCCCTCGTCAATCTCGGCAATGAAAACAAACATCCTGTCTGCGGCTCTCTGACTGATCGCTTCAGCTCCGTCAAGTATCTGTCCGCCAAGGATGTAATAATCCATCAGCGGTCCGTCGATGACCGTGCCTAGCGTAGTAATATAAATAAAAAGCGGTTGGCGCCGCTTTTTGCCTTTTTTCTTGATAACGTTGATAAGTTTGTAGTCCCGGTATTCTTGTATCTCGTCGAATATGCCCATATGGACATTCATGCCATCTAGGTTTTTGGAATCGGTTGCCCGCGGTTCAAACAGACCATTTGACGGGTCGTAATATATACCGCTGCGGTTTGTCCTGAAGTGTTTTTTTAGTAGCGGAGATTCCTCAATCTGGGTCTTACAGGCATCGAAAACAATTCTGGCCTGCTGCTTAGAGTTAGCAAGACAGTATGCTTCTGGGCCTCGCTCCCCGTCTTTTGAAATCGCATATGCCGCATTACCGGTAACCAGCGTGCTTTTTCCGTTTCCAGAGCCGACAATAATCAGCCCCTCACGAAAGCGGCGGTATCCGGTCTTCCTGTCGACCCAGCCGTAAAGGTTCGCCTCGACAAAGTGCTGCCACGGGAGCAGCTCCATTCGGTCATAGTCGCCCTTAGACGGCGTAATGAACGCCTCCATAAAATCAATCGGCCTATAGCCTTTAGTGATATCAAATACCCACGGATAGGACGGTTCTGTAAGTGATTTTTCGAGGTCGTTTACAAATCTCCGACAAGCCTGCTTGACCTTTTTCCCGGCAACAATGCCGCCGGACAAAGCGCCCGCTGCATATTGATAACATTCCGACGATTCAATCAGACTTGGAATTTTAGAACCGCTCAAATGGATCACCCTTTCCGGGCGGACCTCCTGAGATATTCAGCATGTCTTCGAGCTGCTTCACCACCGCCAGCAGGTTCTTTGTATAGGTGACATGGAGCTCCGCCGCTGCACTTTTCTTCTTGCCGTACTGAAATTCACCATTTTGGTATTCCTGCTCATAGCCGTTCGTGGAAATGTCATCTTCCAGGTCATCTATAGTCACGGCCAGGAACGCCGCCCGACTAATCAGCTTTCTCGCTAGGGCCAACTTCTCTTTCGGCGCGGCTTTATAAAGAGACATGAGGCGGGCATATTCATCCCGGATCGCTCCACTGTCCGGCAGGGCCGCTTTTAGTATTTTTTCAGTTTCAGTTTTAGTCGCCATAGACTACACCCCTCCTGTAAAATGACCCGCGGTGTGAAGGAAGGGGGCACGCGGTTACTGGCTAACCCCTTCCAGCTTTAGGACCAGGGGGGCTATGCCTTTATGACTCTCACCCCGGCAGGAATCTTTCTCCCTCGCTTCTTCGTTTCCTCGTGACAGTCCCAACACAGGCCCTGTCCGTTGTCCAGGTCAAGCGCCAGGTCCGTATAGTCCTCAAGTGGCTTGATGTGATGCGCCTCGGTTGCCGGTTTGCGCTTGCAATGCTGGCATATCTTATCGCGCTGCAAGACCAACTTGCGCCAACGCCTGTGCGCTGATGTATGATACCAGCCCTGTTTCTTAAGTGTTGTTTTCAACGGCATCACCTCACCTCGCCATTTGTATTTGTTTCGGGCACAAGAAAAGAACCACCGCTGGGATGGTTCTGTTGTTGTAGCTTTTCATAATAATAAATTCTTTAATTTTTCAATT
Source organism: Eubacteriales bacterium (assembly GCA_028706405.1). Lineage (GTDB taxonomy): Bacteria > Bacillota > Clostridia > Peptostreptococcales > Anaerovoracaceae > Anoxybacterium. The sequence continues at coordinate 30,536 of JAQWBM010000012.1, forward strand.
GATTCCCTATCGTTTTCTAGTATCTCACCGGCTAATTTTCTTGATTTATCATCCAATTTACCCCTTAGTACTTTTTCAGCCATATTTACTCCCTTTGTTTCTCCTTCTATGGCTTTCTTGATAACTTCTTTTGCATCCGACTGCGAGCTTAAATCCAGATTGAGTTTTATATCTCCCATTATGCCTTTTATTCCAAGATTCTCATCTGGCTGTCCTCCGGCATTTTGTATATAGGTTGCCAGTATATCGACGTTTCCTCTGTGTTGCTTCTGAATGTCTTGAAAAGTATTCTTTACATTTCCGTCTTCTAATCTAGATATGAAATTATTAAAACTTTCTATTGCCATGTACTCTCCTTGTAAGAGCGTATTGATTGACCTCATGGCGTCCGTATCATTATTCATTACTCCCTCCTTGCGATAAATATAGAATTGATTATATATTTACACCAAATCAGGAATTAATACATTTTGTTTCATTAAATCTATTTTACAGAAACCGCCCTGATTTTCGCGAAGCGCGGCTCCTTGGATAAAAGGAGTAATCAATAAGCTACTTTTCACCAATATCACATTACCACAGCGGAAACCGGACATTCAAGGACATTTGAAAAAGCCCTAAAAAATTATTCTCCCCAGAATTCTTTTAGTTTCCGCCTTACAGTCCGCTCACTAAATCCAAGCTCCAGCGCCATCTCTTCATGGGTCAAGCCATTGCGGTATTTCAGCTGTAAAATCTGCCGGGTAAGGCTGTCCGGAACAGATTCAATCCAGTCCTCCATGCGGTCGATCTCATCGTCAAACTTCTTGATTAGCCGTTCGTACCGTTTGAGTTTGCGGTCAATATTCTGATATGTATAACCCCTCACCGGAATTATTCTGTTCTCGGGGTTTTCTTCATCCGACCCGTAGACGGTATCAGCCTTATAAACCGGCTTAACGTTCAGATATTCCGTCCTTGCCCGCTCCAGCTCTTTTTTCAGGTCTTTTAATTGCTTTAATTCTTCTTTGGTCAGAAGGCCTCACCCCCATATGTATTCATCGACGAGACGGGCAACGAGGCTGTCAATATGCCCGATCTGCATTTTTCGCGTCCCCGGTCCATAATCCAGCGCCTCCTCATAAACGTCCTGACGCACCTGGTCCACGATCTCTTTTTCTTTTCTGTCCAGATATCGGTGAATCTCCCTGTCGCTGATTTTCCGAAGCGAAAGCATTTTATATACCTGTTTGCGCACTTCCCGGATATCATCAGCAACCGCTTGCCTGTATATTGCCGCAAATAGCCTTTTATAATTTTCGTCCGTTTGGCTTGTCATACATCCTCCCCCAACATCTCTTGTTTCCGTGTAATTTACACAATTCCGGTGACATAATCAGCACCGAACAGCTGCACCCCGGATATTTGCAGTCGTACCATGCTCCGCAATACTTTTGCTCTGGTGTCTGGTGCTCTATAGGCCTAAGCTCCATCTGGCCATGCTCTCCATGGGGGCAGGTAGGCAGCTCCATCAGGTCATTCATTCCCGCTCACCTACCTCACTCGGTCCGCGCCAGTCAAAACATTTCCCATCAGGGTAATCCTTGTGCTTGGCGCACAGGGGCAACCCTGTGACCTGATGCCTGCCCTTGTTATGCGCACAATTCGGGCATCCCCCCATATGGTATATATCCTCCACCGCCGCTTTCTCTCTGCGTTGGGATTCGGTCAACTTCGCCTGGAGCCGGTCATAAGAGCCCATGTCGATATAAGTACCGTTAATCGCGGTCTTGCTCTCCGTAAGCTGGGCTTGCAATCTCTCGATCTCCCCCAGTAGATATGGGATATCCTCACGAGCGTAGGCAATAAAGTTGGCATCATAGTCGCGACGTGTCATAGCGACATTAAAACCCGTATCCGACACAACATAGGACCCGTCTGGCCTATCCGGCTTCCATGGCTTAGGCGTGGCCGCTTCTGCTCTGGCCTTAATCTTAGCTATGCGCTTTTCGTCAATCATTCCGCACCTCCAGCAGCTCGGCAATTTCAGCTGTTATCCCAAGCTCTAATATTCTCTCGGCAAGGTCACCGACCTTATATGCGACATCCTTATCAGTGCAGCATGGCAAAGCCGCATCCAGCAACTGGTCTATCTTGTCCAAATACTCCCTCCTCACACGTGCCGCATTTGCTGCTTTTTCGTTTGTTTCGGTGGCTTTATCCGCGTTGCCGATGTTTGCATCGTTGCTATTTTCGGCCGCTACTCCCCATTCCGGATCTATGTAGTCATCGGCTACGGCTTCGACAAATAAGCTTTCTACCGTTGGGACATATCTGGCATCATTATCATTATCGGCCGCCTCCGGAGCATTGTCCGGATTCATGGGCCCCATATCTTCCCGCAGCTTATCAACGATCTTTCCCTTCACGCTATCAGGCAGATTCTTAATTGGCTGGCCGTTGATCCTTACGTCCCCGGCTGCAATTTTCGAATCCGGTTTTACTTGATATGTCTTAACCGGCGGCAAATCACGCTTCTTAAATCCTGTCTTCCCGGACATGTAATCGGCCTTGCTGACTGTAATCGCATCCCCGTAATTATCCGTCCGCTTGACCGTAAAACTGTCCTTGTCCAGCTTTATTACGCGGTACCAGTCTGCTCCCTTTGTGATCGTATCGTATAGCTGGACGTCGAAACGATCTCCTGATTCCAGCATCTCTTTTTTCAGCCTGCCAATCCGGGCATTGGTTGGTCCGGATATAGACATTCCCAATTTGAGAGCCATGGCCCGATTGCTCATAGCCGGTTTTGCTTTTATAAGTTCGATGATCTGTTCATCGGTTACTTTTATTTTTGTCATTTAGGTTCCTCCTTCACTGGCTTTTCTGGCTTATCAAACAACTCATGCGTCCCGTCCCGCAGCTGCTGCTCTTCTTCGGACATTTCGTAGCCCAGGGAGATCAGAGCGTCGTACAGAACATTTAAGGCACTATTTTCCTCGTGAGCGATCTTACTTTCCCAGCTCCGGGCTTGAAAATAATCGTTGCTGGGCTTGTCATCGCACCCTGCATAAGCAAGCAGAAATAAGGTTTTCTCAGGAGCCTTGCCATATTCGCTAAGCACAAGGCTCTTTTTATATTCATGCACCTGGCTATAGTCCAAATCTTTTGTCTTGCTCTTATCGACAGCAAATGCCTTGAAGATACTATCTGGATTAGGATAGTGGTATTCGAGCAACCGCAGAACCGCGAAATCCTGAATTTCCTTGGCGTACTTCTTACCCGCGCTGAAATTCTTAACGAAATCATAACGCAGCTCATATGCCTGCTTTGAAAGCTTTTTCAGCTTTGATTCCCGCTCGTTAAATGCCTTTTCCTTGGCGGAGGGCTTCTTTGGAGCCTCCTTTTCCGGCATCTTATAGAGGGTGGCCTTGTCATTGGCAGCCGTATAGAAATATTCTACTTTCCCGGTGTCAGTCGGCATTTTCCACCAGTTTTGCTTTTCAAAACCATAAAAGCCATTCACGTATTGCAGCTTGCTGGTCTCTTTTTCGTCTATTTTCTTCGCGAAGGCGTCTAGCTCGGCAAGCAGCGCCTTCTTTCGTTCCGGCTTCTGCTGTTCATCAAGAGCCCGCTTCAAATTCCATTCGAACTCCTTTGTCCCGATATATTGGAGCAGGTGATTTTTCTGCTTCTCACTTTTGATCTGCTCCAGCTTCGCATAGTCCATCAGAGTTCCACCGCGGGCATAGGACTCCTGCAACTTCTTCTGATCCAGCTTGACAAGGTTCAACCGTTTCTGAATTGTCCTGTCGGAAAAACCGGTTTTCTCCGCAATGCCGGCTACCGCCTCCCCTAGATCAATCATAATCTGGAACCCCTGGGCCTGCTCGATGGGCGTCAGGTCGGACCGTTGAATGTTTTCCAAGAGCATGGTGGCAACCTGCTCTTTGTGGTCCATGTCGGATACCACGCAGGGTACTTCTGTCAGTCCGGCTAGCTTAGCAGCGGCGAGACGCCGGTGGCCGATAACGGTGGCATAGTATCCTTCCCTGTCTTCGAAATTATTCCGATCGTTCTGTGGCACCACCGTCAGATTCTGCAGGATGCCGCGAGTCCTGATTGACTCGGTAAGCTCCGTCAGATCCCCGAGGTCCTTCCGGGGATTGTCCGGATGGGGGTGAATTTTATCGATGGGTATGTAGGTAATTTGTTTGTTCATGGCGACCTCCTTCTCAGTAGGTAGAGCAGAGGACTGAAAATCCTCGTGTCCTTGGTTCAATTCATAGTTCCCTTGCATATAATAAATGCGGAGGTGGTTTCTTTGTTTTTAGCTTCATACTATCAGTTGCAATTTTTGAGTGATATGCTTAAAAAATCTCCCGATGCAATAGCTTGGATTTTTGGAAGTCCAGGTTTTCCTGATATCCGGGGTTTCGTGTATTTTTACCAACTTTACGATAGCGTGCTATTAGTCGCGGAGGTATCGGGCCTCCCACACAACGAAGGCTCCTGTGAAGGCAGGGTATTCGGATTCCATATTCATGAGGGCGGCACCTGCACAGGCAATAGCGAAGATCCATTTGCCGATGCAGGTATGCATTACAATCCAAACAATTGCCTGCACCCTCATCATGCTGGTGATTTGCCTCCGCTGTTTGGGAATAACGGGCTGGCCTTTCAATCTGTCCTAACTAATCGTTTTAGCGTAAATCAGATTATAGGCCATACTGTAATCGTTCATGGTTCCCCGGATGATTTCGTAACCCAACCATCGGGCAATTCCGGGGCAAAAATCGCGTGTGGTCAAATATCCTAAGCTGATGGATGGCCAAACTGCCGCATTTGGTGTAATATTTCATGGGGTCATCCTAAATTTTTAATTTTCTCGCGAGCTCCCGGATAGCCTTCTCATACTCCTCATAGGTCAGATTCAGGGCTTGAAGCTTTGTTTTTTCGATCTCGTAGATTATGTATTTGTTCTTTTTCATGTTTTCGCCTCATTTGTCGCACCTGTCGGACTCTTGTCGGACATTGTTAAATTTGTAACCCTTTATTTTCAATGGATGTCGCACTGTCGTACATGTCGGACATATTTTCTCGCGCATACGTGAATGGATGTATATAACTTTTAACTTACATTTATATATGCGTTACGCGCGTATAGGGTATGTTTTTTGGTGCGACAAGTCCGACAGTCCGACAAGTTCGATTTTTCAATGTTTCTGGCGTCGGACAATTACGTTGGAATGTCCGACAAGTCCGACATTTGCCTTTCTTCCTCATCAGTGATCTCCGTAAAATCCTTCCGGCGCAAATCTTAAAACAACGCATTGACAAAGTACTCCATTAACGCGCATCCGCTTTGACAGCCCTCGTCCGTCCGCATCCATAAGTCCGTTTCGTTTTAGCCAAGACAAAAAACTCTGAGGACTGAATCCGGCCTCCTGACAGTGCTTATCAAAGACAGTCCGGATAATCTTCGCCGAATAAATATCCGTGCCCTCATTAACTTCGCCCCAGGTATCCTGCTCATTCTTCCGGAAATGACTCTTGTTCTGCGCCAACCAGTCTGTTAGCCAACTATAGGCCCGTTCATTTTGCGAAACTTCCGCTTTAGTTGAGAGATATTGTGTCAGATCTTTGTAATAGAGTTCTTGCTTGTCCTCAAAGGTCCACATGCTGATCAGCGCATCTGCCGTCAGGATCATGCTTGCAGCCAATGCTTGCTTTTCAGTCGTGTCGCCCTTTAGGATGCTCTTATAGATATCCTTTTGGAGCTGACGTGCCGTCTCCATGTTGCCTTTTTCCTGTAACTTTTGGACGAATTCCTTACCGGCAAATCCATAGTTCTTTTTTAGGGTCTCCGCTAACCTTGTCGGATCATCAAATAGCTTTGTGTCCTCACAGTTGATCTCAATGATACGGTTGACAGCACCGCCACCACTGGCATGGTTGCTGATAGGCTGCTCGCCTGTAGTCAGGATGCAGTTATTCCAGGTCAGCGTCTTCTGGATGCCGCCGGCCTTCTGTCCCCTTGCCCTGCCAACGCCCTCTGACAATTGATAGATCATGCTGTCAAAATCTTTTTTATCTTTGATAATTTGCAACTCATCAAGAATCAAGGGCATGGAATTAACGAATCCGGCACTTAATTCCTGAGCTACCGCAGTACTGTTAAATGTATGTATATACCTCCCCATTTCAGGGTTAGCCCAAACCGACGCTGCCAGCATAAGCCCCAAGGTCTTTCCGGTCTCCGTGCCTCCGTGAAGGTGTACGAAAAATGGAAGGCCTCCGCATGGCTCTACCAGGACACTTGCGAATGATGCCGCCAGGAGGATCCTCGCTGGAATATCCCTTTTCCGGATTTCCCTGACCGCCGCGAGCCATTTTTCATAGCTGCCGCGCTCCCTGACCGACTCGAAAAAATGCTTGAAGGAAATATCCCCATCAAAGACCAAATCTTCGACATAGGGGCTGAATCCTTCCCCTTCGATCCACCCGAGCCGGCCAACGGAATTATTCTCCGGTATGACCTCATAGTTTAGGTTTTCAAGGTCGTGCAGATACGTAACCAGGTATTTTGCATTTTCGCTTGTGACGGCAACCCCGTAGTCTGCCAGCCCGATGATGGACGACGCGGATGCAAGCTGTCGCTTGTCGCATATCGTCTTCCGCCATGACTTGCCCTTCCTGTAGGCTAACTCCAGTTTTTCAATGCCGGTGTCAATATTGACTAGCCGTTTGACCGGCATGATAGGGTGGACACAAGCCACATCTTCGCCGTCGTACCGGTTGCTCTTCCGGATTCCGTAATCGTCCGCCCTCCAAACGCCGCTGTTCAGCTCCAGGGGCTGCTGGTCAAAATTGGTCGTTTTCTCGCTGATGCTCTCGCCTTTGGTCTTTGCGATCGATGCGCAGTAATCCTTATAGAGCGTCTTGAAATTCCTGACCCCGACCAGCTTTGCCTGGTCCGACATTTTCTCTATTTCGCGTTTGTGGGTAAATTCATCATCGCGGAACAAATAGACATATTCAAACGGGGCTGTCGAATCATAAAAGGCTTCTTTCGTATAGACGATATTGTTTTTCTCTTCGTTTGAACTCACCTAGCCCCCCCCCCATTTCAATATTTTCATCAAGCCATTTTTCAACTTGCAACAGCCTTGCCTCGTCTGCCCCTGCTTGAAACAATCGCCTGTGATGGTCGATCACTAAATTATAAAATGCTCTTTCGAGTGCTCGTTTTTCCTGTATTTTCCGGTGCTCCTCTTGCCTCGCCCTAGCTCGTGCCCGGCTTTCCTCTGTCGGCTTCTCCGCAGTTAGCCCAAGCCGGAAATCGCTGTTTAACCGGACAAGGGATTGTCCAAAACAGAGGTTAAAATACATCATTACGAAACTAATTACATCGCCCGACTTGCCGCAGCCAAAACATTTGAACCGGTTGTTTTTCACTGACAGGCTCGCCGTTTTTTCGCTGTGAAACGGGCAGATCGCATATCCGTGCCGGTTGAAACGGATTCCGTAATGCTCCATGGTCTCCCGCAGATCCAAGGCATCCTTAATCTGTTCGGCCAGCCTCATATTTTGCCGCCTCCCAGCAGCTCGATGATCTTTTTCCCAGTGTTCCGCTTGGAGCAAAACACATACTCAATATTGTGCTTGTTCTGCCAGCTCTTCAGGACCCGGTAAATCCGATCTCCCATAATCTCGCCGTATTTCGGTGCCCAGAGAATCAAATCCTCCAGCCCCTGAATCGGCTTCCCGTCAATCTTGTCCTGCTCAATCAGAATGTACATCTTGCCGTCGACCTCATCCAGACGCTGCAGCTCGCGCTTAAATCGGGCATGGCCGCTGATGGCGTTTTGGGCGATCTCGGCGATGTTCTGTTTCCGGTCAATCAGCAGGAAGGGGTTTTCGGGGTTACAGTAGTCGCCTATGTAAAGCTTGCTGATGAAGTATTTAATGTCCTGCCGTTGAAACTCGCAGAGGATCTTTTCAACTGCCCGGGGTTTTTCCCTGCTGTCTATCTGGATCATCATCAGTTTTCACCTCCAAGTCAAAATGGTATATCATCCTCATCATCCGCGACTTCCTGAAAGCCTTCCGGAACGCTTGAATCGGACCGGCTGGCTGGTTTGTCCTTCTTGCTTCCGCAAAACTCAACCTGATTAGCTTTAAGTTCCCATATTGTCCGGTCCCTGCCTTCCTTGTCCTGATATTTTCGGGACTCCATGGAGCCTTGAATAAGGATTTCCTGTCCTTTCACAAAGAACCTTTCAACAAATTCAGCCCGTTTGTCCCAAATCTGGCACCTAAAGAAGTCGGCTCCTTCGCCAAATTTTTTATCTACAGCTACGTCGAAGCTACAAACTGCCTTTGATCCGTTTTTTGTATCCGCGTATTTGAGTTCCGGGTCCCTTGTAAGGCGACCTTTGATGATAATTTGATTCATGCCACTGCCTCCCCATCATCGTACGGCTTTATTCTAGTGAGAACCTTTGTCATTTTGCAGTAATCACATTCCTCACAGCGTCTTGGGGTCTCGATGCCGGCTTTAATGTCGGCGAATCGGTCTATCCGGGCCTCTATTAATTTGAGTGCAATATCCATCTTATATTGCGGGATTTCAAACAGGTCCAGGTCCGTCACAGGCTCCTTGGTGGCACCGGCAACAATAAACGGCAATTTGTTTCCTTCTATAGTTTGATATACTGCTGCCTGTAGGTCGTACCCCCATGCCTCAACAAATGGAATTTTTCCCTGTCCATCAACCCATATCGGCCTAAAGTCTTTCATCACCTTGAGGTCGACAATAGCTTCTTTTTCAAGATAGCTGTCGATCTTTATTTTCCACGGATACCCGAATAATTCGCCTGTCATTATGACCTGTTTCTTTCCCGCCATATATTTCATGAACAACTTGTCCCGCTCAAGGCGCTGTATGATTTGCTCCGCCCTCCTGTATTCAGCCTTTAAATCCCCCTGCCTTGTGAAAATAGAAGGATGCTGTGCCTGAAAAATATCAAGAGTTCCTTCAAAATGTGCATCGACATAGGAGCCTACCAGGAGCGCTGTCGTTTCCTCGGGTATGTATTCGGCTTTAATTTCAGCAAGAGCAGCCGCCTCACAGCTTGCGAACGCCTTGAATTGCGATGACCCAAAATATTTCATCTGGTTCTCTTGGCTGAAATAGTTTTCCGATGTAATCATAAATACCTCACCTCCAGTTCTGAGTCATTCGTCGTGCAAGTCGCAATGAATTGCAATCCTTTTTCCCTGCATTTTTCGTAAAGCTTCTCGCGGTTACTATCGGAAAGCTTCTCTGCTCCGTCTATAAGAATGACCTGTAGACTGTTAGGCTTAGAAAGAGCAACATCAACGCACAGATTCAATTTCTCGCCTTCGGACAGGTTGCTTACGGGAAGGCCCCTAATCAGCGGTACCCCGTTCTCAACAGTTAGACCTTCAACCGGTAAGGTTGCTGTCTCGAGAATCATTCCCGGCAGGCTTCTTGCCAGTTCGATCTTACGGGTAAGCTCGTCCGATTCTTCCTTTAAAAGCTCGACATCCTCCTGCAACGACTTCATGCGCTTGTATTCATTAAGGTGCTTTTTCATTTCTTCTGCCGTTCTAACTTCATCGTCCAGACCGGTAACGTCGATCGGTTCCTTGTCGGCCCATTCGTTGGCAACCTCTGTATCTTTATCCAGCTTAGCCAGCTTGGCCTGATGCTCTGCCTCGATGACTTTTTTCTTGTCGGATAGCTTGTCATCGATCGTCAGAAGCTTGTCCTCGGCGGCTTTAATCTCGGCTTTTAGCCTGGAGATCGTGCTGTTTAGACCGTCCCGCTCATTAGCGATCAGTTTTTCCTCTGCCGCGATCGCGATTTCCCGCTCCGCCTCGATGCCTCTAACTTTATTGTTATAGTTATCCCTAAATGCCTTAGCTCTCTCGATTTTACTGTTCTGCTCTCTCATCCGCTCCAGTTTCCGGTAAGAGCTGCCGAGATCGTACGCTTCCCACTTTCCGGCATCATACTTAGCTGGCAAATCTGCAGCAATTTCCTCGACGAATGCTTTTTTGTTACGGACATCCCTGTTAATATCCTGACGCTTCTGAAAATACGGAGAGTTTTCGGCCTGAATATCATTAAGGACTTGCAGGATATTTTGCTCGTAATCAATGCCTACCGGGATCTCCCCGAACTGCTCTCTTATCCAATTTAGGTCCCAGTCAAATTCGATGAGGTCTAATATGGTCCTATTTTGCTCTTGCTTACTCATTCCGATAAAGGCAACGGGATCTAATTGAAGTGGAGTAAAAAGATCTCTCAAAAATGCTTCCGGTCCAGGAACATCCTTTCCTCTCTCTTTTACAGACTTGTAATCAACTTTCCCTTCCCGCTTTTTCCGATTTATGTAAAGCCCTGCATCGGTCTCGATTATGATTTCACCTTCCGTAGCACCCTTTCTGACGATGTAATCCCGATTGGACTGGTTTGTTAGCCCGTAGATGAAGGCGTCTATGATAGAGGTTTTACCCGTTCCATTGTCGCCGGTGATTTCTATGCTCCGCCCGTCAAGTTCAGTTTCCGTAATTCCAAATAAATTCTTTATATAAACCTTCGTTACTTTACCCATTCTCTACTTCCTCCTTTCCTGCACTGCTTTCTTCACTTTTGCTTCCCTCAAACCTTTTCACTGCACAATCTCCGCACAGCTGCTTTTCGTACTTGGCTTTTGTCGATGCGGCAATCTGCCGTGGGCTCTTTCCGTTTGCAGCCTTTATTTCGGATCCACAATCATCACAATACAGCTCTTCCTTCGGGGCGTACGGCCTTATTCTAAGCGCGTCGACCGTGTCCCCGAATGCAGATACTTCCTGCGAATAAACGGAAATTCTTGTCCCCGGCCAGTCCTCAATGTAGGGAGACCCCGCAACCTTCGTTATTGTTTTAGCATTCGTCGCATTGCAGATCATCGGCTTGACGTTTTCCTTGAAATGGACCAGGAGACCCTCTTCCTTTTTCCCCGCAGTGCCGACGAATGTCTCCTTGCCGGCACTTTTTATTGTCAGGATCATATCCTCTCCCGGATCGAGCGCATAGGCCCCGAGGTAGTCGGGATTGTTTAATTTCTTCCAGTGTGTTTTAGTCGCCATCAGAACGGCCCTCCTTTTCCACCAACAGGATCAACGGCTCTTGACAATTGCCTTCTGCCGATGTAACATTAAGTTGTGTATTTTCCCTTGCTCCCTGTTCGTTCGCAGCGACGGGAGCTTTTTTCATGTAGTTGGTTCATTTTCATCCTCCCCTACTTCAATTCTCATTAACTTATAGCCTCTTCTTTTGCCGCTTTCCTTTCGACACAAGTTTTTTAGGATTGTTTTCCCTTCAACGCCAAGGCATTGTCCCAGTTCGTCGGCGCTTTGGCAGACTGCAATAGGCAGTTCGTAGCGATCCGGAGTGACAGCTAAATAAAGGCGGCTCATGGTTTTTCTTCCTGTCTGGCTTTGATGATCTTTCCGTATATTCCCCACTCTTCACGGGGCACTTCCCGAATTACATTAAGTTCACTCGTCCTGATTTTTCCATCCGAAAATTCCGGTACAATACATTTATCCCGCGGGACCTCGCACTCAATGATGGCAAGGTCGTTCCAGTATCTTCCGTACATAAGCGCCCAATGCAGATGCGATACGTGGATCCCTCTTCTGCAATCGACCTGAATATTTCTATCAATGCTTTCTTCTGTGGAAATTTCACGGAGCCGATATTTAAAACGACCATCATGGTCAGAATGGTAAACCCCTTCTCCTTCGGCATGAACGGATTTATACAGGATCAGATTTCCGTTGCGTTCCTCAATGCCGAAATATTCAATGTAGTCGTCAATGCCCCGGAACGGAAGAATAACCCGCGCATTATTAAGCAGTTCGTATTTGGCATATCTGGACATAATTCTTGCTTGAGACCAACCGCAAAGTTTGGCGGAGCTATTCCCCCGAGCCTCAACGGAGCTATTCCCCCAAGCCACTACGGAGCTATTCCCCCGAGCCACTACGGAGCTATTCCCCCGAGCCACTACGGAGCTATTCTCCCGAGCCTCAACGGAGCTATTCTCCCGAGCCACTACGGAGCTATTCTCCCGAGCCTCAACGGAGCTATTCTCCCAAGCCTCAACGGAGCTATTCCTAAAGCTTCTATTTATATAGATTACATTTTGCCAGTCATTGCGAATCTCTATGATGCCTTGAAAATCATCGGCTATGGCATTGAATTCCGCCTGGCTTTTTACGATTACCTTATTCATATTTTTTATCTTCCTTTCCGGCCTCGCGGCCTTAGTAATCACTCTTTTTTTTAAATCGCTACCACTTTATACGCAAAATTTTTATGCTTGTCGCTAAACCATAAATTAAATTCTTGGTCAAATGTACAACCTCGTAAAAGGTAATGTAAATCGGCACCTTTTACAATTCCATGATTTCCGACAGAGCCATCAGCATAGATTACCTTTACTTCCGCTTTATCAGGGATATCTTTAAAATTAATATGTCTTTTCATTTTTTTACTCCCTTAGTAGAAACTAATTCGCATACCCTCCATAGAACGACAGCCGCCCGATCGAACCTCTTGCAATCTTTCCGGCTGTCCAGCAAGGATTGACTGAATCGTCATGAAACTGATATGTACCGCCGTCGAACACCCTCATGCCGCCGTCGAATACGTTAGCGACCGCAAGCTTTACGGAATCTGATACCTCTCCCTGGTACGGACCTGCGAACTGCCCCGGAGCGGTAACTACATCGGCAACGGTCATGTCCCATAGTACGGCGCGGTCCAGGATCGTCTGCGCTACAGCCATCTGCCCCTGAAGGTCTTCACCGCGGGCCTCCGCAGCTACTACCCGGCAGACAAGCTCCCTTTCAGCTGCGGTTAACAGTTCTACCTCTGTCGGGGCTTCCTGTACCGGTGCCATCTGCCCAAGCTCGTCCAGCCCCATCTTCGTGTCGTGCATGGCGTTAAGGGTGTCCTCCTGGGCGATTGTGATTCCCCACTGGTTGCTCAGGATCAGTACCCCGAATACTACCAGGATGGCCATATGTACCAGCCAGCGGGCCGTGGCTCTTCTTTGCCTTCTGGTCATTCCTCTGCCTCCTCGTATTCTGCATTAAGCATGATTTCAACCATTTCTCTGGTAGGCCTTTTTAGATCCGGCTCTTTGTCTAGTTTATTTTGAATTACATCTACAGTTTTTCTGAACTGCTCTTCGTCATCGCCTTTTACAACGCCCATCATGGTCATCAGCTCATAAAAGTTGCTGAAAGTTGATGCTAATGTCATTTCGGTGAGAGTGGATACAAATTCTTCCTTATCACATTTAAGCAAGTATTCGTAAATCTTCATCCCTTCGCCCTCTTCAGTTCTTTTTTCAGTTCCTCTATCGCCTGCTCCAGCAAAGTGACAGCCGTTCTTGCCTTATCGGAATCCAGGTCAGATAAAATCGCCTTTAGCCGGTTTATGTATCCCTCCTCGGGCTCATACAGCCTCAGGGCAATAGTGCCGTTTTCAA
>JAQWBM010000013.1:0-1987 GCA_028706405.1 Eubacteriales bacterium
AACCAACACAGGCAATCGGTCGGCGGCAACCAACACGGGCAATCGGTCGGCGGCAACCAACACAGGCGATTATTCAGCGGCAACCAACACAGGCTATCGGTCGGCGGCAACCAACACAGGCAATTGGTCGGCGGCAACCAACACAGGCTATCGGTCGGCGGCAACCAACACAGGCAACTGGTCGGCGGCAACCAACACAGGCTATCAGTCGGCGGCAACCAACACAGGCAATCGGTCGGCGGCAACCAACACAGGCAATCGGTCGGCGGCAACCAACACAGGCTATCAGTCGGCGGCAACCAACACAGGCTATCAGTCGGCGGCAACCAACACAGGCAATCAGTCGGCGGCAACCAACACAGGCAACTGGTCGGCGGCAACCAACACAGGCGATTATTCAGCGGCAACCAACACAGGCAATCGGTCGGCGGCAATTGTGGATGGGAAAGAGAGTGTCGCAATTGTTACCGGCTACGAAGGTAAAGCAAAGGGCGCACTCGGGTGTTGGATTGTAGTAACAGAGCGCGGAGAATGGAACGGAGACACATACCCGATTCTGTGTGTGAAAACCGCGAAAGTAGACGGCGAGACCATAAAGGCTGATACATTCTACGCGGTTAAGAGCGGAGAGATTGTGAGGGCGGAGCGATGAAAACAGAGTTATTTAACGACAACTTTCAGAATTTCAAAAGATACAACATCCCGAAAGCGCAACTCGTAATCGCGGATATCCCTTACAATTTGGGAACGAATTTCTACGGCTCAAATCCAATATGGTACATAGGTGGCGACAATAAGAACGGAGAAAGCAAACTTGCGAAAAAAGCGGCATTCAACACCGATTTCAATTTCAACATAGCGGAATATATGCACTTTTGCAGTAGGCTATTAAAGCCGGAGCCGAAGGAAAAAAAACAAAGCGCCGGCAATGATCGTGTTCTGCTCGTTCGAGCAAATTCAAACGGTCATAGACTACGGTAAGAAACATGGATTTATTAAAAGCTATCCGCTATTCTTCATCAAAAACTATTCAGCGCAAGTCTTAAAAGCCAATATGCGCATAGTGGGGGCAACGGAGCACGCGGTCGTTTTGTATCGGAACAAGCTGCCGAAATTCAACAACGGAAAGACGGGAACGGGAAAAGGAAAGATGATTTTTAACTGGTTCGAGTGGAAACGCGACGACCCGAAAACATATCCGAAAATCCACCCGACGCAAAAGCCGGTTTGCGTACTAAAAGAACTGATCGAGATTTTCACAGACGAGGGCGATGTTGTTATAGACCCGTGCGCAGGGAGCGGTACGACACTAAGAGCCTGTATGGAACTAAACCGCAACAGCTACGGATTTGAGATCTCAAAAGAATTTTACAACAGAACAAAAACCGAAATGTTAGGCAATGTAGTCGCGCAGATGAAGATAGGTTGAGAATACATAGAAAGGACACAGAATATGAATAAATTTTTAGGCATTGGCCGCAGCACAAAAGAAGTAGAGCTGCGGTACACAACAGGAGCAGAGCCGCTTGCGGTCGGTCGGGTGACAATGGCTATAGATTCGGGGTTCGGCGACAAGAAGAAAACAAACTTTGTCCCGATAACAGCTTTCGGCAAGACCGCAGAGTTTATGGAGCGTAACTTGCAAAAAGGTAAACTGTTCGCGGTCGAGGGTGAGTACACCACAGGCAGTTATAACAACAAGAACGGTGAAAAGGTATACACCACCGAAATCAAAGCTGACAAGGTGCAAGTGCTCGAATGGGGAGACAAGAAAGAGAGCGGGCGAAACGACGGACTACCCGAAGGGTTTAAAGCGTTGGATTTAGAGGATATGCCTTTTTAGGAGGGGGAATATGAAAAGGTTAGCATCGCTGAAAAAGGAGGTATACTCCGTAGAAGCCATAGCGAAAAGAGCCGACAACAGCGGTTTTTACTGCGTCGACAGCGAGCGTAGAGGGTTGGTGTATATCTGCACTGACGAGGAAAT
>JAQWBM010000013.1:2087-5087 GCA_028706405.1 Eubacteriales bacterium
GGTTAGCATCGCTGAAAAAGGAGGTATACTCCGTAGAAGCCATAGCGAAAAGAGCCGACAACAGCGGTTTTTACTGCGTCGACAGCGAGCGTAGAGGGTTGGTGTATATCTGCACTGACGAGGAAATGGCAATTGTAACGGGCTCTAGCGGATATCTTCATATGGCAGAGGACGATATGAAGATAGTGGCGGGCGAGATCTTAGACATACTTAAAGACTTAGAGGACAGAAGGAGGATGCAAGTAGGATGACGAAACGTGAAGGAATAATTAAGTCCCGAGAAATAAAAAGGACAAGGGGCGACCGCATACGGAGCATGACGGACGAAGAACTTGCTGAAATCTTAGCGGACGTGTTGACGGGTGACAAGCTTTGCAAGGACAAGCCGGAGTGTAGTGAAATGCTTGATAAGCATATAGATATACCTGACGAAATGTGCCAAAAATGCGTGGTTGAGTGGCTACGGGAGGCGCAAGATGAATAACCCTTGCATCAACTGCGCGAAAAGATACCCTGCCTGCCAAGACAAATGCGAAGAAGGGCTCTTGCGCAAAGCGAGACAAGAGAAAATCAAAGAGGCAAGACGGCAGGAGTATAATATCGCGCTGTATAAGTATGAGCGGATATACGAAACGAAAAAGAAAGTGGGGCTGATATGAAATTTACGATACCAGGCGAACCAACTGGCAAGGCTCGTCCCAGAGTAACCAAGTGGGGGACATACAACACAGAAAAGACGGTCTTATACGAAAATCTCGTCAAGCTGTGCTACCAAGAGCAACGCAATACATACACCGAGAAACCTGTTTTTATGAGCATACACGCATTTTATGGAATACCCAAGTCAACGCCTAAGAAGAACATAAACCTTATGCTATCAGGCGAAATAAAGCCTTGCAAGAAGCCTGACATTGACAATATCGCAAAGATTATAGCGGATGCTTTGAACGGGATAGCGTATAAAGATGATACACAGATAATCGAGATGAATATCAAGAAGTCATACGGTGAAACACCGAGGGTAGAAGTCGAGATAACGGGCTTATTAGTTTAATAGTGGACTGAACAACTTTTTATGGTGGGATTTAAAATCATGAAAATGTGGAAAGGAGAACCAATTGAGACATATAGCGAGTGTAAGCTTTGGTAAAGACAGCTTGGCAATGCTACTCATTTTAATAGCCAGAGGATATCCGCTTGATGAGGTTGTGTTTTATGACACTGGGATGGAATTTCAGGCCATATACGATACAAGGGATATGATAATTCCATTGCTCCAAGAAAATGGAATCCAGTACACCGAATTACAGCCAAAAGAGCCATTTCTCTACAAGATGCTTGAAAGGCCAGTATGTAAAAGAGGGACGAAGATAATACATAAATATGGCTATTCATGGTGTGGTGGTACTTGCCGGTGGGGAACAACCGAAAAACTACAAGCGTTAGAAAAACACTGTAAAGGTGCTGTGGAATACGTTGGAATTGCAGCTGATGAAGCGAGCAGGC
The DNA here is from genome assembly GCA_028706405.1 of Eubacteriales bacterium. GTDB lineage: Bacteria > Bacillota > Clostridia > Peptostreptococcales > Anaerovoracaceae > Anoxybacterium. The sequence goes on from JAQWBM010000013.1 coordinate 3,594, forward strand.
TGGAAAAAGAACGAAAAGGAAATAAAGCTTTTCCATTGGCTGATTGGGGAATGACGGAAAGAGATTGCCGGAAGTATTGCTATCATAAAGGATTTAAATGGCTTGAGGATGGAATTGAGTTGTACAGCATATTATCAAGGGTTTCCTGTTGGTGCTGTGGCAATAAAAACCTCAAAGAATTAAAGCTGATACATAGGCATTTACCAAAATATTGGAACAGGCTGAAAGAACTGCAAACAAAAACAGACAGGCCGATGAAAGGCGAAGGCAAAAGCGTATTTGACCTTGAGCAGAGATTTTTAAAAGAAAAAAGAATATCCGAGGACGGAGATATACATCACGGAGGCGCAAGATGGATAAAAAAGAATTCGTAAAGACTTGCGTCTTATGCGGATATGCCAGTAAAAAACGAGCGATTGAATATGCTAAAAGCAAAGACGAGTTGACCGAGGACGATTATGCCGAGATATTCCGAATAAACGAACGGGCGAACGATGTAAAGCATGGCATATTATCTCACGGGTGCCAAGGTGACGGAGATTATCTTATAAGTTTATTAGGACACAACCCTGCGCCTTGGAAGAAGGATATCGACCTCAACCGGGGATTGAGGGAAGAATGGCAAGGGCTAGAGGAATTATAAGTTATTTCTAATTAGGGGGTGAAATTTATGGCAGCAATAGGTAGCACAATTACGATCGTTGGGTCTGAATATCGCACCTGCATTGTGAAAGGCAGAAAAGCACTCTTCCACCGCTGGGAAGATAAGGCTCATGTATATAATCCGATAAGCATCGGTCAAATCCCGGGGCAAATCAAACAGACCGTGGGTATTGTTGAATACGGGGACGGGACAGTACACGAATGTTATCCTGGTGAAATTCGTTTCTGTGATAATAAACTGCGGGAATATTGCTTCGGACAAGAAACAGTCGATTACAACAAGCCGGAGCCTCCGGTAGCTGACTAAATAATTGGAGTTAGGAGGTTAAATCAAAATGATAGATAAAAGCGGAAGAGAAGAAGCAAGACAGTATTTTAAAGATAAAGGACTTTCATATAACGACATAACAAAAGGCGACATTTGCGTATTGATAATGCTATTAAACAAACATGTAAAAAAGGCCAATAAGGACGGAAAAATGTCCACTACTTCAATGCGTATGAGTGAGAAAATCAAGGTAAAATGCGATACTCACGGCAGAATCAAAGAGTGCTACTCATATATCAATAGTCATTATTTCACTCGCAGAGAGTGCATCAGCTTCAATCCAGGTGGATTTATCGGTTTTGGTGGTTGGGCAGAGGATAGGAATGTTGCACCTATGGTATCCGCATTTAGAGAATGGTGCGATACTCTCACAACATAGTTTTATTAGGGTGGGGAGCCCGTTCCTCAAGAGCGATACAGATTAATTTCTAGTAGGAGGCGAAAATGAAAAAGAAGAAACACATAACCCTAACCAGTGCGAAAGTGGACAAGATGAAATCTGA
>JAQWBM010000013.1:5187-43897 GCA_028706405.1 Eubacteriales bacterium
TAGTTTTATTAGGGTGGGGAGCCCGTTCCTCAAGAGCGATACAGATTAATTTCTAGTAGGAGGCGAAAATGAAAAAGAAGAAACACATAACCCTAACCAGTGCGAAAGTGGACAAGATGAAATCTGACATATGCAACGAGGCAACTCAAAAAGCGTTACTCATATTTTTATCAGCCTTACATGACGAGTACGGCTTCGGGGAAAAAGGCTTTGCAAGGTGTTAGAGACAGCAAGCCGGTATGGAGAATACCTGGACAAGCATCTTGTTAGCATCAGGCAGACACAGGAAATCATAGAAAAGGGTACGGGGTTACAGCTTAAAGGCTTTTAGGAGGGGAAAATGGAAAAAGAAAGACAAGCATATATTGACTACTTAGAGAAGAAGCACAACAGGAAAATCAAATCATTAGAAATTGATATCGACGGTGACTATGCAGACCTTCATTACAAGTTTGAGCCTGTCGGGTTTGAACGAATCAGAAGAATCACAGGTTATCTTGTCGGCACGATGGATAGCTGGAACGATGCAAAGAAAGCAGAAGAGAAAGACAGGGTAAAACACTTATAAGGGGGCAGGTATGACAAAACAAGAATTGTCGCAATGTTACTGGCTCAACCGTGAGATAGACCAGCTCCAAAAAGAGTTACATAAACTTGAGGGCAAGGAATATAACCCAATCAACTTAACGGGGATGCCACACGGGGGCGGGATATCTGACCCTACCGGCAACATAGCGGTGCGGCGAGCGGAGATACATAGATTAATTTCATTAAAGCTAGAGGAGTGTATGATTGCAAGGGCGAGGATTGAAAGATTTATCAGCTCCGTAGAAGATAGCGAGATGCGGATGATTTTGAGGTTAAGGCACATCAACGGGATGTCGTGGGAGGATATAGCTTGCGAGCTGATACCGCTTGACGACGAGGGGAACGAGGTCGGGAAAGAGCGACACAGGACAACTGTTTACCGAAAATATAAAAAGTTTATTGAAAATACGGGAAATGCACACAATGCACACTCGGTATGAAGTATAGTATAAGATAAGGAGATTAACGTGGAATATAAAAAACGGTGCTTTGGACTGAAAAAAGGCAAATGCACGATATTAAAAAAACAAGAACCTTGCGAGACTTGCGTGTTTTATAAGACCAAAGAAGAAAAAGCCGAGGGAGAAAGAAAAGCAAAGAAACGATGCCGAGAGCTTAAAATACCATATGGCAACGAGTACATAACCGGGAAAAATGAATAAAAAAAGGAGCCCCAATTCAGGGGCTTTCTTTTGAAATTTCAACAGTTTAGGAGGAATGGCGAACACAAAATAGAAAATATTTACGCCGTGACCGAAAAATCCGAAAGATATCCTTTATAATGGTAGTATGGCAAAGCCATAAGACTTTAAGCACATCCTCGGGTGTGCTTTTTTAGTAGGTCAAGTGGGGACAAAAACATATCTTATATTAGAGACCTTGGGGCAGGGCAGGTCAGAGATAAGACAAAGGAGTTATTGGATGTGGAAAAAAGAAGCCGAGCAACTTAAATTTGACGAACATAAATCGTGGGCGGAAATTGTAGAAGAATTAAAGCATTATTTCCCTAAAAAAACAGACATCCAAGTCAGGGAGACGATAAGAGCGTACATACGGAGACTTCCAAGGTACAAGGAACAGCAAAGGGAAGATTTTCACCAATCATCAATCGAATATAAAAAAGACGGTTCAATAATATCCGAGAAGTTTATAACTGTCCGAGACGGCGACGAAATGACACCAGAATTTATAATTGAGGCACATGGACTTAAACCTTGTATGTGGGAAGTAGTGAGTTACAAAAATAACTTCTGGAATACACAAATAAAAGGTGGCAGCAAGCAAATAAGCTACCAATCCAAACTAACAGTAAAACCACGTTCTAAAGGGATAGACATATCAGAGATAGACAAATACTTTGAAAAAAAGAAGTTCAAATACGATAAACCATTAACCAATCCATTACGATATGACCCTAAAGGTGAAGTAATTGAAATAAACCTTCCTGACCTACATAGCGGGCTGTTGGCGTGGAGAAAAGAAACTGGAACAGATTACGATATACACATCACAAAAGACAGATTCTTTAAATGCCTCTACGATATTAAAGAACGGTGCGAGGGAAAGAAGTTTAAAAAGATAATATTTGTTACATTAGGAGATCTTCTTCATTTTGACAATGACAATCAAACAACATCCAAGGGAACCTTCCAACAAGCAGACGGCAGACTTGCAAAGATTTTTGATGCCACGTTGGACATGTTAATTGATGGTATAACCTTACTTGGAGAAATCGCACCAGTAGAAGTAATTTATATTAAGGGCAACCATGACGAAGTAACAGGATATACGCTTCTAAAAGCGACAGAAAAGGCTTTCAGAAACGATAAAAACATAACTTTCGATACAGAACCTAACCCACAGAAGTTTAAGCTAATAGGAAAGGTTTTGATAGGTTGGACACACGGGAATATGCCAAAGCAGAACATGGGAGCATGGCTACAAGGGACAGCTAAAAAGGAGTATGGGCAAAGCGAATTTGCCGAAGTCCACGCAGGACACTTCCACAGCCAAAAAGTGATTGAAAAGAAACCTGTAAATTACAACCAAACAGATGAGCAAAATGGCATCGTTATAAGATACTTGCCAACAATATCAAGTGCATCATATTGGGAACACCGGCAAGGGTATGCAAAGAACGTTAAAACTGTGATGTCATTTATATGGAATGAGAAAACAGGGCTAAGAGCAATGTGGTATAGTAATATATAGGAGAGAATTGTGTATACTGTTTATAAACATACATGCCCAAACGGGAAAATGTACATAGGAATAACAAGCCAAGAAGTTCAAAAAAGATGGTTGAATGGCAACGGGTATATAAAATGCCCGTTGTTTTTTAATGCAATTACTAAATATGGGTGGAGTAACATAACGCACGAAATATTATTGACTAATTTAAACAAAGATGAAGCTGAACAAAAAGAAATTGAATTAATTAAGACACATAAGAGCAACCAAAGAAAACACGGGTACAACTTGGCAAATGGAGGCAACTGCAAAGGCAAGCACAGTGAAGAAACAAAGCGTAAAATATCACTCAAAAGCGCCGGAAGAAAACAGTCAAAAGAAACTATAGAAAAACGAGTAGTTAGAGGAGAAAAGCATTATTTATACGGAAAGCAAATGTGCGAAAAAACAAAAGAAAAATTAAGAGAAGCTAGCATTGGAAGAAAGGTAAAAGAAGAAACCAAAAGCAAAATTAGCAAAACAATGTCAGGCAGGCGCCAGACAGAAGAACATAAACTAAATGCAGCCAAAACCCACTATGTGCCTATATACCAGTACAATACATCTGGAAATTTAATTAGGGAATGGGAATCTATTACAGCAGCATGCAAGCATATAAATAAAAGTCACAGCAATATCGTTAAGTGTTGCAAAGGCGAAGTAAAAACGGCGTATGGGTACATTTGGAAATATAAAGAACAGATAATAAATACACCTGTTAAGGAGGGGCAGGAATGAAAAGAGCTGAAATACTACAAACAGCCAGTGGCTATGTGACAAAAGACAGAGAGAGCCAGTACGGTTCACCAGAGGATAACTTTAAAATTATAGCCGAGTTGTGGGATATATACCTTAAAGGGTGTGCGGAAGATGGGCCGATCACTGCCGAAGATGTGGCAATAATGATGGCATTGTTAAAGATAGGCAGAATCGCAAGCGGGCAAAAGAAAAGCGATAATTACATCGACCTTGCTGGTTACGCTGCGTGTGCCGGGGAGATAGCGACGAAATGAATATCTATATCAGTCATCCCTACGGAGGGAAAAGAGAAAACGAAATCAAGGTTGAGGAAATTATAAAGGACCTGGTAACGCGGTTTCCTGAGCATACATACATAAGCCCAATACACGCATTCAGCTTTATGTATGATTTCGTTGAGGACTATCAGCAAGGGCTTGATATGTGCATAGAACTACTCAAACTCTGCGACATGATGTATGTGTTCGGGGACCATGAGAGCTCCAGAGGATGCACAGCAGAGATTCAGTGGTGCACAGACAACCAGAAACCTTTCCAATATAGGGAGATACGGAGGGCGGAGGAATGACCGCATAAGAAACAGACAATAAAGGGCAGCTTCGGCTTTGTCGAAACAGCAACTAAGAGAGCAATCCTAACGGGTTGCTCTCTTTATTTGGAGGGATAGATATGTATGTATATGAAAGCCATTTAGGCGGAGTGTATGCAACGGATGATGTAAGAGACTGTGACGACACATATTGCGATACGTGCGGAGACAGCGATTGGCTTATAGGAGTAATAGAAACACCAGAAGAACTCAGGGAGCTAATGAAGGACTACAGCCAAGAGTACACAGAAGAAGTAATAAAGGGCATATTTAATTAGAGGGGAGGAAACAATGGAAGAGAAGAGAGGTAGAGGCAGACCACCAAAGTACAAGACACCAGAAGAAATGCAGATAGTAATAGACCAATACTTTGAAGAGTGTGAAGGAACACTACTAACAGACAAAGACGGAGAACTTAAACTAACCAAATACGGAGAGCCTATATACATAGGAGCCAAGCCCCCAACAGTCACAGGACTAGCACTTGCACTTGGATTCACAAGCAGATTGGCACTATTGAATTACCAGGACAAAGAAGCATTTGTTAACACGGTCACGCGCGCGAAGGCCAGAGTAGAGAGGTACGCAGAGACCAGGCTCTTCGACAAAGACGGCGCAAACGGTGCAAAATTCAGCCTTGCGAACAACTTTAGAGGGTGGCAGGAGAAGCAGAATGTCGAGATGTCTGGACCGGGCGGCGGCCCAATCCAGTATGAAACAATGACCGCAGAGGAGCGGCAAGAGCGCATAAACGAGCTTTTGGGCAAGGCATAATTATTCAGCAGGCAACTATTCCTATAATTATTCGATTCGGAATAGTTGAAAATGTTTGTTGAGATTTCAACGATTAGGGGCTTGCATAATCATCCAAGGGCAATTATGCAGAGGTTATGCATAGTTTATGCACCATTTATGCACGAAAGGCACAAAATATCCCGAGCCGATACCGAAAAGCGTGTATAAACGATGAATAAAGGAGATATATGAGAACGGCGAAAGAAGATGCGGAGCTGATCGCACTCTTAGAAATAGAGGAGCGAGAGCGGGCGAAAACCGATTACAGACTTTTTGCCAAGCGCAATATTAAGATAGTCAACAAGCTCGGTGACCGGGTAGAGTTTAAGCACAACGGCGAGCAAGATGTTATTAACAACACCGCAGAGCGCATGAGAACGGAGGGCAAGCCTGTCCGTATTATCGTCCTTAAAGCAAGACAGATGGGTGTATCGACTAACGAGCAAGGGCGGATGATATACAACACAGTCACGCAGAGCAACCGCACAGGGCTTATTGTAGCGCATGAGGCACCCGCCACCGCTAAGATATTCGACAAGGCCAGGTATATGTATAACAACCTGCCTGCCGATTCCAAGCCAATGACAAGGGCATCCAACGCCCGAGAGTTAATCTTTGATACCCCGACCGGCTACACCGGCAAAGACAAGGGGCTCAACTCCAAGATCAGCATACAGGTCGCAGGAGACGTCGGCATCGGTCGAGGAGACACAATATATTATGCTCACCTATCAGAGTTTGCGTTTTGGCCGTCGCCCGAGGGTAAAGAACCCAAGAAACAATTAGCAGGGATATTACAGGCCGTACCAAGCATACCGGAGACAGAGGTTGTCATCGAATCAACGGCAAACGGCTACAACGACTTCAAAGAGTTATGGGATGATGCGGTAGCAGGGCGTAACGAATGGGTTCCGCTATTCTTCGCGTGGCATCACCATCAAGACTATAGGATGCCGTGTAGGGATTACGGCAAGCTCATAGAGGGGCTTTCATTACCCCTTCGGGAATACATAGAGGGCAACGACAAAACAGAGGGCATACGGGCTATATATAACCTCGATGAGGAGCAAGTGCAATGGTATGTATGGACCCTAAAGAACGACTGTAACGGCGACTATAGGATGATGAGACAGGAAAATCCCAGTAGTCCGGAGGAGAGTTTCATCTCAACCGGCTCACCCGTATTTGACAACGACAAGGTGCAACAGCACATCGAACGGCTGCGGATGCGGTACACAGAGAAGAAACCAAAGCGCGGGAGATTCCGCTTTGAGTGGAACGATGCGGATGCACAGGACAGAATTAAAGACGAGACAATCACATGGGTAGACGATCCCAACGGCGTTATAACCATATACCAGGACCCAAAGGACGGGTGTCCATATGTCATAGGTGGCGACACCAAAGGCGAGGGCAGGGATAAGTATACGGGCACTGTGATAGACAATACCACCGGAAAGAGAGTGGCTACACTGTGGATGCAGGCCAGCAACTCAAAACCCTACACCTGGCAGATGTATTGCTTGGGGAGGTATTACAATACCGCTCTAATCGGCATCGAAATGAACTTTAACACCGCTCCAATTGAGGAATTGCAAAGGCTAAGATATTCACGGCAGTATGTTCGCAGGAAATACGACGATTTCCGAAAGGTTACGGAGGATAAATACGGCTGGAAAACAGACGGCAACACCCGACCTTTGATCATCGATAAAGAAATAGATTTGATTGAGAACAACATCGATCTGTTCACCGACATCGATATGCTGGGGGAATGCTTGACATTTGTTTACGATAAGAACGGCAGGCCCGATGCAATGTCAGGCAAGCACGATGATTTGTTATTCAGTGACATGATAGCCAACGAGATTCGGCAGCAGCAGTCATTTGTTGCAGAGAAACCCATAGGCGAAAGGGTAACATGGCGCAAAGACCAGTGGGAAGATTACTGGAACGCAAGCAAAGAGGACAGGGAGATGTTAATTAAAAGATGGGGCAGACCACATGACTTATAGGAGGGCGCATGAAAAAGAATGATAGATTGCTGAAATTCAAGGAGGATTATCAAGCTGCCCTCATGGCATACGAAGAGGACAGAGCGAGCTTTGAACTGTGGCAATCACAATACGATGGCGTGATGCAACCGGCGCAAGGTAGACAAGTGGAGACGCTGTTCAATTTCTCCAAGGAATTAATCGAATCACAAATTGATTCCAATGTCCCCACGCCGAAGGTAGAGGCAGACGTTCCGACAGAGCGAAACAAACAGCTCGCAATGACCGCCGAGAAGATGCTGAGGGAAGAAATAAAACGGCTGAAATTCCGACAAGAGAACGACGAGGACGAACGGACGGTCAAGATACACGGCGGGAGTTTGAGGTTAATCGAGTGGGACAATTCAAAGAAAACACATAACACGGTGGGGGCGAGCAACTCATTACTGATTCATCCATTACAGTATATTCCGCAAGAGGGAGTATATCGGCAGAAGCTGATGGACTATCAATTCGTGACCTTTGAAAAGACCAAGACCATGATCAAAGCGCAATATGGTAAAGATGTCGAGCTCGAAGGGGTAGACCCACAGACAGCAGAACCGACCCAATCGGACGAAACCGTTACCCAGGTTGTTTGTTATTACAAGAACACAAAGGGCAACATCGGTGTGTTCTCATGGGCGGGCGACACCGTTCTTATAGACGACGACGAATACAACGCACGAGGGAATCAAGTGTGCAGAAAATGTGGCGAGACAAAACCGCAAGGCGAGAATGTATGTCGGTGCGGATCAAGGAGATGGGAGAAGCGAAGCCTTAACCACGAGGAGCTGACAGAAGATATTGTAAGGACAGACGGCTCCATCATTCCTGCTATGAGCCTAGCGTTAAATGACGATGGTACACCAAAGTTAAGGGATGTGGAGGAACCCGTGTACGAATCCGATATGTACGGCAGTATGTACCCTGCGTATGACTTGATGCTCGATGAGCAGATGAATCCTATAGGGGAAGCCCCAAGGACGCAGACGGTGCAAAGAACATATGAGGAGCCGACTAAGTTGCCGTATTACACACCGAAGTCATGGCCTTTATGTGTCAGGAAGAATGTCTCAAAGCATAAAAGCGTACTGGGAGATTCGGATTGCGAGGCGATAAGGATTCCGCAAGACAAAGCCAACAAGGTATCGACAAGAATCATCGAGAAAAGCGAAGATGCGGGATGCTATTTAACGAAGCCGAAAGACTTAAACTTCAACTTCGGGAACCAAAGAAGGCAGATTATAGAGCTCACAGACCCATCGCAGGCGAATATGGTACAAGCGGTAGAGTTAAAATTTGATCCGAGCGGCGACATTATGCTTGTCAATCAGTATTACCAATGGGCGAAATCAATCCTCGGAATCAACGACACATCGCAAGGCAAGCCCGACTCCACAGCACAGTCAGGGAAAGCAAAGGAAATCCAAGTATCACGAGCAATGGGTCGTCAGCAGTCAAAAGTCGAGATGAAGAACGAGTTTTACGCTGATTGTTACCGAGTGATGTTCGAGTATATGCTTGCTTACGCCGATGAGCCGAGGGAATATTCCTCCCAAAACGATGAGGGCGAAGAAGAAATCATAACCTTTAACAGATATGACTTCTTGGAGCAAGATGAGTACGGGAATTGGTACTACAACGACGAATTTACATTTACAGTTGATTCACAAGGGAGCGCACAGGAGAACCGCCAATATGTGTTAGAGGTGATGGAGAAAGACTTCTCGCAAGGCTTATACGGTGATCCACAAGACCCCGAGACGATGCTGAATCTTTGGAAGGACCGGGAGTCAATGAACTATCCCAACGCCAAACGCCAAGTCGCAAGATGGCAAAGGAAGGTCGAGGAGATGAAGAAGGTCAAAGAGGAAATGCAGGCACTCCAACTTGAAATCAACAAGATGAAAATGGAGACACCGCCCGAGGGGCAGAGTGTTGATTTGCCGCCCGAAGTGACGGGAGGTGTACCTATATGATAAAACACACTCTTAGACGGCTCAAGGAAGCCGTACAGCGGAGAAAACAGATACTCGCAACCCGTGATTGCGACAATTGCGCAAAGCGCGGAAGAATGGATTGTCCTAATTCGTTCTTCTGTTATGCAACGGAAGATAAACCCTATTGGGTTGGAAAGGAGAGAGCGCATGATTTGTCCTAATTGCAACAACGCAGTGATATTGAGCCATGTCACATCAACAACCGAAATTGAGACCGGTGAGACAACAACACATTATTATTACACTTGCCTTGACCCAAGATGCCCGAGTTACCTAAAAGTAATCAACGGCAGCGAGGAGGGGAAAGAGGCGGAGATAAGGGAGAAGAAGGAATCCTGAAAGGAGAGCCAAAAATGAGCCAATTTACATCACTATACACGAAAATCCAAGAAAAAGGATATGCCACAGCAGAAGAAGGGCAGAGACTGCACGAACTCGAAATTGAGGAAAGAAATGAGTTCATGCAAGCGGTGCAAAACGGCGCTGTTTTAGATTTAATCAAAGGAACGTCAGAGCATATCTGTGAAGACAACGAAATGTACGGAACGGCGATGGAATCTAAAATATACAAGGGAGGGGATAAATGGTATTTATCTCTGGACTGCGGTGAATGCGTTACCGAAATATGTTACTGCCCTTACTGCGGCGAGGAATTAGAGGGCAGCCTATGATGAAATGGATCACTTGCCCCAACTGCGGCAAGAAGCTATGCAGGGCAGACGCTAAAGGGATTTTATACTTTTGGTGTAAGCGTTGCAAGAAAGAAGTAGAAGTTATAACTGAATAGAGCCAATGAGCCACTTATTCCTAACGGAGTAGGTGGCTTTTTATATTTTGCAAACCACAGCAAAGGAGAAGGAATTATGAAATTTAAGAGAGAACCATATCTCGAAGCAGACGACGGCGGCGGAGCAGGGGACATTGCGCCCGAAGAAATCGAAATCGACGGAGAAATCGAAATCGACGGAGAAATCGAAGTTGATGAAGAACCCGAGGAAACTCCCGACGAGCCTACACCACAGGCGATAAAAGTCAAGTACAACCACGAAGAAATGGAAGTGCCGTATGAAGAAGCGGTTATCCATATTCAAAAGGGGATGAACTATGACAAGGCGGTTGAACGGGCAAAGAGCGAGGCGTTAGCGGAAGCGGAAAGAAGGCAACAGATGTTCGACGACCTTTTCGCGAGGACCATCAAAGGCGAGCTAAGCCCGTACACGGGCAAGCCAATCGAATCCTATGATGACTTCATGGACTGGACGAAGGCAGAAGAAGCAAGACAGCTGGAAGATGCCGGGCTTTCACCCGACTTCATAGAGAAAGCTATCGCAAGCAATCCTCTGATTCAGCAGGCAGCGGCAATTGTGCACCAAAACACGGAGATGCAGAAAAGAATCGCCGCAGACAGAGAAGTCGCGGAAATCCAAAAGCTGAACCCGAAAATCAAGACGATAGAGGACTTGTTCGCTGAAAGAAAGAGCGACGAGGTTTTCAACGCACTTGTGCAGGGCGGTATGCCCTTATCAAAGGCATATGAGGCGGTAGCAAGGATTCCGCAGAAAAAAGAAGATTCCAAATCACACTTAAAGAGCATGGGCGGCGGCAACGCAGGCGGTGCGGGGGAAAAAGAGATACCCGGAAATCTAATCGAGTTTTGGGGGGATTCATTCCCGGACGACACTCCTGCACAGCTGAGAACCCGCTATAACAACTCATTGAAAACACAAGGAGAGTGAAAAAATGTTTATATTCAATCGTTCATTGTCCGGAGAGAACTTCCAGACAATCAGAGAACTACCCACAACGGCACAGGAAACATATGTCGCCGGGGAAGGGCTTGTGGTGACTACCGGAGCACTGACAAAGGTCGGGGCAACCGCAAAGCCCGAGTACATTGCGGCGGCTAATTATGTCGCACCTGTGGAAGGGCAGAAAGAGTTGCCCGTTTATCCCGTACTCCCGCATCACGAGTACGAGACAACCTTTGCGGCAGACGCTTCAGCGGTAACAGAAGGGTCAAAGGTAACAATCCACACCGACGGAGCGCAGATTACGGCGACCGGTACAAACGGAGTGGCAACAATCGTTAGAAAATTAGGCACAGGAGCAGAGGGGACCAAGGCTCTTGTGAGATTCATTTAAGGAGGGCTGAATAATGGCAGGAGTAGTATTTAGTAAACTTTCCGGCAAGAATGATTCCACATTCAAAGCGGTTGAGGGACTTTTGACCGAGATCATCAAAGATGTGGACACCGGGAAAACAAAAGACGATGAAGTGCTAAACGCAATTTTCAATGTCAAGAAATCAAAGAAATTCGGAGAAAGAGCCGGCGGACTTACGGAGTTTTCAGACTTCCAGTTTGTTCCGGAAGGCGGGGAAGCTGTATCTGACGAGATCGAAGAAGGATTCGGCAAGCTGATCGAGCATCTGCAAGTCTTGAAGGACTTCAAAACTACAAAGGCGATGGTGGACGACAACAGGCTTGACGATGCAAGACTTGCGGCGGCCAACTTCGCGAGGTCTTATAAGCGGACGAAGCTCAATTATGCTACGGCTTATCTTGTGGCAGAGGGTGCTACATTCACCTTCGGCGGCAAGACACTCGACAGAACAACAGGCGATGCCAAAGCATTGTTCGCAACCGACCACCCGGGCAAGAGGTCCGGTGTAGCGGCACAGTCGAATGTGTTCACAAACGCGCTGGGAACTGATGTTCATATGCTCAACAGACTTGCGAATATCGGCAGAAACTTCAAGAACGAATCAGGCAATATCTTGGGTTACACCTTCGACACAATCATCATCCCGGGTAACTGTCCGGAGCTTGAAGAAGTCTGCAACAGAATCATCGGAACAGCGGGGGTTGTGGGGAACGCAAACAACGACATCAACACCCAAAAGGGCAAATGGAGGTTGATTGTCAACCACAGATGGGAAGCCGCAGCAGGCACGAATCCGTACATGCTTCAATCCAGTGAAGCCAACAAAGAATTAAGGGGCCTTATGTTCTACAACAGGACACCGCTTGATGTAGCGAACGAAATCGACATCAAGACCAGGAACCTTGTCTGGAACGGGTACGGCAGATTCTCCGTAGGGAGTTACAACTGGAGATGCCAGATTTTGGGAGGAGCGCAGGCAGGCACAACATTAACTTAGCGGTTTAGGGCAATCTTTCGGGGTTGCCCCTTTTTTTTGGAAAGGAAACATTATGTATAAAATTGGCGATGTCACCATCATCGATGGCGAAAAGAGGAAAGTAACGGGCTTTTGTCTTGTGGGCGGTGTATCTTACCCGAATACCGAGCCGACAGGCGATGCGGTAACGGTCGAAGGAGAAACGCGTGAGGATAAACTCCGCAAAGAACTTGAAGAAAAAGTCAGAGCGGAGATTTTAGCGGATATGCAGGCGGACCCCGGCACGGAAGAAACCCCGCCCGAAGATGAGGGCAAAGACCCGAATCTTTCAAAGAATCTCAACTGTCAGTATTGCGGGAGAGAGTGTGGCTCACCGGTAGGCCTTATGAGCCATGAAAAAGCCTGCAAGATGAATCCCGAAAACGGAGGTGAAAAATAATGACCGAACCAACAAGATTCACAAATTTAGAGGTAGCCGAGAGCGTAAAAGCACCAACATTCACGGTGAAAGCTATGATCGCCGGAGCAACGGCAGTTGAGAAAGCCGATAGTTACGCTTTGGCGGCAGCAGAGAAAAACACGCTGATTAAATGCGAAATGACGGCCGCATCTAAGGTATTGACACTCGGACTTCCCGAAGGGCAGATGGCGGTTGTAAAGAATGTCGGAGCAACCAACGCATTTACAGTCAAGAACATTGCGACAGACACGGGAACATCCCTTGCGGTAGGCAAAAGCCTTTTGGTTTTCGCTGGCAAGGCGAAAGACACAAATGTGGTTATCGCATTAGACTAGGGGCGCAAGCCCCTTCTGTCGCACTTTGAAAGATTCATCCGGGGCAGTACCGAGGGAGTGCGCAAGGAGGAAGTATGGAACTGTTAAAGGAATGGGTTGAAAGACTTGGCTTGCAAGAATGGCGCATTAAGCTTGTAACGGACTGCAAACTGGCTTGAAAGGAGAGTGATTAAATGCTGTGGAAGGATATAAAACTTGCGACACTTAAAAAGATAGACCCGTCAATCACAAGTTTAGCACCGACAAGGAACACGAAGGACTATCTCAACGCGATGGTAGAAACCACGAACAGAGGACTTCAGGATTTGTCGACGGCGGGAAAGTATATCACAAAGAAAATCATCATCACGCAAGGGAAGATAAAGAACATTCTCCCGATGCCTTTATACATGATGAACATTTACCAACATATCAAAGACGATACTGCATACTCGGCAGACGGTGCGCTTGCGTATTATTTTGAAGTGGACGGCACAGCAACAGTTGAGATTAAAGTCGGCGGCGTGGTTGTGGAGACGCTATCGCCTATTGGGCGAGGGTTTAAGGCTTTCAAGGGCATTATATCCAATCCCGAAGGAAAGACTGCTGAAATCGTGTTCAGAGGCTCGTACCCGTATCAGTATCGCAACATTGCACTCTACGATGCCGTATTCGAGCAAGAAGAAGATATATGGGAGTATCTATCCGAAAAAAGGTACGACCTGCGAGAACTGACAGAGGACTTTTATAGGCTTGTCACGACCGACCTTGTTTTGCAGTCGGGATTCAATGAACGAAGATATGAAAAGACCTCCGAATATTATTGGGAGGGCGATTCTGTTTTAGTCTTGAACGGTCAACAACACGGCGAATGGATCGTGCATTATTATGCTTACCCGAAAGAAGTAACAACAGAAACACAAGACAATGACGACATCGAGCTTGACCCGGAAGTGGCAAAGCTCCTTGCAGTTTATAACGCTGCCGAACTGATGGAAGATGAGGACATCGGGAAAGCACAGTATTTCCGCGAACAATACGAAGCGGGCAAGGCACAATTAAACCCATCACAAAACCTCGGGCAGAGAGCAACCTTTGTCGATGCGAACGGATGGTGATTAAATGGCTAAGTTTTCGAGGGTAAAATCGCCCGAAACGAAAGAAATCCACATTGAAGGGTTCAGAGGGATTGATTTGCGGAACGCCCCTTACAATGTCGCGGAGGGGAGATCGCCGTACTGTCCCAACATGATAAGGGAGACGAAGGGTGTAAACAAAAAGAGGTACGGCTATCAGACAATAACGGAATATGACGGCCGGATAAACGGTGCGCACATCTTGAAAGGCGAGGAAGAAAAGTTACTCATCCACGCCGGCACAAAGATATACGAGGGCGAAACCGTTCTGTATGAGGGTGCCGGCGACCATTTCTCAATCAGTCGCCAAGTCAGAGGGAAACTCTACATATTGGACGGGCTTAACTATCTTGTCTATGACGGCACGGAAGTTAAAAAGGTATCGGAAGATGCTTATATCCCGACAATCATCATCGCAAGACTTCATAACGGCGGCGGCGAAACATTGGAGCCGGTCAACTTAATCCAACCGAAACGGATTGAACGATTCACAGGCGACAACACAAATAAAACATTTCAGTTAACCGCAACCAATATCGACGATGACGAAGTGACAATCAGAAGCCTTCAGACAAACGGGACATTCTCTGATTTGGTTGAGGGTACGGACTTTACGGTAAACCGCACGCTCGGAACATTCACGCTCAATGCGGTAGCGCAAACCCCCGTTGTGGGCGAGGACAATCTATATGTGACATACTCAAAAACCGTCGCAGGCTATGCCGACAGGATAGCACTTTGCGATATGTCAATCTTGTACGGATTGAACGGGGAGCGGAACATAATGATTGTTACTGGTAACCCGGCACTCGTTCACTATGACTGGTATTCAAAGGCAGACGATCCGACATACTTTGGGGATATTTGGTATTCGGTCGTGGGTCAAGATTCATCGAAGATAATCAACTATGCGATTATTAACGATAAGTTAGCGACATTAAAGGACGACAAGGGGACAGATTCAACGATTATACGGTCGTTTGAGTACACAGATGGCAGGCTTGTCCTGACCTCAAAGGGCAGTTTCCAAGCAGGCGGTGCGCTGGGGAAATATTCCTTTGCATCGTTTGATAACGAGCCTTTATATCTGACGGTCGAGAAGAACATATCGGCAATCACGCCGTCCGATGTTTTAGGAGAAAGGTTCTCGCAAGAAAGAAGCTATTACATCTCAACGGCACTCGCAAAAGAAGAAAACCTTGAAGAAGGGTATGCGGTTGTGTTTGAGGGTTTTTACATGATAGCGGTCGGCGATAAAATATATATTCTCGACAGCTACCAACCCGTATATGAAAAGAATACGCCGTACAGTAACAGGCAATATGAGTGTTATCTGTGGGAGGGTATCGGGGCGAGGATGTTGTTTGTGCATGACGATTATTTGCACTTTGGCACGAACGACGGGAAGGTCAAAAGGTTTTACAACGACAGCGACGCAAAATATCGAGACGATGAAGAACTGTTCCCATGTTGGTTTGACACCTTTGAAATTTACGGCACAAGCATGGAGCTTAAAAAGACCTTCAAGCATATTGCGGTACTCTTGGCTTCTTACATTCGGACAGGCTGCAGGATATGGTTCAAGATAGATGGGATTTGGGAGCTGTTTTTCGATTATGACGAAACGGCTAACTTTTTAGATTTCAGCGATATAGATTTTTCAAAATTCACCTTCAGGACAGACGACACCCCAACGGTGGTGGGCGGCAAAATGAAAATAAAGAAGGTGCTCCACACGCAGATAAGATTTGAGAACTCGAAAGATGAGGCGTTCGGTCTTTACGGTGCAGTATTAAAATACACGGACGGCGGAGAGTACATCAAATAGAAGGGAGAAAATATGGGAATAGACAATTACAAATTTACCGAAGCAGACTTTGACAATCAAGGAATAACGAACCTGCCGGACAGACCTAACGAGGCAGGATTTAGTGCAACGCAATTAAAGGCACGCTTTGACAGTATCCCTAAAATCATCATGGCTTTAGGCAAGTTAAACGGATTCTTTGACTTCCTTAAAACAGGGCAAGCAGGGGCAGACATAGGGGTGATGAGTGGTGAAAATGAAACCAAGCTACAAGATGCACTAGATAGCCTTAACCAAGACAAAATAACTTCAAATCCGCCAATAGTAGGGGCAACGAAACCTAAGATAACATACGATTCCAAGGGGCTTATAACAAGCGGTGAGGATTTGGAAAAGTCAGACTTGCCAAACGATACCTTATATGAGGATTCAATCATCAATGCAATTACTTCATCAAGGACAGATAAAATACCATCAGAAAAAGCAATTGTTGAGTATGTGCAAGATATGGGTGGTGGAGATATGGTGAAAGCCATATACGACCCGACAGGCAAAAACACCAACGCTTTTGATTCGGAAAACCACGATTACGACAACTCGACAAGTAGTTTAACAGCTACAAACGTGCAAGATGCCATAGATGAATCTGCCGAACTAATCAGCACTGTGTTGGGAGATGTTGTTGCACATAAGGCAAATATTGCAACTATATCTGCTCAACTTCCAACGGCAACCGATGATGTGACACAAGGCTTCAAACAAGGGGATGTATGGGTATGCGAAGATTATATAAGCGAGGATGACTATTCATACAAAGCGTTCGTTTGCCTTGATGCCCGTACTGGATTTGCTAAGTGGACGGAGTATGCAGAAACTCTCCAAATTCAGGATGACGAATCGGGTTCCCCCGGAAGTGCAAATTTAATAGCAGGAAGTAAGCAAGAAGGATTTTTCGGCGAAGTCCCTTCAAGCGAACTAATAACTGGAGATGCCCTCGCAAGTGAGTGCGGAATATCCCAAGGCACAAGTCAGTACTCCACAGCAGGGTGGCTTAAATTTGCTTATAAAGGCGAAATACAATTTGTAGCTAAAAAACCTATAAGACATTCGATTTCTTGGGATGCAATAAATACAGCTAAATGCGTGTATGGCGATAGCGGAGATAAGACAGTTGTAATTGGTGGGAAGACTTATAAGGTGACACTTATGAGAGCACTAGAACCATCAAATGACCCAAAAACAGTTGTTAGTGCAACTTCGGGTGCTGTAAATCATCACTCAGAATGGAATAGATTAATATGCCAAATACATGAGGAAGCTATAAATGGTAGCTGGGGTTTTCCAGATAATATCGAAAGCGATATAGGTATTCTAGAGCATAGTCTAGGGAGTGGAAGTCAAGGAATGTATAGTGATGCAGACCTAGTTGTAGCGAGTGGTGATGGTAGACTTTCGTGGTGTCAAGAGATGTCGACATCTGCGTCCACCCGTCAGAGCCGTGGCAATGGTGTGTCGGCCTCGTACAACTACACTTCGTCCTATGCGTCTTCTGACAACGGTTGGCGTCCGGTCTTGAAATTAGTTCCTTAACTCTGGCCTCTGGACTCTATTTTTGGACGCAGTCCCGAACGAATGTGAGGGTAAGTCCATAATTAATAAGGGGATGATAATATAGGCACTGATTTAGAAATTTATATAAGAATGTTTAACTTACTAAAAAGGATATATCCAGCCTTGGTTAATTATCCAAAAGCTGAAAAATATGCTTTAGCTCAAGATACTAAGATTTGCATATTTCAATATTTGAATTATGTATCGAGGGCTAATAATGTTAAATCTAAAAGAATGGTATATGCCCAAGAAGCTCAAGGATATTTGGAAGATTTGAAAGCAAAGATAATGTTAGCTTATTATCTAAAATATATAGGTAAAGGATTTTATAAGGATATATCTTTAGAACTAACTGAAATTAGCAAAATGTTAGCGGGATATATTCGTTCAATAAATAAGAAGAAATAAATAATATAGGGATTAGGCTGCAAAACGTCCAACCGTCAGAACCGTGGTAACAATGGTGTGTCGAACTCGAACAACAACACTTCGTCCAATGCGAATTCTAACAACGGTTGGCGTCCGTCCTGATTAACAATTTGATTATTAAGATTACGGTTTTAATAACAAGGCTTGAACTAATTCAAGAGAGCCTAATTCCTTTACTCGACAAGAGTATAAACACATGAATAAGGGCAATACACTTAGTAGCCAAGGAGTGAAAACTGGGATTGTCGAAAAAACATTATGGGGATTTATTTGACAGAATTGTAGATGAAGAAAATATTTATCAAGCGTACAAGAAGACTTTAAAAGGTGCTGGGAAATACCATATAGAAGCTATGGAGTTTATGTTTGATGAAGTGTATAACTTGCAAGAATTAAGAGAAAGTCTAATAGATGGCACATATGAATTTAGTGGATATATTAGATTTACAGTATACGAACCGAAAGAAAGAATTGTAGACGCTCCACATTTCAAGGATAAGATAGTTCAACTAGCTATAAATAACATATTAAAAGAAATATACAACAAGTCATTCGTCTATGATAGTTATGCTTGTATCGATGACAAGGGTACTCATAAATGCGCAAAAAGAATCCAGCATCTTATGAGAAAGGCTAAATGGGAATATAGCGAAGAAACAACAATTATTAAGGGTGACTTTAAGAAGTTCTTCTACAGTATTGATAGGGATGTTTTAAAGAAAATATTGCCTAAAAAGATTAGTTGTCAGAGAACTTTAGCTTTATTATTCTTAATTATTGATAGTGCTGACGCCATTGATTTACTAGGATTACCTTTAGGCAATACACTGAGTCAACTATTTGCAAATATATATCTTAATGAATTTGATAATTACTGCAAGAAAGGGTTGAGTCTTAAATATTATGCTAGATACATGGATGACTTTATAATAGTAGTTGGAAACAAAGAAATTGCAAAAGAGACGATAGGACTAATAACTGAATATGTGGAAAGCACACTTGGGTTAAGGCTAAATGAAAATAAAACAAAGCACTTCCCTATAAATCAAGGCGTAAATACTATTGGCTATAAAATATATACCACTCATATGTTATTAAGAAATGAAAGCAAGAAGAAGATTAAAAGAAAGATAAGAGCTATGCCTGGTTTAATTCTAGAGGGTAAAATGACTGTAGAAAAAGCAGAGCAGATTTTAAATAGCTGGAAAGGTCATGCAGAGCATGGTGATAGTTATAACTTTATTCAAAGCTTATTAGATAGATTTGAATTTCTTTATCTTAAAAGTAAAGGTAAAAAAACTGTATTGAAGATTGATAAAAGCAAATTAAAGAAGGGCGGTGATGATATTGATATTTTACAAAAACGGATGGAGTTTGTGTAGTGAAAAAGTAAAATACATTCAACATGGTGAAGAAATAATCCAATATGTAACAGCAGAAGGCCATGATTGGTGGGTAGACTTTGAGGAAAAATGGGAGCATACAGAGATAATAGAGTTTATACCTGTTGAGCATACAGAAGAGCAACTAGGTAGATTTGAGGAAATAAATCAATTGAATATTCCTGAAGGATTTAGTGCTGAATTAGGTGATTACGTTGAGAGTGGAGTGTTCCCAGATGGGGTAAATCATATCTTGAAATCTTTACAAATACAAAAGGAAAATGACAATCTATCCAACTATGTATTAGATGTTGATATGAGATTAACCATGCAAGAGTTAGGATTATAAAGGAGGGGTAAATAATGCAAAAAATAGTTTATACGATGTGTAAGAACAAGATTAATATGGGAATGTACGAAACACAAGAGGATATGCAATTAATGTTAGATGTATTCTTTGCAGGTGAAAGAATAACTGTAGAACATTATCAGGAATTAACACAATTACTAAATAGCAAACACGAAGAAGTTTAATGTCGCATTTGGATATTAATGCGACATATCTTAGTGTTGATTAGTTCGGCAGAATTCTAAAGGTATAAACACTAGACCGAGGTAAAAAAGATGCGTCAAATCGCATATTAGAGCCTCGGTTTTTCTATGGAACGGAGGCAATTATGTTTAAGTCAAAGCTAAAGCCTGCATATCCCGTTGCCGATCCTGCACTATACATAATCGGTAAATGGGAAGAACTTGACCCGATATTTGCAGGGAGGTTGGCGAAAATGGCGAAAGATTACCGAGCACAAATTAAGCTGACGGAGGGGTATAGGTCAAGCGCAAGGCAAGCGGAATTATACAGGCAGTATCAAGAGTACAGGCGAACAGGAAAAGGCAGTATCAAGCTTGCGGCGAGACCTGGCACGAGCTGGCATGAATTTAGACTGGCAATCGACACATCAACACAGCCGATACGGGGTATGCCGTCAATCCAATTACAAAAGTACGGACTGTGCAAGCCGATTAAAAGTGAGCCGTGGCACATTCAGCCCTTAGAGACGGCGGGGAGAAAAGATTATAAGAATTGGGAGCCGATATGGCAGGAGGAAGAAATGGTAACAGAAACAAAAATCATGGTAGACGGTAAAATTAAAACCGTCAAACGAATTTTGAAAGACGGCGAGAATTACATAAGGCTAAGGGATATGGACGATGTGCTCGGAGTAGTTAAAGTTGAGTACGACGAAGCGAACAAAGTCGCAGTAGTTACTGATTAGGGGGCAGCGTATGACTGAAATTATCGTGGCAATCATAGGTCTGGCGGGAGTGATTGCCGCTCAAGTATTAATACTAAAGCGCACTCATAACACATCGGAAATTAAACAACAGGCGGCGATGGTGGCTTTAGGCACAGAAATCAAAAATCAGAACAACGCAGTGCTTTATAGGCTGGATCAGCTTGAGAAGAAACAAGACAAACATAATTCCCTTATCGAGCGTACATATGAGATTGAGAAGTGCATCGAATTATGCAAAGCAGACATTAAGGTTGCGAATCATCGCATAGACGATTTGGAGGCAGGGAAATGAGATTCAGTAAAATCATAGTAGCGGCGGTAATCGCCATGAACGCTTTATTCGCCATAGCGGTACTTGCGGTGTTTTGGCATACGGGGAGTGAGCCCGCCGTACTTGTAGGGGCGTGGTTTGCCTTCACGGGGACAGAACTTATGAGCCTTGCCTCCATAACGAAAATAAAAGAAAAAAGAAGAAAAGGCGGTGATACAAATGAATAGCACATTAGATCTCACCGGCAAAAGATTTGGTGCATTGACAGTTATCGCCAGGGCAGGAATAAGCAAGCGTAGAAACGCAACTTGGCTGTGCAAATGCGATTGTGGGAATACGATTGAAGTTAATTCTTCATATTTGGTGAGGGGAGCTACAAAAAGTTGTGGGTGTTATAGACGGAAAACCTCCAGAGAACGGGCTATTGCTCAATTCACAAAACACGGAGAAAGCGACAGCCGATTGTACTCAATACTTAAGGATATGAAAAGAAGATGTTATAACGAAAACTGTGAATCATACCCCAATTACGGCGGCAGAGGAATCACTATTTACGAGGGCTGGTTGGGAGAAGACGGGTTTGAAAATTTTTCCACTTGGGCTAAAGCCAACGGATATGACGAACATCTAACGATAGACAGAATTAACAATGACGGAGATTATGTGCCTCAAAACTGCAGATGGGCTACATATACGGTACAGGCCAACAATACAAGAAAAAATGTTTACGTATCCCTTTGTGGAAGGTCTCTCACTTTAGCGGAGTATGCAAGGGCAACTGGGAATAAATACAGCACCGTTAAAAGCCGTTATCACAGGGGCAAAATCACGCGCGGTAAAAACAGTGAAAAGGAGAAGAAAAATGCAGACATTGAAACAGAAACTATCTAGCCGTAAGTTTTGGGTTGCGCTTGCAACAATCGTATCAGGCATTTTGATGATGTTCGGGTACGCTGAAACCGACATACAGGCGGTAAGCGGTGCAGTCTTGACAATCGGCGGTGCTATAGGGTACATGATATCAGAGGCTATTATTGATTCTCAATCAGTAAAAGGGGGCGGTGCATAGTGAGTGTGATAAACCAAGCTAAAAAAGAATACGATGCCGCAAAAGCAAAGGGCGACAAAGCGGGCATGGAAGCCGCCCACGCTAAAGCTGACCAAGCCAGAGGCTACGCCACATACACCACTGTGCAAAATGGGCAGTATGTGCAGACGAAAGCGGGTACTAATCCATCATCTCGCCCAAATTGGCTTAATGCTACCGCACCCGAAGCCACCCCCAGAGCCACCCCTTCGGCAAACGATTATTACACAGACTATATGGACAAGATGCAATCGCTTATAGACGAAAATGACAGGGCGCAACGAGAGGCGCTCCGCAGACAGACAGAATCGACAATCTCTAGTATAAATTCAAATATCCCAAAAATAAACCAAGACTACGAAGGCCAACAAAGAGCGGCGTATATCCAAAATACAAAAGCTAAGACGGGTATGGGCGATTACTTATCGGCAATGGGGTATTCAGGCGGAATGTCGGAAAGCACAGCCTTAGGTTTACAGTCAGGATACGAGAACCTAAGAAACACAAACGACCAGCAGAAAAACAACGCTTTAATGGAAATCCAAAACTTAGTGGCGCAAGCACAAGCAACAGGCGATACAAATTTAGCACAATTAGCTACGCAAAAGTATCAAAGTATGTTATCGGCTATGCAGTCGGCAAGACAGCAAGCGGGTTCGATGGCGCAATGGGAATCTGACAACGCGTTTAGAACCCAGCAGTATATAGATAGCAGAGAGCAGCAGGCTTGGGAGAACAAATTCGCACAAGACCAGTTCTCATATCAGCAGAATCAAGATGCAATCGCAAACAGCTTGGCGCAGGCAAGGGCATCAAGGTCGGGCGGCGGATCAAGCGGGGGAACGGCAAACGATGCGTATATGCAACTGCTTGAGGGTAACGAGCCTGTAAAGTATGAGTTATCAAACGGACCGGTAACACAACAGTACCCGGCGCAATACACACAGCAAGATGTGTATAACTTGATCGTGGCGAACAAAACACCGGAGGGAGCCCTGTCCGCTGCACAGAGAATGATACAACAAGGAGTGAACGAAAACTATATAGCGGAAGCCCTTAGAAGGGTCGGCTTGCAGTAGAGAGGTGGAGAAATGTCTATAGATTGGGATAAACTTAATGCGAGAGTGAGAGCAGAGCGAAAAAGAATAAACGAAGAACAGGCAGCGAGGACACCCACAATCAAGCAGACGGTACAGAAGAAAATGGCACCCGCTCAGAAGCCCGTCATAACGGCGGGCAATGTTTCCTATGTCCCGGTTAAGGCGAAGAAAGCCCCAGCGGTCGACACAAGCGCAATAATGGACAAGTACAAAAACATCGAAGTCAAGAAGGTTGACCTTCCGATGATGGGCGCAGGTGCAACAATCCCGTCAAGGCTAAGAACGGCAGAGCAAAAGCAAGCCGATGATTTAAGGCAAGCGAAGGCAATGTCAAACAGCGCGGCCGCAAGGCTTATGTACGGCGCAGGGGAAGGGCTTCACTTCTTGGGGCACGAAAAGAAAACACCTGTGCAGAAAGATATAAAGACTATGCTCGACGAAACTGCATCAGGCAAAGCAGGCAAAATAGCGGGGCAAGTTGCGCAGTTTGGTGTAGGGTACGGAGCGGCATCTGCCCCGATTACTGGCGCTTTAAAAGGCATACAAGCGTTTAGCAAACTCGGCAAAGTCGGTCAAGGTGTTGCGAGGTCAGCGGTACTCGACACGGCGGTCGGGCTTCCGCTTAACGCTAACATAGCCTTGAACAAAGAAGGGCTAAGGGGCGAGGACGCTTTAAGGAACATAGCGCTCAATACAGCGATTGATTTAGTCGCTGGCGGGGCACTTGAAGTCATTGGTGGAGTGTTACTCAAAAGTGGGAAGAAAGTCGCTACAAAGGGCGATTTTGATGCTTTACCGGCATCTGAAAAAGGGGAAGTATTAACGGAGATTGAAAGGCTTGCATACGAATCGAATGTCAGAAAAGGGAAGATTACACCGCAGGGTGACACCTTGTACGGCAATGCACCTCGACCGATAGCGGGGGAACTGCCGGCACCGGATAAAATAAACCCGTCATTCAACCCGACGAGGAAGGGATTGGCAGACCCTTATGCTGACTTTAACAAAGAGTATGAGGCACAAGTCGAAAGGTTGGCTGGGTATATTCGTGGCTATAAAGGAAAGGGCGTTGAAGTCTGGGTTATCCCTAAGGGCGGAGACGAATTGATGAGAGACGGCGGAATCCGTGTTGCTCAAAGCAATAACGATTTATGGTATCAAGATTTTTACAAGTCGCACGGCAGAGCCCCGAGAAAATCCGAAGCGGAGGACATCGCAAGAGAACTGATCGACGAAGGCTTGTTGTACCGCAACAGCGAGTTTGCTGACGAGGACTTAGCCTTACTCTTACAAGACGCAAGGTACAGAGATAAGACTTTGCCGAGAATAGACGAAGAAGTACCAAAAGTGGTGCGTGGTCCGGAAATACCCAAGAGCAACAAGGAAGTCCCTCGAACCGTAACACCCGGGGAGATGTCATCGCCGGTCGATAACTTCAAGGCTCGGCTCAGAGGGAGCGCACAAGGCTCCGACACGCCCGTACAGGCACGAACAGCGGAAGTTGAGGGGATTGCTCCACTTGCGGCGAAACAAGCCCAAACAGGCGAAAAAAATGCGGTCGATACAAACAAGACAATAAAGGCTTTAGAAGAAGAAATAGAAAAACAAAAGCTATACAACACACAGCTCTACGAATCAATGCCATCTCCGTCACGCGCGGACCCCTCAAACAAAAGGGCGGAGCCAATACTGGCCAAGTGGAGAGAATCAAGCGAAAAGCTCAAGAAGATGACCGGCGAATTAAACGAGCTAAAGGATAAAGCGGCTTTGTCGAAGCGTGGCGAGACGAACATTCCAAACAAGACATTTGTAAACAGCTACGGTGAAGCCACAACAAGAGAAATAACAAATGCCGGCTACGAAAGAGCACAAAGCAAACTTAGCAAGGAAATGATGTCGTTCGTGGGGGGCAAACCCGCTCAAAAAGGCGGAAGAAATGCGGTCGGAGCGGCTGCCGCAAAACCCGAAAAGACGCTTGATGAACTCGTCAAAGAACACGGAGCCATTCCGAAGGGCGAACAACTAAGAGCAAGAGAGGTTGACATCCCGAAGAAAACCAACCACGGCGATGTGCAACAACACGCAAGAACATTGCAGGAATCCGCTATCGTGGACGATACGCTTTACAAGGAAATCAACGAGGCGATTAAAGACGGATTTTTCTCAAAGCCCACAAAGGGCAACAAGGTCGCTGTGGATAACGCCAACAACATTATAGAAGAAAAGGGGCTTGATAGTGCGGTTGAACGATTCAGGAGCGTCTTAAAGGCAGATAAGAAAGTGACATCTGAAGATATTGCGCTCGGGAATCGAATCTTGCAAGACTTACAAAAAGCGGGCAGATACGATGAAGCTCTGGAAGTCGCAACGGACTTGTCGCAAATGTTGTCCGAAACAGGGCGAACGCTTCAAGCGGCGAAAATAGCCAAAAGGCTGTCGCCCGAAGGGAGATTGCTGTCGATAACAAAAACCGCCGACAAGCTCTCCAAGAAACACGGCAAGAAAATCAAAGTATCGGATGAAACGGTCGAGGCAATAACAAAAGCCAAGACTGAAAAGGAAATCGTTGAAGCCAACCACAAAGCGGCGGTAGAAATATGGGATCAGACACCGCCCAACTGGATGGATAAAATCAACTCGTGGCGTTATATTGCCATGCTTTTCAACCCCAAAACTCACATGAGAAATATCGTGGGGAACGCTTTGTTCGTGCCCGCAAGAGAGGTCAAGAACCTTATCGGAGCAGGGCTTGAGAAAGGGCTGATTAAAAACGGAGAAAGAACAAAGGCGATTCTCCATCCTACGAAAGATGCAGACCTCATCAAATTCGCCAACGATGATTTTGCCAATGTGAAGCCGATCCTAAAGAACGAAGGCAAGGTTGACGATAATGTCAGAAAGATCGAGGCGAAAGTTTTTGACACCAAAGCACTTGAATCTATCCGCAAGATGAACCTCGGCGCGCTCGATGCAGAAGATACTTGGTTCATGCAATTTGCTTATGATTCGTCACTCGCTCAATACATGAAAGCCAACAAGCTGAAACCCGCCGACATGGTAGGGGAAACGCTCGAAAAGGGAAGAAAGTATGCGATGAACGAAGCACTAAAAGCCGCATACAGGGACTTTAACTCACTCGGCAGGCTTATATCAAGGGGCAAGGGCGTAGGCGCAAGCGGGAAGTACGGCGTGATGGGGAAAGTCGGCAGTCTCGCCCTGGAAGGGGCAATCCCGTTCGCCAAAACTCCGCTTAACCTTATCAAGAGAGGTGTAGGGTATTCTCCTGCGAATATCGTCAGAGGTATCGTCAACCTTAAAAGAGTAAAGACCGGCAAGGTTACGGCAACAGAGGCAATCGATCAACTGGCATCTGGATTGTCGGGGACTGCGCTTGTGGGGCTTGGTATGACACTCGGCCACTATGGAATCGTATCGGGCGGCGAGGATGATTTTAGAGATAAAACCTACAACTATAACAGGATGCTTGGAAGTCAAAGCTACTCGCTCCAAGTAGACGGCACTTCATACACCTTGGACTGGGCGGCGCCTCTTTCAATGCCGTTCTTTGTCGGCGTGGAGCTGTCAAAAGCATTTGAAAATACCGGCGGCAGCCTTTTCACCGTCTTAGATTCAATGGCCAACATTTCAGACCCGATGATTAATATGTCAATGCTTCAGGGGGTAAATAATATATTCCATACTGTAGCGAGCGACGGCCCTACAGCACTCGGCCAAGTTGGGTCGAATCTTGCAATGGGGTATCTCGGTCAGTTTAACCCGACGCTCGGCGGTCAGATTGCAAGGACAATCGACAGCGCACGAAGGTCAACAATCAGCACGGCAGAATCCCAAACAGGAAGAACGCTTGAAAAATACGGCAGAAAGCAGCTCGGAAAACTTCCGGGCGCAAGCCAATCCCTTGAACCTTATATCGACTTGTGGGGCAGGGAAGAAAAAAGCGCAGGCGGTCTTGAAAACTTCCTCTCGCCGGGTTATTTCAAAAAAGAGAACATCACGGAAGTTGACAAAGAATTGAAGTCGCTTTTAGAGGGCTTAGATGAAGAAACGGCCAAGAAAATCATTCCGGCATCATCGGCGTATCAGTATTCAATCACAAGCAACAAAAAACAATACCGAATGACAGAAAAAGAATCCACCGCCTACCAAAAAACAAGGGGGCAGGAATCTTTCAACGGGCTTGAAAAGTTGTTTGATTCAGCAGAATACAGGCGAATGACAAGCGACGAAAAAGCAAAGGCGATCGAAGATGTTTACTCCGATGCCAAAGAAAAAGCCGAATACGAATATTTCAAAAACAAAGGCTTGTCGGTTACGCTGGCGATGAGCAGCGACGATCAGGCGAAATATGCACGGATCAGCACCAAGATAACGGGCGAACGCTTTTATTCCGCGGCCGCCGACATGAGGACTGAATCCACGGATATTGCCAAAGTGTATGCGATCGAATCTAAAGGCAAGGTGCCGGATAGCTTTTATTCGGAGTTTAACATCAGCGAGCGATCGGTTGCCCTTGCAAGGACACTAAAGAACGCAGGGTTGACGGCAGAGCAGTACACGACGGCCAGAGAAAAGGCAGACACAAACCAAAGTTCCAATATCAGCAAAGCGGAGGCGGTTGCGTATCTTAACAAGCAAAGGCTAAGCAGGCGGCAAAAGTTTATTATGTTGAAAACGCTTGTGCCGACGCTGAAAGATCAGAACAATCCTTACAGATAATGACTTTATTATTACAAAAACCGACCGTAGTTTTGCATTGCGGTTTACAAGCGACAAATATTTTGGTATTATCGCATTGCAATAAGAGGGGGAGAGTTTCTCCTTTGAACGAGAAAAGCGAGGCGCAATGTCTCGCTTTTTTGTTTGGCCGGCAAAGGTTATTCGTTTAGGTATGTTAGCGTGTCGTATATCTCCTCGGAAACTTCCAACCCTGTATTGAAAGTCGCCGTGTTGTTTATCCTCTCCGATGTTACGCAATTTTGTGCTGTCTTGCCATTCTTGAAAGCCTTCAGGTTGTCGTAGGTTATTTTTGTTGCGGCATCGCATCGGGCGTACCCCTTAGCTACGAGCGGCATTTGAAGGTAGGACCCGTCCCTAAAGGCGGCGATAATCTCCTGGGTTTCGACTACGCTGTTCATGACGCTGTCGATATTGGATTGCGTGTGCAGCACGGAGTTTCCGTATAAGTTTAGGGCGAGATCGGATTGTCGCTTAGCCATCTCCAGCGCATTGTGCACATACCAAAGGTCGCTTATCGCCATAAAATAAGACGATTGCCTTGCTTCGTTGTTCGATGTTATGCTGACCGTTTTTGTGGCAGCATCCCACGCCACATCGCTGCCCAGCATATTCGAAACGGCTCTCACAGGCAGGTATGTTGTGCCATCTTGAATAAACGGGTCCACAACATTCCCGTTGACATCTCTTGGTGTGACAATTTCACCGTTGATGCTGATTCTGATGTTGTCATGTGCTGCCGCGTAGCTGATAGTCGAAAACACCAACACCAGACACAGCGCAAGCAATATCTTCTTCGTTTTTTTCATTTTCTTTTCTCCTTTTGTAAACACAAGGCGGCATCTTCATTTTTAATATAACCGATAAACCTGAATATATCAATAATTTTCTGACAATTTTTGGCGGGATCGTATTTTATAAGGTCCTTGTATAATATCCCCAAGGGGGGGCGATGTTGCGAAAGGGACAAGGATCATCAGGCGAATGGATGCACAAGGGCGCGTGTGTCTACCGCTTAATATAAGGAAGAGTTTTGGGTTCACTGATAAATGCGCCTATACTGTCTATGAAAAGGGCGGATGCGTACATATTCGGCGGCTTGGGTGCATCTTGTGCGGAGAGATTAAAGCCGCCGAAAGTCACGAAGGGAAGCCCGTGTGCGCCCGCTGTTTGGAAGATGTTAGGAGCTTTAGGGAACAATTGGAGTGAGAAATTTGAAACATTTACCATGCCGAAAACTACCTTTATATATAGAGTATATGTAAGGGCAATTTTTATGTAACGAAAGGAGCAGGGCATGAAGAATTTAACGCTGCAAAAGGCCGCATATTTTCGGGTGCAGAAAGGATTGACAAAGAACAAGCGTTCGTATATCATTAAAGGACAGGAATTTCGGCGGTGTTTTTCGGTAACGTTTTAAGGAGGCAAGCAAAGTGGAATCCAACGAAAGCAACGGTACGAGCAATGTCAACATCGAAGAACAACTCCGTGAGATCATAGAGGAGAACGACAGCATCTGGGTAATAGCAGTAAGGTCTTTTGAGTTAGGGCAAAACAGTTGATTTCTCGTACATATTAAAGCCGTAAGTGCTATGCTGCGGCTTTAATTCTGCCCGGTCATAAATGAGAAAATACAACACGAAATACAACACATTGCGCTCAACCTCAGTAATATCAACGGTGGCTATGGGTTCGAGTCCCATGTCCTCCGCCAAATAGAAACCGCTGAAAACAGCGGTTTTTTGCTTTAGATGTTGAAATTCAAACATGGTCGGTTGCTTGCCATTTCAAATCTTTTTCATTCCCTTTCGGTCTTTCTTGGCTATTTTCGCATAAATACAACACGAAAATACAACACGAAAATGATAAAAAAAATTACAAAATCTTATTGAAGTATTCGTCAATTCTTTCATCGACAATTTTTCTTTCGGAGCTGAAGGTATGCTGATATACTTTCTTCATTACATGGGGAGTTTTCCATCCCCCGCGCTCCATCGCGTATTTTTCGGGCACATTCAAGGCAAGCATCACAGATGCGTTTAAGTGCCGCAAATCGTGGAAGCTGATGTCCACTCCGGCCTTCTCGGTCAGAGTTTTGTATCTGCCGTATATCTGCCCTCTGGTCAGCGGGATCAAATACCCGTCAACGCCCGTTTTCAAATATTCTTTGTATGTCTCCTGCTCCTCTATAAGGCTCAATACATACGCAGGGAGTTGATGCTTCCTTGTCCTTTTCTTCGCCTTCCCCGCCTCTTTTTCCACCGGTTTATTATCGACATCCACTATCACCCGGTCCATGCCGAGCACGCCGTTTTTCACAGACGAACATTTTATCCCCCGCACTTCGCTCATGCTGAAGGAGAGCCAAATCGCAAGGAGACAAGGCAGCTCCACCCAAGTCCCTTTTATCGCCTGTATAACCTCTTGCGGCTCCGGCAAGTCTTTATTTTTTTCGGGGCGCGTGGGGAGCACCACATTAAACTTGATTCCGTGCACCGCACTGATGGCCGACGACAGCAAGCCGTATTCATTCGCCACTGTTTTCGGCGATATAAGCGTTCCCTTTTCAGTGATCCGCTTTGCTTCTTCGTTGACTGCAAGTTGCATACTTTCGTCGTCCAAATCAAGGGCCGTGGCATCCATTATATTTTGGAAGGCGTATTCCTTGATTTTCCCGTACGCCTCCAATGTGGTTGGGGATAAGAGTTCGCGCATAGTCAAGTATTTTTCTATGGTCTCCGCAACCGTCAACTTTCTGTTGTCCGCCTTCTTCCTTCTTTTCCCCTTCTTCTTTCCTGTTTTCTTTGCTACCTTAAATTCTGCGGCCATCAACTCCGATTCCGACTTTGTTTCTGCCGTAAATGATTCATAGATTTTCTTATCTTTCCCATCAATCTTCACGGTATGCGAATATACCAGAGTTCGCCACGATCCGCTCGGCAACTTCTTGGCTTTAGCCATAAGAACCCCTCCTTTGTATTTTACTTTCTTTTCTGCACATCCCTCAACGCTTTCCAAACGAAAAACGAAACCAAGAACGCTGTGATTATAGGCAATGTGTAGCTGCCGCTTGTAAATATGCGCGCCTCGTACAACATCCAAGCACCGAAAAATGTTCCTGCGTAAATCGCTCCGCTTGCCTCCAGCGTGGGCGGCTCTTTTATTACTAAGGTTAGGAGCGCATCCAAACAGAAGGGCGCACCAAGCAGAATGAACGAATACCGGTACAGCTTTAGAAACACCGCCGGGAATGTGGAAAAATCCGAATTTAACAAGCAATAAAACGCGCCAAATATCAACGCAAATGCCGCTGTCACGGAGACGGCTATTCCAATCTCAAAAGCGGAATCTTTCATAACTTCTTTTCTTTCGACATCTTGTGCTTCGCCCACAAACAGCACACCCTTTCTATTTTTTTCTCACCATCCTCAGCATATTCAATGCCAGCTCTATGTCCTCCGGGAAGAACCCTTCGTCCCTGGCTTTTGCCACTACATTTATATATTCAGGCGGTAGCCCGCCGATCGCATCCACCGGCACGATCGTTTTGCTGACACCCATCAAGTAGTCAACCGAAACGCCGAAAAAGTCGGCAAGTTTTATTAATTTATCCGTTCCCGGTTTGCTTCTGCCGCTTTTCCATTCCGTAAAGGTTGATTTTGTTATGCCTGCGCCTTTGGCAACATCTGCATCTCTCAACCCTCTCTCGTCCCTCAACCTACAATAAATTTCGTACATAACATCTCCTTCGACAAAAAGTTCGGAAAAAGTACAAAAAGCTATTGACAAGTTTCGACATCCGAATTATAATAGAATAAAGTTCGGAAGTTAAAACAGACACCCGTTTGTACATAATGTAAATTCACAAAACCATTATAACTGATTTCCGAACTGATAGCAACAAGAAGTTTAAGGAAGGAGGTGGGGAGTTGTATAAAAAATATACCGAGTTGCGAGATGCCAGAAGCATCACTGATTCTCAGGTGTCTAAAGACACGGGGATAGCGAAATCGACGCTCAGCGAGTGGAAAAGTGGTAGAAGCAAGCCAAAAGTTGACAAGCTGATTATTCTTGCAAAATACTTTGATGTTCCGCTTGGGCGGCTTTTAGGGGAGGAGGTATAAAATGATTGAAATAATCACAATGGATCAAATCATGTCCGATTATGGGCTAAGCAGAAGGCAAGCCACAAAATACCTTAACCGAAAAGGATGCCCGGTACTCCCAAGATGCAAGAAGCAACCGTACAGGGTTGTAAGGAAGGAATGGGAAAGATGGCTTTCCGAACAACGAAAATAGAAATATCTACACATGCGAATTCGCAGAGAGGGAGCAACAAAGAAAGGAGGAATCTATGAACGAACAAGAAAAGCGGCAGAACTTAACCGCCATCAACCGCATCGAAGGCAAGCTGGACGACAGCAAGAAGAAGCAGAAAGAGGCACATACCGCTCTACTGTTCGGCTTGATTATAGCGGTGATACTCCTGACACTCGCCTTATGCAGTCTTGTCGGACTATCGTACATAGACAAGATGCAACAGGACACGCTCGATACTCTAATGTATATAGAGCAGGAGCTTGACAGGGCTTCGTACACCGAGGAACTAATGGAACATGAGGAAAGTATCGACACAAGCGCAAAAGTCGCTCTAAACGAGCAGGACAGGCTTCTGGTCGCTAAGATATGTATGGCGGAGACGAACAGTTATGACGGGTATATGGCAGTTGCTCAGACAATCCACGACAGGAGCGCTTTATGGGGGCAAGATGTCTACGATGTAGCAACAGCGGACAAGCAGTTTGCCGCACCATTTAAAGGCAAAGCAAATGATGAGGCATTACAGGCAGTAGATGCGGTATTTAGCGGCGAAAGGGCCTTCGGTACTAATGTAACTCACTTTCATTCGGGGCAAGCTCCGTATTGGACTAACGATAAAGAGT
This sequence comes from Eubacteriales bacterium, assembly GCA_028706405.1. Lineage (GTDB taxonomy): Bacteria > Bacillota > Clostridia > Peptostreptococcales > Anaerovoracaceae > Anoxybacterium. The sequence goes on from JAQWBM010000013.1 coordinate 37,916, forward strand.
ATGCAGGGTCAAGGGGCGGCAACCATTTTTACAATTCGACATATTAGGAGGATTTATGAGAACTGAAAAAGAGATAAGAGACGAGCTAAAACGATGCGAAAAAGAAAGGGACAAGCACGGATATAGCACAGACACAGGCAGGCGGTCAAACATCAGGTACTGGGCGTTGAAATGGGTGCTTGGCGAAAGGAGTGAAAATGAAAGCTAAATGCACAAGGTGCGGTAAAGAATGGGGCGTCAGCGTAACAAGGGCAACGGACAAAAAATACATATGCCCACACTGCGTCCATGACGAGAGAAAGGAGAAAAATGAAAAATTACGAGAAAATTAAAGAAATGAGCCTTGCGGAGTTAGCGGAAGTAATAATGTGCCCGCACGGCATCCCCTGCGAGCTAGGCATGGATTGCAGTAAATGTTGTGAGGCTTGGCTCATGGAGGAGGCGGAAGATGTATAAGTGTTGGGATGATTGCGTGCACGGCAAGGGAGAATTATGTTGCGCGAGCTGCAGCGAGGAATGTGTCGACAGGTGCTCTGATGGGAAATACGGGAAGAAACCTGAGTGTGAAGATTTGAAGGAGGAGGATGACAGATGAAAAGTGCCCGCAGGACTGCAATCCAAGCGAGGCACAAGCGAAATTAATCACTTATAGGATATCAGAAGGAGGAGGATATGTCAAATCAATTATACGCACTGCTGAACGAGGCAACACAAGACAAGCCTGTATGCAGATTTCAGTATCAGCTAAAGACAGGCAAGCCTGAAAGACAGTTCCGTAAAGAGGTTGAAGCACTCCGAAAACAGGGCGTGAGGGTAGTGACAAGCCACGAGAAAAAAGGCTACTGGATAGCCAAGACCGAGGAAGAATACATAGCGTTTAGAAAGCAACAGATGCCAAGGGTTGTCAGTATGCTAGAAACCTTAAAAGCGATGGATAGAAACATTTTAGGGCAGGAAGTGATGCGGGATGTATTACTGTAATGATTGCAAGGAAAAATTCGAGGCCCCGATGCACACGGTCATTATACATACAGAGGTTGACACACGGCAAGAAGAACCAGCAAGCGTATGCCCGATATGCGGGAGTGATGATTACGAAGATATGAAACAATGCGTTTGCGGAGAGTGGGTAAGGTCGTTTGAGGACTACTGCCAGAACTGCATAAAAGAGCGTGACAAAGCCATACAAGAGGCTGTACGCAGGCTTGTGGAGTTTGGGACGGAGCGCAAAGAAGTTATAAAAATGCTTTTAGACGGATTGGAGGAGATGGAATGAACATATATGAAAAAATAAACGCAATTATGGAGGCTGTTGGGAGCCTACAAAAAGACGGCAAGGTAGCTTTTGGTAGCACGAAATATAATTATTTGTCGGAAGCAAAAACAACGGCGGAAATAAGAAAACGGTTAATCAAACACAAGCTTGTTATTTTGCCGATAGAGGTTGACGAAAAAAAAGAAGGACAAATAACACAGGGCAAATACCGCTACAAGATGGTGAATGTTGAGAACCCAGAAGAATTTATCATATTAGAAAGCGGAGGGCAGGGACACGATTCGGCAGACAAGGGAAGCGGAAAAGCATCAACATATGCTTATAAGTATTTGATGTGGAGAACATTCGCAATCCCTTCCAGTGACGACCCTGACCAAATATCAAGCGAAGAAATTAAAGCCAAAGAAGCTGACGAAGCTACAAACAAGGCTACAACAGAAGAAATAAAAAACAAAGCCACGATGGAAGAAGTCAAAGACAAAATGATAGATGATGCAAAGGTTGAGGCGATTAGCATCAAACTAAAAACAAAAGGCGTGTCAGAAGAGCAAATTTGCAACAACTACGGAGTTGCCTTTATTGAGGCTTTAACTGTCGAACAATGGGCGAACGCAATGAGGCGGCTCGACCATACGCCCGATAGAAAAATTGAAAACTTAGGTTTATAGGAGGAGAATATGAAAATTTGTAAAGTTGTAAAAGAGGGAACTAACAAGGAATATACATACCTGACTGATTTGGATTTAGCATTTGACGACCGAGTTGTCGCAGAGTTTGGGAAAGCCGATACGGTGTTGACCGTGAACTATGTGGGGGAAATGACGCAAGAAGAGTATGATGCGCTTGGATTTCCACTAAAGAGCATCAAAAGACTTGCCACTGATGAAGATTTGGAAAGTCAGACGCCTGCTCTTGATGTTGTTATAAAAGAGGAAAGGCTGCCTATTATCAATATAAACTTTGACGAAATTAAAACCAACCTTTCAGTCTCTATGGCGAAGTATAAAGGGCTCATTGTGACCGAGGAAACTTTAAGCGGTTGCAAGGCCACACAAAAGGATTTAGCAGGCCTCAAAAGAAAGATTGACACTTATCGTAAGGACAAGAAGAAAGAACTCTCAAGACCGATTGCGGCGTTCGAAGAACAATGCAAAGAACTAATCTCATTAATTGAACAGGTTGAAAATCCAATCAAAGAAGGAATTTCCGTATTTGATGATGAAAAGAGGGCAGAGAAACGCAGGCAAGCGGAGGAATATATCAAGGAAATTGCCGAAGAAAGCGGGCTGGCCGATAAGTATGCGGTACGACTTACAGTTATAGACAAATACTGCAATTTGACCGCAAAGAAATTAGATATCATTGATGACATTAAGGGTAGGGCGTTTGCACTTAAAATCGAGCAAGACAGAGAAACTGAACTGATGGGGATTATTCAAGACACGATTAATGCGGAGAATGAACGCCTTGCGAGAAAAATGAGCCTTGCGGAATTTCAACGACTTATCAGTGGTGGGGCTCCTGCGAAAGACATCATTGCAGAGATTAGAGCGCGCGCATCAGTGATTTATGAGGCGGAACACCCTATTGTAGAAGAGCCTATAGAGGAACCTGCGGAAGAGGTTATAGAAGAGCCTGTAGAAGAAGTTACAAAAGAGACTATAGAAGAAGCGCCAACTGTTGAGCCTGAAAAGGTGTACTCTGTGGAGTACAAAATCACCGCAAACTTATCAACATTAAGGGAAGTTTCCGAATTCCTGCGCCTTAATTATATACCGTATGAGGCCATAGACCAGCGAGAGGTCTAGCTGTGAAGTCAATTTTGCAAAATGAGAAGAAGTGCTACATATCGGGGCGCACTGACTGCTTAGAAGAGCATCATATATTCGGTGCATCTAACCGCAAGAATTCTGAAAGGCACGGCTTAAAGGTATGGCTTACGCACGACTGGCACAACGAGCCGCCCAACGGTGCACATCACAATAAAAAGACGGCTGATTTTCTCCATAGAGAGGGGCAGAAAGTGTTTGAGCGGGTACACGGCACGAGAGAGGATTTTATGCGTATTTTCGGCAGAAATTACTTGTGAGGGGGTGGAAATATTGACTAAAAAAGACCCCGCATTCCTGTTTTATTCTTCGGATTTTCTGACCGGCGTTATCGAATTAACGATGGAAGAGCGGGGGCAATATATAACATTAATGTGCCTGCAGCATCAAAAAGGCAGGTTGAGCGAGAAGCTTATAAAGAGTGTTATCCCTAATATATCAGATGATGTTTTATTAAAATTTGAGCAAGATAAAAATGGAAATTTTTTTAATAAAAGATTAGACTTTGAAACCAAAAAAAGACAAGAACACTCTAAAAAGCAAAGAGAAAATGTTATGAAGCGTTGGAACTCCAATAAAGAAAGAGGTATGCCGTCGAATATACCAACGCAATACGATGGTAATACCACGGTATTACCTTTAGAAAATGAAAATGAAAATGAAAATGTAATTAGAAATAAGATAGATTTTATATCTTTTAAAGAGATTTATAACCAAGAGTGCAATAACATACCTTCAGTGCGGACAATCACCGAAAAACGGAAAACGGCGATCAAAAAGTTTTTAAAAGAATTTTCAAAAGATGAATTTTCTGAGGTGTGCCGAGAAGCAAATAAAAGCAGTTTTCTTACAGGCGATAATGACCGAGGGTGGCGAGCAGATTTTGATTTTTTAATCAGACCTGACAAAGCGGCATCTGTTCTTGAGGGCAAGTACGCCGGGAAGGAGAGAAACGATGACAAGCCAAAATACAAACTTGAGTGCCTCGAGCTCTAATCTGCAAAGAGTTATCGACAGGTTAAACGCAGATAGGGGGAGCTTACCTGATTATGACTGCGAGATATGTAAAAATAAAGGTTTTATTTTTATGATAGAGGACGGCAGGGAGGTGGCGCATAGATGTAAATGCGTGGTTACGAGAAACAATATCCGTAACATTCGCAACATCGGCATTGACCTAGACGAGTGCGGTTTTGACAAGTACAAAGCCAAAGACGAGTGGCAAAAGAATGCACTCAAAATGGCGGAGGACTACGCGCGGACCCTTGACGGCTGGTTTTATGTAGGCGGCGCTGTGGGATGCGGAAAAACACTTTTGTGCTCGTCAATTCTGAAAAGCCAGCTACATAAAGGCATATCAGCAAAGTATATGGCTTGGCGAGATGAAGCAGGCAGATTAAAGGCATCGGTAAATAATAACGAAGAATACCTGCACCTGATAGAACCGCTTAAAATGGTCGGCATCCTCTACATAGACGATTTTTTAAAGACGGCGGGAGTCACAAAGGGCGATGTAAATTTGGCCTTTGAAATCATTAACAGCCGATACACCAATAAAAAGCCGACAATCATATCTTGCGAATTGAGCATTAACGACATTATCTCGATAGATGAGGCACTCGGCAGCAGAATTTACGAGCGGACAAAAGGCAACTACGCTTTTATCAAGGGCGGCGAGCGAAAGAATTATCGGATGAGGTAAAACGATGGCAGAAATTAATTTTAAAGGCTTAGATGCCCGCGTCAAGCTAAACGGCGACATAGAGCTCGTCCTTATATGCCCCAAAGGCACACAGAGCTCCATACAAGGACTTTTAGACGAATTTAAGGCAGATGTTCGGTGGAGCGCTAAAATCGCTAAAATCAAGCGAAAAAGGTCACTTGAAGCTAACGGCTACCTTTGGATACTGTGCGACAAGATAGCGGACAAATTAAACACCACCAAAGAGGCGGTGTACCAAGAGGCAATAAAGTCGGTCGGAGTTTTTACACAACTGCTGGTGGAAGATGTTGCGGTGGAAAGTTTTATAAAGTGTTGGAACGCACAGGGCCTCGGGAACATCGCGATGACAGCCTACGAGAGCAAGAAGAACCCCGGGAACACCATCGTTATCGCGTATCACGGTAGCAGTACATACGATAGCAAGCAGATGGCCCGTTTGGTGGATTACATCGTGCAGGAGGCGAAAGAGCTCGGGATAGATACGGCAACGCCGGACGAAATAGCGCGGATGAAAGCCGCGTGGAAATGAAAGGATTAAAACTATGAAACTGTACAAAGGATTTGATAAAGACTTAAAATGCCGAGATTTTAAATATGAAATCGGCGGTGAGTACGCAGAAGATAAGGCTAGTTTGTGCAATAAGGGGTTCCACGCTTGTGAGAATCCTATCGACGTTTTCGGTTACTACCCGCCTTCAGATAGCAGATATTGCGAAGTAGAACTTGGGGATATGTCGGAAGAGGCATCGAGCGACGATAGCAAAAAATGTGGTAAGCGTATCAGAATCGGCGCAGAAATCGGAATTAGGGGCATTATCGACGCGTTTGTAAAATTCACATTTGACAAGATTGATTGGAAGAACGCAAGAGAAACCAACACAGGCGATTATTCAGCGGCAACCAACACAGGCTATCAGTCGGCGGCAACCAACACAGGCAACTGGTCGGCGGCAACCAACACAGGCGATTATTCAGCGGCAACCAACACAGGCTATCGGTCGGCGGCAACCAACACAGGCAACTGGTCGGCGGCAACCAACACAGGCTATCGGTCGGCGGCAACCAACACAGGCAACTGGTCGGCGGCAACCAACACAGGCAATCAGTCGGCGGCAACCAACACAGGCAATCGGTCGGCGGCAAACACCACAGGC
>JAQWBM010000063.1 GCA_028706405.1 Eubacteriales bacterium
TTATCTGCCGGGACGAAATTGCATGCGATATCGACCTTTTTGAAAGGATATATGAAGAATTTAAGCTTCATAATACCAAAGTGCAAGCAAAAAATCTTTTATCCCTATACAAAGGAGAATACTTATCCGATTTCGCAGCACTTTGGGCTACTGCGAAAAGAATTAGATATCACGAAATTTATGAAGAAGCCGAAAAGTATTGTCGGTTCTGAACATGCTTTATGTAAACGGAATAATCATCCAAAATTTTGTTGGCATTTTCAACTTCACATTTCCTGATGTTGTCCCACATTAGTTAGTTCTGCTGCTTCCTGCTCCAGCAGTTCGTTGAGCGTCTCTTCTACGCTATTACGTACAAGCTTCTTAGTTCGTGCTTTATGGCTCCTTCGTTTAGGTGTATAATTTTCTCGGACATGGTGTTCGCAGCCCCTTTCTTGGTGAATTGTTTAGCAACTTTATTCTACCAAGCGGCTGCGTCCATGTCCCCTTTGTTTCTTAGGACGCTTCCAATTTGCGAAACTTATTGTACCTTATCCGCACATAACATTTACGAGTATCATTCTACCGTTAAAACTACTTTCCCTCCGAAGTTATTCAGCTTGAATACCTCCGAGTTATGAAGCCACTCGTAAGATACATCGAAGATAAACGGGAACAACTGCGGAACACAGGATAATTCCGAAATCTCATAATAGGCCTTTTCTCTCAAGGACAGCAAGGCCATCAGCAATACTTGAATGGATTTTTGTGCTGTCACCTCATGCTTTTTAATCCGATAGACGCCAACCTTTCCATTTTCAACAACACCTATGTTCCTTAGTGTTTGAAGTGTCCTCCCGGTGGAATAAACGAGCGTTCCGCGCTCTCCCCATATTTCAAACAGCTTTTCTTTGAGCCAGGCTGTTGAGAATGTGTCTTGGATGTTTGACAGTTTTCCGATTAAGCTGCAAACATCTGCAAAGACCGGGTAGGTAACAAGGAGCATGCTCCAGTGGGCTGCGAGAGCATCTATGCCGCCTTTCTCGACGAGAGACAATGCTTCTTCTCGAATACCAAGAAGCTCAGCTGGTGTGTATACCCATGTCTGCAGCAGGATTGTTCGCGTATTTTTCAGATTCACGGCGCTGTCAATTTCATAAGACAAATAGTCCTGCAGCTCCGCACGAATCATTTTTTCATCGTGCCCAAGCCTAACCAATTCTGCCGTCATATTAAGCCATTCCAATTTGATCGCTCTGTTCATGCCAATCACTTTTGCCATTAGTCAACCGCCTTTATTTCGACAAACGGTACAATCACTTCATCGATAGTGATGCCACCATGAGTCATAACTTGAGTGTTTTTATTATCGAAGGACACGCCTGTTTTGCAAATCAGATACCGAAAACTCTTGTCCAAATAATACGCCGGATATTCCACGGTGTTTTCGATAACTACATTGCTAATATCGGCAAAGTCCTTCAGGATTAACATCCGCTTTGCTTTTGTTTCCACCTCGACTCCCGCATTGCGCAGGGCGCCTATTCCCCGGCACAACGTGTTGCCGTGGTCTGCCGTCAAGTATACCGTAAAGCCCGCATTATGTAAGGAACGAATCAATGCTTGAATCCTTCCTGTCTTGGCCAGCAGCGTAATATCGTTGAACATTCCTGGGCGCCCTTGCTGCTGCCCATGAACGATATCATCGACGTCGTTTATTATGACGGCCAGCAGCTTTGTAAAGGGACTCGGCTGCACATCATACCCCCGGATATAGGCCACTTGATACTTGGAGTATCCATGCTCCGCTGCGGCGTCAAAAAAACCCTTTTCTTCTTTGCTAAGTGAAAACGGATTTTCCAATTGTCTGGGATATTTTCCACTTAACAGGCATTGCCTCGAAATCGCTGTCGTGGATGGGATAAGAGCATATGAACATTGAAGCTCATACTCGATCCCATCGAAATACCGGGAGAGGATGTTAAAGTCGAATAGGGACATACCATCCATCACGATCAGAGCGGCTTTATCTTTGGCGATATAGTCAAAAACCTTCGGCAGAATGGTGGGCGCTACGTTGCTTATTTGGCCGGAGAGCTTTTGATAATCATCTAGGACAAATCGGGCAAAGGCGTCGTCCACAAATGACATATCAACAAATGACATGTCAATGGAAAGTCCTACTCTAGCGGCATAGACTTCAACAGAGGCTTTTACCCGCGCAATATCAAACCACTCGGAATAACTGATTGCCTTTCCGATATCAGCCGGGAGGATAGATGCAGAAACAAGATCACAGAATCTTTTAACGTTATTCTTTGCAAAAACTTTATCCTCAATGAAGTATTCCGTTTGTGTTTCACGCAATTTGTCAGAATACACCTCATCGTATGTGAAGCCGATAATGTCTAAATCACTTCTATGCCTGGTGATTACCGTTTCATCAAGTTTGGGAAAGATAGAGCCCAGTGACAAATTTACTTCGTAAAACCCGATCCTGATGTCATACGGCACATATGTATCATTCCTTATGATGACTGCCCATTTCTCCGGTGAGTTCTTTATTTCTAACTCATAACGCAGCCGGAATGCCTCCACATCTGTATAATGGACAACACAAAAACCCTCAGGTTCTAGAAGACCAGGATAGTCAAAAACATTGGAAAACCCGCCCGTATCAAAAACAAGCAGGCGTTTCTCATATTTGACTGATAAGAAATCAGCAATTCTTTCTCTAATCATATGATCACTCCATCCGAACGAGCATCACGAGCTTGAAATCGGGGCAAATACGCTTGCCTTCTTCAAACCGCTTCTGAACTTCGGCTTTTTCTCTCGCCAGCAGTTTCAGCTTGTGACTGCGGATGTTCTCAATGCCGATATGCTGAGCCGCTTCGATGCGCAGCTCAAGCGCATAGATGTATTTTCTATGGGTTTCCTCATTCCTTTTCTCCACGCCAGACTTGAGCGCCAGAAAGGTTTCATAAGCAAACTCCTGGGAAGTGCCATTCAAAGCCATCCATGTTTCACTGTCGATCTTTTCGCCCACACTTACCGTAAGGACCTTATTTGTGTCGAGCAGGGCGTCCCAAATCTTCATGCCCGCCATTGGGCGCAGTATAAAATCGCTGTTGATAAAGATCGGTACGATCTTCTGGCCCTGCGTTTCGGCGGAGACAGAAAGCCGCCACAGCATGAAATAGCCCTTTTCGTTCGGAAAATCCTGTATTGACACATTCATAACCGGGCTTTCGGTATCCTGCTGAAGCTCTTTCTTCAGGTGCTCCACGATAATGGCGTCGTTTATACTGAAATGCTCGATCGGCAGATACGGGTTCCCCATAGAATTTTCGTAATACATAACCATAAGCCGAAGGGCATTTTCAAAGTCAAAGGACGATTCCGATCCTACCAAAGAAGTCAGGTCTTTGTCCTCAGTGATCAGCTCGTGGAACCTCATGGTGTTCTGCACTTGCTTCTTCAAATCCTCTTCTATCGGGCGTATGTTCAGATCTATATCCTTGGGATAGCGGATCGAGCTCATGTAAGCACCGGTGAAATTAATACCTGCAGCTTCACCGTCAAGTACATCGGCATACTTGTCGACGCCGAGCTCCTTCAGGATGACAGACAGCTTTTCCTCCAATACATCCCTGACCCGGTTCTCCACTGTGTCGGCCAAAACGAAGTTAAAGACGACAACGTCGCACTGCTGCCCGATACGGTCGACACGGCCGATGCGCTGCTCGATCTTCATCGGGTTCCACGGCAGGTCAAAGTTGATTACGCAGTTTGAGAATTGAAGGTTAAGCCCTTCGCCGCCCGCATCGGTGGAGATGAGGATATCTGTCTTTGTTTTGAACTCCGCCAGCACTGTATTTCTTTCGTCAATGCTCATGCTGCCATTCAACGTGGATATGGAATATCCCCGGCTGGTGAGCAGGTCTTTCAGATAGTTCTGCGTGGCTACGAACTCAGTAAAGATAATAGTCTTCCGGTGCTTGTCCGCCGCGTAGAGGTTGTCGTTCAGCGCCAGCAACGGTTCCACCTTCACATCGCTGTACTGGAATTCAGCCTGCTTAGCCACGTCGATGATGGCGGTGAGTTGGGCGATTTCCTCTTTGATGTCCAGCGATATGGCGGAGATGGCATCCTCCAGATTTTCTTCCAAGTCCATCTCCGCGAACTCTTCTTCTGTCATGGATTGGTATTTGAACTCCTGTGCTTCAAGCACGGCGACACGCTTCTCTAAACTCTGCCGAACGGCGCTCGTACTGCTGGTAACCAGCCGCTGCATCATGATCAGCAGAAAGACAAACCACATGTTCTTGCCACGTTTTCTCATGGCCTTGTTATAGTTCTTGGAAACGTACTCCGTCACCATTTCATAGAGCTTGCGCTGCATGGAATGGCGCTCGTCCCAATGCAGGCTAATGATTTTCGTCTTACGGTTTTTGAACAGCTTATCCCCATTGTTGTCGATGGCGTTTCGCTTCTCTGTGCGTATCACATACGGAGCGACCTGTTCTTTCACGATGGCCTTATAGTTGGGGAAGGCCTTTTCATCCACCAGTCGAATCAGGCGCAGGAATGGTTCGGTCTTGCCGTTATGGGGTGTGGCCGTCAGCAACAGAAGATACGGGCTGGCTTGTGACAGCAGATTCCCCAGTTTGTAGCGCGCTACCTCACCGGTGCTGCCCGCGACCCTGTGGGATTCGTCAATAACGACCAGATCCCAGCCGCTGTTAATGATGGAATAGATGCGCTCCTCGTTGTACTTCTCGATCCGGGCCTCGTCCCAGCCGATGCGCCGCTCCAAAGGCTTGATGGAATCCATTGGGGATATGACCTGATCGAACTGGCCGTACACATCGTCGGTATCGGTGATCTTGCGTATCGTATCATAGTCTTCGGGGAGGATGATGTTGAACTTCTCTCCGAACTTCTCCTGCATCTCCAGATTCCACTGGGTCACGAGCCCTTTCGGGCAGACTATCAGGATACGCTTGATCAGGCCTCGCGTTTTCAACTCCTTGATGATCAGCCCAGCCTCAATCGTTTTTCCGAGTCCGACCTCATCGGCCAAAATATAGCGGATGTTGTTGTTGGACAGTGTGCGTCCCAGCACATGGAGTTGATGCGGCAGCGGAATGATGCTGCTCGACAGCTTGGAGAGAATGCCAGTGGAGGTTTCGTTTTTGATCTTGCACAGCAGCGAGACATAGCGAAGAAAGCTCTCTTTGTAGGTTTCCGCGGGGGCTGCGGTGCTTATTTCATTTGCGGGCAGCTTGTATACCGAGCCGGAGGATGGGTTGAACAGCTTATAGGAGACAAAACCCCAAGCCTCGCTGACCTCAATTACCTGCACCCGCTCTTTTGTTGTGACATCAAAAACGTATTGGCCGATGCTGAACATCATGCTACTCCATTTACTACTTTCGGTTGTATTGCATCCACTTGACCTTTGTACTTGACTTTCATGAATTCAACAACGGCTTTACAAGCTGTAATGATTACTTCCGGAGAAAAAGGCGGTTGATTTCGCACGTTTCCGTGAGATATGTCCTGACACAGACTAAAGATGCAGGAATTATTAGAGAGTGTCTCATTCTCCGTAATATACGCTTCCAATGATTTTTCCGGGTATTCAAATTTACATACAGTTTCAAGTACATGCCGAATAGAATTTCCACTTGTATGAGATGGTTGTTGAAAGCCGGATGCTATATCAACGATATCTTTTAAATGGTTTTCATATGGCATTAGCAATTGATGTCTTAGTAAATCGATTTTACCAGGCTTCATGACGTATGCCCGGTTAATTATATGATTTCGCGTAACAATGCTAAAAAATTCTAAGTTATGGGTGAACACCCACATCCGGTCGTAAGTGTTAATTCCAAACCATTCTTTTATATCTCGCAATGACTGAGCAACAGCATAAACGAAATGAAAATCCATACTGGATATTGGATCGTCAATAATGAAAAATAACCTGTTATAATCATCTTCACGGCTTAAGTGTAAATGAGTTGAAGCAAGATAATAGCAAAATGCAACAATGCTTTTCTCACCATCGCTTAAAATGCTTGAAGCTTTTTGTCCGATGTTATTTCCTAAAAATTTTATTTGAAAGGTCTCTCTATCAATAGTGTATTTACCAGAGAAAAACCTGTTGAGAAAATATTTCAGCGTTTCATACACTTGCTCTTTTTTACTGATGCGAGCTTGCTGCTCCTTTTCAACTATGCTTCGCTGCAACTCGTTTAGCTCTAAAGTCAAACTATCTATCTCTTTAAATTGAGTAGATAGAGCGTTAGAAACCTTCAGATACTGAGCCTTGCACAAATTACGTCTTAATTGTAAACGTTCGGCATTAGTATTCTGTTTGGTTCTGTTTACCGTATTTATAATCGATGAGTTACTTCTTTGAAGTTGCAGTACATTACATGTATGTTTTTTGCACTCAGCAACAAGTTCTTGAACTGAAAAATCGGTATTCATGAGGTTGTCGCTCTTATTTCGCAAAACGCTTACTAATCCATTGAAGCAATCGAAAGCAGTATCTTCGCAATTTGGTATAGCAAGTGTCGTATTTTCAAGTGAAGGAAAGAATTTCTGTAATTTTATAATTTCTGCATTTGCGGTTTTGGTTTCTCTCCCAAAACGTTTAATATTTTCAATAATTTCATTTATTGCGGACGTTTTACCTTCTATCTCCCGCAGAATCTCAGCTTCTTTGTCAGAGAAGAAAGCCTTATAATTATGAATTATTCCTAAAGCTACATCGTCAACAGATTGTTTGCAAAATGGACATATTCTTTCGGTGTCACTAAAAACTTCGAGTCCATTCTCTATAAAAGATCTATGCTTTTTTATGTATGAAACAAACTCCACATCCCATTCTGACTTTGGGTATGAGGTTGCGAGCAGCTTGATTATTTCATCAAAAACGGAAGCATTCACACTTAAAGCAGGATTGCTGATATCAGGGATTTTTTCAGGCAACCGTTTTAACAATTCGAGTTGCCTTACAATATCTTCGAATGATTGGACATTGTCTATCACTTCACTTTGACGTAACCTTTTCTTTTCAATAAGCGAAAACTCGTTTGTTGTAGGAAGTATGCCTTTATCCCGAAGCTCTTCCTTTGCATTTTCAACGATTACATCAATGGCGCCGTCTTTAGCTCTAATCTTACCTTTGAGCTTTTCTTCGCGCTTTTTTTCTTCGGTAATATCTATCTGCACTTTGCCTAAGATATAACCTTCTATGTTTCCATCAGGAGTATAATCGCGAGGCTTAATATTCTCTTCAACAAAATCGCTGTTAAAGACGTGGAAAATAAAACCCGAATCGTTTTGTACGACGGCGGGAGTGCTTCTCCGCACTGAAATAGATAATTTTTTTTCGTCTAGTGGAGATGCTGTACTTGCAATTTTTAGACTAAGTGTACCTGATGCTTGTCCGAGAGTAAGTAAATCATCAGCGTTCGAACCGGACTTGTCGACAGATGTTAATCGAAAGGCACGGCTAATAAATGATTTCCCAGTACCGTTTGACGCATAGAAAATCGCTTTGTTCGAGTCAACTTCATCGGAGAATTTTATTTGATTAATCCCATTATGTGGGCCGATATTATTTGCGTCCAGTTTTACACTGATTTTTTGTCTAGGCACTTTATACCCTCCCAAGGCTCAAGTCGTAGTACATGAGCAGCTTGTCATCCTCTTGAATAATGGCTTCCGGCATACGATCAGCAGTTTCGACGATGAGCTTATAGTTCTTATCTGCCCATAACTTCGCAAAGCCCACCCGGATCGACTCGGTACGGAACAGCTTGAGCTTTCCTTTGGTGGCCAAATAGCCTTCAAATTCCTTGAGAAGTTTCTTCTCGCGTAGCTTGGCAATATCAGCTTCCTTCGTCCGGTCGGGGATATACCATTTGCCTTTATCGTCTTGAAGGAAGTTATCCTCAAGGAGAACAGAAAGCTCTGGCATGGCCTCATACTTGTCGATGGTCTTGATTTCTTGCATGAATTTCGGCTGCAGTTCTGCGTAGGTCTGTGGGGATACAAGCTGTTGATAGAGCCAGGCGATAGCAGACTTTTCATTGGTTACAAAAAGCTGGAATTCAATCAGCTCAACGTCATTCACAATGCGGGCGGTGTCGTATTCGTTCACCTGATCGGCGATGAAATACATCTCGTCACGTTTTAAGAACTTTTCATCAAGCCCTTTGTAGAAGTCACTGGCATCAAGAGGAACCGAGATACCATTCATTATATGGTAGGCCACCATGCGGTCGAACAGTAAAAATGCCTGCCTTTCAGCAATAAGTTCGATTTTGCCGTTCTTGACAACCGCAACGGGCAGCTTTTCAAGATGCTGGCGGACAAAGCTCCATGCGGTTTCCTCGCTGCCTGCTTGAGAAATAAAGTCTCGTTTAAAACTATCCTTTGGTTTGTATGCGGAAATAACGAGGTCTTGCTTGACAGCCGACGTTGTCGTGACCTGCTTGAAGCTGCTCTGTTGCTTATCTAAAGTTCGCACATCGGCAATAATGAAGCCGGAGCGTTGGAGCGATTCCTGAATGGCATTCCAAACAGCGTTCTGTGAGTTGTGAAATTCAACCGTCATCCACCGACCGGGCTTCAATACACGGTAATATTCGCTGAAACACTGTGTCATCATGGCCTGATACTCCAGCAAGCCTTTTCCCTGCGCGGAATTCATAATGGCCTCGGTCTTTTGGTTGGTGACGACTTTTAACCACGCTTCCCAAATGTAACTCAACTCCGAATAGTTGAGGTTGCCACCAAACGGCGGGTCTGTAAAAATGTAGTCGATAGAATCAGCAGCAATGTTCGAGATATCAGAAAGCGAACCTGTATGGATTGCGCAGTCACCTTTTTTTTTCGCAATCTTAAAGACTTTGATATAATCGTCTATCTTACCGTATGCCGCCTTCAATATTTGAGCTTCTGCTATTAACGAAGGTATGTACAGCGTTCCCGAAACACAGCTATTCCCAGCCTTACCGAAAAGATATCGTGTGCATTTGGAAAAACGCGATATTACTAACGGTTGAAAAGTTACTATTGCAGGTGGATAACTCCTTGATTTTCCATAGAGCGCCGCCAGTACCGCTAAATTCCGCTGCGTATAAAACTGATGCACATGAGTTATGCCATAGCGGTCATTGCGGTGGCTTTCGGTGCCCTCGCACATTCTGTCCGTCGGGTACCAATATGGAATCTCCATATTGTTGATTTTCTCAATCAATTCGATGTCGCGCTCGTCAGGCTTCTTCCGGAAACGCTTTTTCCCCACGAAATAGTTAATGAGTACAGGAACCTGTTTTGCAATTGCAATAGTATCATTTAACTTTGCATCAAAATAACTTTCTTTTGCTCGGGCGCAGACGGTCTTTTTCAATTCGCTGTTACAATGAGGGCAGTCAAACCTGTCCTGAACCTTACCGTTCTTCTTGTCTACGGCCACGTCCCAAAACACTAAATCTTGAGAGCAGGTTGGGCAGATTAACACGTCTGACCAGACTGTGTAATTAATCCGCCCCATTTGCGGCTTGTCATCGATGAGTAGCTGTACTTTTCCGTTCACGGTGTGCTGTGTTTCATACATCCAGCCACATTCTTTTTCACACTCGGCAAGAATACGCTTCGCCTCTCGTTGAAATTCTGCCGTGTCCACGGAAGTATTATAGTTATAAGCAATAAACGTAGCCGCGGGAGACAGGTCGTTCAGGATTGCCTTCCGCGTACCCCATTCCACACCTGGCATTTCGCTCTCGATTTGCAGTTTGAACGCCGGGTCAGGGTTACCACACATCTGCGCGGCGACGCCAGTCATGCCTGTACCACAAAAACCGTCAAACACAATGTCACCCGGCTTAGTATAATGCAGAATATAACGCATGATCGCTTTATACGGCACTTTGGTATGATAGCTGTGTGCGTTATAAATCGGATCATTTTTCCCTTCGCTCACGTCCGCAGCAAAAGGTTCTCTATGATAATTGTCCGTTGCTTCATCATAAGGCGTCCCGTTTTCCCGGATAAAGTCCTCAATGAACGGGTTCGGGCAGGCCGTGTAAAACGGAGGATTGGACAGCGCAATAATGTCCTCATCTTTCGCAATCGGGAAGCCTTCGATATGGCGAACTTTATCAATATCTGCCTTTGTCAGTTTTCTTTTTTTCACTACAGCGGCTCCTTATCTTTTCACTACGATGCGTAGCTTTTCTTTGTCCTTGCCCCTGGTGTATCCGTCTACCAGGGCAGTGACGTGGGCTTTGAAGGTATCCACATCACAGGGGCCAATGGCGTCCAGCTTGTCAATCAGCTCATTTGCATTGATGTTGACGGGCTCAAACCCTTGCAGCAAAGCTTCGATGGCGCATATAAAGAATGTGTCGATCTTCTCAGGCAGTGCCTTTGTTTTCAGGAACGCATCAACAGCAGACTGCTGGTCGGAGGTAAGATACTTTTTCTGTTCCAGGACCAGTGGATCAGAGAGGGTATTCAAAAGGGTCTTTGTCCATTCTCTCAGCAGGTTGTCCATACGTTCTTCAAGCTCATCCAGTTTCCCTTTGACGGGCAGGTCGCCCGCGCCCATGAGGAAATGACACTTTGTGCAGAAGTGATTTGTTTTCAGCATCTCGGTCGTAAGCTCAAAGCACACTTTCAGCCCGGACAAATCCTTCTCGATGCCGCCCAGCTTGGAGGCGGAGAGAATGTCGATGGACCTCAGCCGTTTCAGGTTTGCCAATTTGCCGGAACTGACCATATTTCCTTTGCGCTTGCCATCGCTCACGCCCAGTCGTTTCTTCTGATGCTCAGCAAAATACAGGTCGATGTACTGCGCTTTTACTCTAGCCAGCAAGTTGCTCACATCTGCAGCGGAGGATTCCCCGCTCATGTCTTCCGGTATATCATCGCGGATTTTACGGAAGTTCTCTTTCGCATCGCTGATTGCGTCCGTTAGTAACGCCGGTAGTTCCATCCGCTCCAGGTTCATCATGTAGCCGACATCGGCGGCGCAATCGTTCTTGAATGTCTCGTATTCGAGGACGATTTTTACCACCGCCATATCCTTACCGAGCTGCTCGACCTGTTCCATCGTGTAGGTGAAAGTGTTGAGCTTGGCCACGGTGTTGAAGCGACTGCTGAAGTTACTGAAGGTATCGCGGACATTGGTCGCCGCCTTCTTATAGCCCTGGGTGATATGGTCGCCGATAAGTGGTTCT
>JAQWBM010000014.1 GCA_028706405.1 Eubacteriales bacterium
TCAGTAGGAGGTGCTTTTGATATTCCTTCTAAAGTCATTTCTTATGGAGCGCAAGCTTCAAGTACATATTATGGCGGAATGCCATCTGAGATAATAGGGTATGATCCAAAAACTGATTATCCAAACAGTTTTAACTATTACCAGACAGTCCCGGCGGGATATATTCAAAAAGGAAGGGTTCATTATTATGTGAATTATATGAGAACATATGCTACATATACGATACCTGGAGCAGGGTCATTCAGGCTGGAAAGCGGGGCCGATGGCTGGATTCATCTAGGTGATCCTAAAACAGCCGGAACTTATACACATAATGTTATATACGGCAGTTCCCATAAGAGCAATTCGGCCGGAATAGATGTTCTTGATGTTGTACAGTATCAAGACAATGCTGTGACAAGAACAGGGAATATGGCATTTAATTCTTCAAATACAAGATACTATTTCCCAAGAACAACTTCTGCTCCGACAACAGATCTATCAATTTTTATCCCAAAAGGGGAATATTATATTAAAAATTTAAGATTATACTACATAGAAAATGAGCAGAGGGTATATGTTCAAGATAAATCACTCACGGATGTATCACAGCTAGCCCCATGGACACCATCATCAGGAGTGTCGGCATCAAATGTAACTGTTCAGCAAGAAGAAGAGCCTGATGATGCGCCGATAAAGGTTTATAAAAAGGGCGAAAAGGTTCTTTACAACATCTTCTATGACGATTATGAAGCCGATCCGTCAAAACAGCAATATTGGAGATACCAGCATATTAACTGGCCTCCCGACGGCGTACATCCCGATGCAGGGAAAACCTTATCCGCTCCGATTGACCGCTTTTATCACAGCGGGAAATATACAGTGACGCATTGGCAGCAGGATAATGCCCAAAGGGCAGGGACTGTAGGGGATGCTGCTCCTTACAACAAATTGAGCAACCAGGTGGAAATGACCTTCTATGTGGACGGCGATGGCAAAGCCCCCTGGGTAACGCATATAAAAACCAATCCGGCAACGGTCAAGGAAAACAATGCCTATACCCTGGCTGTCGGCGTTGATGATGCTGAAAAGGATACACTTACACTGGAAACGGAGGTGTATCACAACGGCAAAAGCACTTTTACCCACAGGCGGGAAAACCTTCAAGCAAACGCAGCCGGAAATTATCCGGAGACGCTGATCAGCGGGCTGCCATTGGCAAAGACCGGCGTGTATCAGGTAATATGCACGGTTAGTGATTATAGCGGCACCGGGATTAAAGCCTACAAATTCACGGTAGTATCGGAGGGCAAAATAACCGGCTTTGTCAATCATACAGACCAGTGGGATATTAACAGGAAAAAATACAATTTGAAAAGGTTCTCCGACGAGGTCAATCATCCATTTCAATTTGACGAATACATAGCGATGAAAGCACCCAGAAAACGCGGAACAAACGTATTCTGGTCAGGAGAAAAATTCATGCTTCGGGCTGAAACAGAAGGAAGCCCGGCAAGGGTAACCGTGAAAATAAACACCCTTGATTCTCAGGGGCAACTCAGAAATACCGGATATACGGCGGATCTGGCTAATACCGGCAAGAAAACTGCAGCAGGCGCCAAGCTTTGGGATGGAGCGCTCTGGGAAAACAGTATGATTAATAAGTGGGGAAGGAAAGCTCCTCAGATGTTAATTTTTGTCTTTACATCATATTATTCAGGAAATTTAACGAAAGAGCATACGGTGAACGTTATAGTTGACAGCTATCATGATTATTGGCAGCTCCATAGGTTATGGTAATGATCTATAATTGATTTTCGGGATTGAAATATGTTAAAATAATTAAACGATTCAATGTTTGATATTGGAGGAGAATAATAATGGAAGAAAACAAAGATAAGAGCAATGCAAACTCCAGGGAATATAAGACAGACGACCTGATCGTTTATTGGTACCCTTCTTTATGCTCCCATGCAACGAAATGCTTGATCATGCTGCCGCAGGTATTTGATGTCGATAAAAGGCCTTGGGTCAACATCAATGCGGCAGGACCAGTTGATATCATGAGAACAATAGACGCGTGCCCGTCCGGTGCATTGCGATATGCGCTGACGGAAAACTCAAAGGTAGATCCGGAGCTTGCCAAGGGACCGGGAAGTATCGGACACAAGGCTTCAAAAGAAGCGGCTCCTGTTAAAATCCGAGCGGTAAAGGATGGCCCGTTACTGGTTAAAGGTCCTGCCACATTACTGGGTACGGACGGAACTATTCTCCGCGAAGCTGACAGCATGGTGTTGTGCCGCTGCGGGCTGACAAAAAACCCGCCGTTTTGTGACGGAGAACATAGGAAAAAACAAAAATAATAAATCTGCTTATCTCCGGTATCTTTATCGGACGGTTATTACATATTCGGACGGATTTCGGTTGTCCGCGGATATTCTGACCCTAATCACTGTATCAGAGGCTGCATTAAGAGGGATATCACCGACCAGGTCTGATGCCGTACCGTTTATTGTTATCACAGCATTGGGATTGGCGGTTGTGTCGGCTGATGCAGTAATCGCGGCGGACGTAGTACCGGTCGGCATTGTTATCGTGTAGCTCTTTGTGGCAGGCTGAAAGCCGCTTAACAAATTGGTTCCGCCGGGAGCCGATACCGTTAGGCTTTGCAGCACAGCATAGGGCATTGTAGTGGCAGTGTTACTTGATACGACCGCTGAATTTACATTTGCCGTACTGCGCAACAAGGTATAAATATAATACCTTGTATTGGGGTTCAGTCCTGTTACGGTCAGGGAGCTTGCGGTATTTGCCGCTGCGGCAGTGCTTTGACCGGCAATGATCTGTGCTTCGGAAGGCGCGGATGCGCTTGTAGTGACCAGAGCATAGATTGTTCCTGCCATATTAGGCGTGCAGGTCATAGTTATAGAATTATTTGCAGGCGTCAATGTCAAATTGGCGATAACGGGCGTTGTGATTGCAGGGGTGGTTGGATTCGTATTCTCATCCTCATCCGTTTCTTCCGTAAAGAAATAGATGGATTTATCGTCATTTTTATTTCCGCCTGCATTCTTTAATACTTTATCCTCCAGAATGACATAATATCTCATGCTGCCGCTAAGCTTGGCGTTCGGAGTAATGGTGATTATTTTCTTTGCGCTGTTGATTTTTCCTTTAAAGAGGACCTTTTCGCCGCTATCAGAGCCTTTCCTAAGGCTTATAATAGAACTGATATCAGAATCCCGGATTTCATCGCCGTCGGCCATTGTCATCGAAGAGTTGAAGGTTATCGTTATCGTTGTATCTACATCAACATCATCCTCTTTATGCTTTGGCTTAAAGGAGACGGAAATCTCTTCTTTTCCTTCGGCTTCAGGCTTGTCGTAATTTAACCCCACAAGCATTTTATTCGGTTTGGTTTCATAGGTCACATTACCTGCATTGACGGTCATATATCCTATAGTGCCGCTTCCATGAAAATAGGATTCGGCATTCACTGTAGCCTCGCTGATTTCAGCCTTGCCTGACAGGGTAATGTCAGAATATTTTCCCGCCCCGGTTACAGACAGATTGGTTATTTTTCCAGATTCCAAAGTGATATTTGCTCTTGAGCCTTCGATACTTACCTTCGGAAAAGTCCCCTTTAAGGTCACATCAGCCATTTTGTTCACTGTAATATCAGGGAATCCATAGCCGCTTTTGCTGGAAGCCTGCAAATAACATGATTTGAAAGCTTCAAGCTTAGAAACGATGGTGTCCCCCTTAGTCACAACTCTGACTTTGCCATCATCTCTGTCCACAATGGCGCTGACCACTCTGGTATTATTTAGCGTGACTGTCTTCTCGCCGCCGCCTTCAATTTTTAGAGTTCCCAATATAATACAGTTATCTATCGTGACACTGCCGTCTTCAAGACCCTCGTCGATGATTACGTTATTGACATAAACTTTATTGGCAAACTCCGCTTTATCGTCAGCTATTATTATTCTGCGGGTTATGATGTCTTCATTGTCCAGAATTCCGCTCAGGATTTTTGCGGTTTGCGCTCTGGTCAGCGCATCGGCCGGATGAAGCAACTTGTCACTGTAAGCGCCGATATATCCCTTTCCGTTCATCTTTGCCATTGCTTCCGTTGCCCAGCTTGCAATTGACCGGTAATCGGAAAAGATTTTCAGATTACCGCTTTTTTTCACGGAAGGGAGCAGACGGGAAAGCATTACCATGGCTTCCTGTCTGCTTATGGGACTATCAGGCTTGAAGGTATCATCGTTATATCCTCCCGCATAGCCCACGGCGACAGCAGTAGAAACCGCGTTATAATACCATGAGGCATAATTTACATCTTTGAAATTGATAGAGTTATATCTTTCGATCCTGTCAAGCGCAAAGGTTTTATTGACCATGGCCGCAAATTCAGCACGCGTTACAGCTTTGTCCGGCCAAAAACGACCGTCCGGGTAACCCGATATGATTTTTTCACTATATACCTTTCTGATATGAAACTCCGCCCAGTGACCCTTGATATCGGAGAAATAACCGGCATAAGAATCGACCGGAAATGTAAGCGGCAGCGATAAGGCAATCGCTAATATCCCACAGCCTATTCTTTTTTTTAAACCCATATTACCCTCCTTTTACAAAGTGCACCTGAAGCAGCGAAATTTAAACGCTGACTGCGCTCTTGTCCTTGCGTTACATCTATATGGATACTCCAATACGTCGGCTCCATACGCCTGTTGAATAAACCCGTTAGTTAAATGTGCTTGTTAAATCCACCCATAATGATTATATCGGAAAATTCATAACAAAATAAAGAGGAAATAGTCAAGAAGTTGGGGAAACGTGTCATCGGGACAAAGACCGTCAGCTTGACTCCGGCGGCTTATTTTTGACCGCATTCCTCTTGGTCGCTTTTTTTAACAGGCAGGCTGCCTGATAAGGCTGCCGCAGCACGATACTGATACCAAGGCTGATTAGAAAAACAACAAGCGCATCAAAAAGAAGCGAAAAAGCAAATGTTGAACCCGACAAAAAAACGGTCTTGCGCATTTCGGTAATGATAAAAGGATGGATCATATAAACGAAAAGCATATGTTTTGAGAGCTTATTTGCCAGATTTCGTATCATGCTTGGAAATGAAATGTTCTTGAATTTTGCTGTGAACGTAAAAACCGCAAAGCTCATCAAAAATACAGTGGGCGAATAGTTGCTGAACAAAATCAATTCAGGAGTACGGAAGCCAAACATCGGGTTAAGCTGAATAGTCCGGGAAACCAAAAAGATAAAAGCAACTGCCCCTAATAAATAAATAAAAATGGCCCCTTTGTCGAGATAATATAAGCCCTCTCTAAGCTTGATGAACGGTCTATACAAGTGTACTTTCCAATCCGGCGTATTGTTCAGGGGTGAGACCATCTCTTCTGTGTCAGAATAGGAGGGCATTGAAAAACGCTTATCCAAAAAGTAGCCCGCAAGGAAGTAACCAACATAACCCAACACAAAAGCAAGAGAAAGCGCGTTTAAAATTTCGGATAGAGGCGCAAGCTTCCACAGATCGTCGTTAAACTTCGTAATAAAGGTGATTCCTATGCATAAACTCAGAAAATAGCATAATTGTTGGTTTGTAGCATGGTTTGCGAGAATACGGACGAAAGGGGTGATCAAATAAAGTCCTGCGAGCATGTAGAGATACCACATATGGTAGTACCCCCGCCAGACCGATCCCCAAAAAAAGGATGAATCGATCTGTTCCCAGCAGTATCGGAAATCAAAGCCGGATGCCCAAAGCTGACGGTAAAAATCTTGTTCGGCAAAAGCGTAAAAGAAAGACCAGACGATAAATATAAATACTATTTTGGGCAGGTATTTTGTAAAGATCGCATAGATTGGAAGTTCTTTGCGGGGGTGCAGCAAAAACAAACCGCTGAGCATAATAAAGACAGGAACTCCAATTCTCGAAAAAGCGGAAAGTGCAATAGCGTACTCCCATTGTACATATGCCTGAAAGGATTCGGGCGCCTGACAAACATAAGGAACGGAAAGATGCAGCAGCACAATCAGGTACGCTGCCGCAATCCGAAGCAAGTCATAGTTTACTAAACGGTTTCTCATAAAATCCTCACATTATTTTGGGAATCCTGAAACGCCGGGCGCTGTAAATAACAGAGTTTTATTCATAGGTATATAGTACCACCGGAAAAACTTCAGCGCAATATAAAGCGATTCTATATGCCGATCGACCTTCTCAACAATAAGGATGAAGGATGAGAAAATCTGGAAGTAACTCTACAAGATATCAGTTTCGGTGCCGGCAGTAAAAATGTCATGCGCAGCGAATTGTAATATGCTTGTAATGGATTTAGGAAAAAGCTTTGATATAATTATGTATATAAATTATGGGTACTATTTCAACGATAGGAGGTAATTCGTATATGAATATGAAGAAAACAAAAAAAAGCATGGTATTTATTCTGACAATCATACTGATTATTGCGTCTGCTGCCGGAACAGTCTTTGCCGGTGTTGACTATTATCAGCAGGATTCACAATCCGGATATCCGTCCGATGTGATGAATACTCAGTATTTTGCAGCGGTAAAATTTCTGATGGATAAAAAGATTTTGACAGGATTTGAAGACGGAACCTTCAGACCCAACGATCCGATCAACAGGGCGCAGATAGCAGTTGCCATCGCAAAGGCCACAAACCGCACCAATAACCTTGATACAATGGCGGAAAAAAACAAATTTACCGATTTAGAGAGCTATAACTGGGCAAAAGGACACATCAACGCTTTAGTTGATGCCGGAATAGTAAAGGGCACAAGCAGCACCACATATGCACCCGGTGAAAATATCACATATGTGCAGCTCATTACGCTTTTGGTCAGAATGAATCAAGGCGCAGCATCCGAAGTGGAAAGCAGCGGCGTCTGGCCCGATAATTACATCCAATATGTAACGCTTTATAACTACCTGGGCGATGTGACCGTTACAGATTGGAATGCTCCGGCGCCAAGAGGCGATGCCGCAAAACTGATATACCGGTTCATACCGAAAAACTAGCCGAACCAAAACCTTTAAGACGATCAACGTTATTTTTATCAGTTGAAAACATTAGAAATTAAAGGCATAAAAATAGGATATTAGGGGGAATCTCAAATGAAAAATATGATCTTTAAAACAATTGCTATTACTTTGATATTGCTGCTCTCAACCACAGGCATATTTGCAGCAGTGCCGAAGGATGTGGAAGGTATGATGTATGAGGAAGCAGTTTCTGAACTGATTGACAAAGGGGTTATTACCGGAGACACAGACGGAAACTTCCATCCAGATTCGAATCTGACAAGGGCGCAAGCCTGCACCATCATCGTAAAGGCTATGGGAGCACCTTCCGCCGAGGTAGTTGGCACAGCGACACAGGCTGCGGTCAAAAGCAGATTTGCCGATATGTCCGGCTACGGATGGGCGGAAGGCTACATAAGCTATGCAGTGAAACACGGCGTAACAAAGGGATACCCGGATGGAACCTTCAAGCCGGGAAACAATGTAACAATGAATGAAATGATCACCATGGTGCTCAGAGCTGCGGGCTATACCGATGAAGCACTGGGGGGGACCTGGCCGTTAAATTATACCGGCAAGGCTGCAGAATTAGAGCTTTATGATCTTATACCGGCGCCATTGCCCGAATATGCAGTAAAATGGATGGCGGCACAGTTTGCTTATAACGCATTGGAGCTGATTGAAAAGGAAAATCCTCAGCCGGAGGAGCAGGAACCCATGCCGGAAACTCCTGAGGGAGTCCCGGACACATCATCCATGACATTTGAAAAGGGAAGCTTCAATTCGACGATGACGGCATTTAAGGGCAAGACCCTTGCAGACGATGTAACGATATACACCTATGGAATGGAGAAAGATTATAAGAGTACCATGACCTTCTCGAAAAAAACGGCGGACTATCGTCTTGACACGGTAAATAAATATAAAAATACCGAAACACCGGCATTCTATAAGATGGAAAACAATGAAATCGTATCTATGGTCATTCCAAAGGACGTGGGATTTACAGGCAGGGCATATGTTGTGATCAACGGCACCTACTCCGCTAAAAACGCAAAAGGAGACACAGTTACCGGACTTATAACACTGGCAGCCGGAAATGAAGTCAAATGGCTCGGAGAAAGCGGATTGACAGGGATACCGCCAAAGACCGGGTCCGACTCCTATCTGGACGGAACCATTTATGAATTATACTTGGCTGACGGAGAGATCCGGTCCATTTATAAATCAACGGAAAGCCACAGGGGAGCGGTATTTGACGAGATATCAGGAGCAGCTTTTGTTGAAATAGAAAGCTATAAAAACAATGCAGTTAGATTAAAAAACGGCGATCTTTATGAGATCAAGGATAATGCCACTGTTTATATCATGGATAGTATGGATGGTAGTGATCATACGAAGTATAGGGCTGGAAAACAATCAAACATAAAAAGCGGCAACAAAATCAGAATCTATGATATAACAGAGAATGACGAAATGTCCGGTGATATTGTCGTTGTGCAGGTAAAATAACGGGGCAACAGCCGGTTTCAACCGCAGCCAATGCCTCCGTCAAAATTTACTCTGCATGTAAACAGTAACATAAGAAAAACAAACGAAAAATTCCGAAGGGCAACTGTACTGACAGTTGCCTTTCGATATGGTATGATTAGTCAATATTATGCCAAATGGAAAAGAAGGTGCACAGGTCTTGAACAAGGTAAAAATAGGAAAATATGAAATAACTACAGATTTTTTAATATTTCTGATTATCAGCGTCCTTATGGGGATCGTAGCTGCCGTGGAAAATACTTCACTTGCGAACCGATTATATGAGGAACTTAATTTTACGGTTATGCAGCGGTCAATGCTTGAGACTCCCCGAGAGCTGCCGGGGCTTTTGACTGTGGTTATTATAGGCATGCTTAACAGCCTTGGAGATATAAGGATCGCCGCTTTTGCTAATATAATCGGCGGGATTGGGCTGATGTTTTTTGGTCTTGTGCCGAATCAATTCTCCCTCATATTGATATTTCTGGTTGTTTTCAGTACAGGTCAACACCTTTACGTTCCCATGAACAACAGCATAACCATGAGCTTTGCCCATGGTCAGAACTTCGGACAAAGGCTGGGACAAATTCAAGGACTTGGAAGCCTTTCCATCATCGTTGCCAGCGCCGTGCTTTTTCTTCTGTACCGATTTTTTAATGTTTCATATCAGGTAGTTTTTGTTTTTGCATCATTTGCAATGATTCTGGCGGGAATCCTGTTTCTGTTTATGAAGAGCGACGGAACGAAAGTCGCCGGAAAGAAACGGTTTGTTTTCCGAAAGGAATACTATCTTTATTATATAATGTCAATTATAAACGGAGCCAGAAAGCAGATCACACTTACCTTTGTCCCCTGGCTTATCATCGATATTTTTCAGCAGCCGGTAACTACGATCACATTGCTTTTTTTTATCGTATGCGTAATCAATATTTTCTTTAAACCTTGGTTTGGCAGTCTGATAGACAAAAAAGGCGAGCGCTGTGCCATGCAGCTGGAAGCGATCGTCATGTTTGTTGCATGTATCGGATTTATCTTTGCAAAATCGTGGTTTTCCTTTTCCACAGCACTTATTATAGTAGGCTTTTGTTATGTGATCGATAAGCTGATGGAGTCGGCTTCGATGGCTCGTGCCACTTATGCCAAAAGAATTTCCAAGGATCCTTCCGAGGTAGCAAGAACCCTGTCCATGGGTTTGAGCATGGATCATATTGTATCCATGATTATCCCTGTTTTGGCAGGCTATGTATGGTATGCAAACGGTACGGACGGATACAAATTTGTATTTATCGGTGCATTGTTTATTTCTCTGCTGAACTTCTTCATCGCTTCAAAGCTGGAGAAAAAATACACTCCGGAAGCTTCAAAATGATCAGACACCAGTATTCATGGGAGTTTTTGCAGATAATTACGTTGAATGTTAACAGACCTGTAATATGTCTGTAATGGACATATTAATTTCAGACCGATATAATGGAAATGAACCTTGAAGAACAACCCCTGGGCGCCATCCGGAATCATTGAAAATTTCTTGTTTTGGATGTATTACATTTTGGTTACATTTGAAAGTAGTTGTTGACTGCCTTATGGGCAAAAGGTATAATTCATTGTGATAGAATATGCGGTTGATGCACGACTGCGTTTCTATAGAAAATGTCAAATTATCTTCAGAAGGGGAGGATAATTTGAGCAAAAAAACTAAAAAAAACTCCCCTTCGGAGAAAAATACCTTAAAAGGAGGAATTTTTGAATGAGAAAAGTATTATCATTTGTACTGGTTTTGTCACTGGTACTTGGTAGCTTCTCAATGGCATTCGCTGCTGATTCAGCATCAGGTCTTTCAGACGTAGCCGGAAATGCCAACGAAGACGCTATCCAGGTAGCTTATGATCTTGACATTATAACCGGTAATCCCAATGGAACTTACTTACCAGAAAAAGCTGTAAACAGAGCAGAATTTGCTGCGCTGATTACAAGGGCTCTTGCTATTCCTGAAAGTGCGCTTGCAGGTTATACAACCACAAGCTTCAAAGACATTGAAGGATATAACTGGGCTGTTTCTTACCTTGCATTTTGCCAGTCCAAAGGCATCATGATTGGTGATGGTCAAGGAAATGCAATGCCGGGAAGAACAATCAGCGTAAACGAAGCTATGACCATGGCCCTTAGAGCTATCGGTTACACAAACAACTCTGCATTGCTTGTTGGCGTATGGCCTGCAAACTATGTATCCATTGCTCAGAATGAAAGCTTGTATGACGATGTTGCTAAAACTACTGAAGTCAACAAAGCAAGTGCTGCTCAGATCATCTACAACCTGCTGACCGTTCAGAAGGTTGCAGTAAACACTGACGGAGCAACTGATTTCCTTTGGAAAGACAACAAGAATTCTGTTGAAGCAAATCTTCTCAACACCAACTTAGGCGCTACAGAGGATAAAGATGTAATCTTGGGTGTTAAATATGACTATGACAATTCTCTGATCAACATCACCGGCAAGATTGGCTCTTTCGGTACCGCTTATAAAAACAAAGACGGCGACCTGGTTGCCTTCACAGTGGACTCAACTGCCCTGACAGGAAAGGTTGAAGACGGCAAGTTCAAGGTCGGCGACACCAAGTATGAATTTGCAGCCACATCCAGCCTTACAACGGATACTGCCGTATTTGCAAATACAGGAGTCATTGATAACGCGACATATTCAGGCATCAAGCTTACTGCGGCTAACGTTAACCAGGCAGCGGCAGACTATAACGATGGTTCTACCGTAATCATCAATGCCGATGTATCCGGAAAGAGACTTAACGATGTTTATTCCGTAGTTTGCTGGAGCGCTGACGATGCTGATCTGGCTGACGCCAACGTACAGGAAGACATTGATGATAAGGAACTGCTTGGCAATGATTTCGCCGAAACCGATGACGGCGACATTGATATGAAGTCATTCCAGCTGGTAGGCGTATCTGCTCTTAAGGATATTGCTAAAGATGATGTAGTTTACGTTTACACTGACGGCAGCGATATCAGAAAGGTAGCAGTAGGAACAGAGACAGTTGAAGGTACGGTTGAAGAAATCGACGAAGACAGCAAAACTGTCACGGTCGGCGAAAAGAGCTATAAGCTCCCCGAGGTAGTTAATGCTAAAGTTGTCGGCGACTTTGAGATCGATGATGATGGTATCTTCTATCTGGATTATTCCGGAAAGATATTTGACTTCGACGGAACCTCAGGCGCAACCAACACTTATGGCGTAGTTCAGGGTACCGACATTGAAACTGTCAACGAAACCCTTAACAGCGCGAAAGTCAGACTCTACCTCTCCAACGACAGTGAAAAGACATTCACTTTAGCTAAGAAAAAGGCTAAAATTGATTGGATCACAACTACAAGTACGGCTGCTACAGCCAGCGCGGTCACTACCGGTGCCCTGGTCGGATACAGCCTTGACAGCAATGGAGACATCAAGTCTCTTGATGTCCGCACGGCCACAAATGCCACAGTCAAATTGGGCGCGAAGGTCGTTTACGTGGGCAGCGCATCCAAGGACCTTGCTTCCAACGCAGTAGTATTCACCTACAAGAATGATCCGAAAGCGATCGATACCTATGATGTTGCAAAGGTAAGCGAAGTCTCGAAGAACGTCAATCTTTCCAGTGCTACAAGCCCGGCTTCCGTGATTTATAATAAGGACGGCAAAGTCGCAGCCCTGTTTGTCGATGTATCAAACGTAGATGCTGACGAAGATGCTGTATACGGTGTATTCAATGCAAGATCCTCTTTGAAGGATGGCGACGATACCATTTATAAATTCACCGGATTCATTGATGGAACCGCATTCACAAAGAAGACAGATGACGATGACTCTGCATTTAATAACAAAGTAAGAAAATTTGGAGTCTACAAGATCAAGGTTGATGTAAACGACGTTATCACAGATATTATTAGTTTGGAGAACGCCGTAACGCCGAAGACCAAGACCACAGACGGAGTAAGCGGAAATATCCTTGGCGCTAATACTTCAGGAGTGATCACTGATCTCAATTCCGACAGAACGGTAGTCACAATCGGCATTAACAAGTATAGCATTGATGATGACGCAGTTGTTTACAAGTATGATCCGAATGGAGGCGACAAGAGATACTCTGAATCCAGTATTTCCAAACTGAGAAAGGGTTACACTGTAAGCCTGTATGATACAAAGGGTGAAGACGCCAATGGCGATGCATCCGTAGTAATCTACATCGAAGACTAATCTCAAACACACTTAAAACAAAATATGTATAAACCTTATGAAGGACAGAGCAATCTGTCCTTCATTATTAAAGACATATGTAAAATAATTGAAAAATGATAAATATATTGAAAACACTAAAATTACGCACTTTAATTATAAACACAATTTAATATCATAGGCAGTGGGCATATCCTTTGCTTCATTTAAACGCACATTGGATTTGACGCTTGAGAAGGGGGAAATGGAAATATCAGACAGAGAATTATTGGAATTGATTGCACCAAAGTCGGCGGAATTGAAACGCAAGTTACAGGAGTTCGATGAAATCACAAGACAATAAAAACGAGCACCACAACCTTTCAAAGTTGAAGTGCTCATCTTTCTTCTGCCTACCGTTTGATCCGGTCCCCGGCAATCGTTTGGTCAGGGGTTCGTCCGTTACGTTATATGATTACATATTCTTTAGCCTGTAAATAATAGCGGATATTTGTGCACGTGTAAGATTACCCTGCGGATAAAGCTTGTTATCATCGCTGCCAGTAATGATCTTCGCCTTTACCAAGGCCGCCACTGCACTTTTAGAGTAATCAGATATCGCTAAATAGTCTGCATAGCCGGTCAGGCTGCTTATTTCTCCGGAAGGAATAGTCGTGCTGGTGATGTTCATAGCTCTCAAAGCCAGTACCATAGCATCTTCTCTGGTGATATAACTCTCCGGCTTAAACTTATTATTTGTGCCCTGCGCTATTCCAAGAGCTTTGGCCGTTTGCACAGCGGTGTAATAATAGCTGTTGGCGGGAACATCTGCAAAGCTGGTCGTAGTAGAGCTTGTCTTGAAGTTCAGTGCCCTGTAAAGAATTAACATAAAATCTCCGCGTTTAACACGGGAAGCAGGCTCATAAAGCTTTTTATCATTGCTGCTGGTGGTTCCCGCAATGATTCCCGCCTCATAGAGGCTGTCTATGTAAGGGACCGCCCATGAATAAGATGTGTCCACATCCTTAAAATATTTTGACGATACCAGCGTGCCGGGCTGCGTCGGTGTAGTGGTTCCGGCGGAAGAAAGTTGTATTTGTATCTTTCCGGAATAAGACAGTCCGTTCACATCATATCCGGTATAGTCGATTGTAACGGTGCCTGAAACATTATTTGCAGGGACAAAAGCCACATTTAAAAGATATGGCGATCCATCGTAATAATATTTTGTGGAAGCTTTGATCTTGGACGTATAATTCCCACTTGAGTTATAACCGTAATACAAAGTTCCAAATGATGATGACGGCAGTGTAAATGTAACATAATTTAGCTGGCTGCCCATAAGCTTCTTGCAGACATTATTAAAATCACTATCCTTCATGTAGGCCGCAGCATTTATTTTACCTGTATAATTTATTATATCTGCGCTGAGGTCGCTGCTGTCTTTTGAGATTATGACATATCCGGAAAAGGATTTACCTTTCACATCATATCCCTTAAACTTGATTTCGCAGGAACCCTTAAAACTGTTACTCGGCACAAAAGTCACATCGGATATATACGGAGAGCTGTCGTAATAGTATTTCTTTGAGGAATTGACGACCGATGAATACTCACCGTTTTTGTACTTATAATATAAAGTTCCTTTTGAAGCCGAAGGAGCAGTAAAGCTAACATAATCGAGTCCTTTATCATTCAATTCTTTACAGACATCATTAAAATCTTTTTCATCGAAATTAACGACATTACTGCTGCCTTTAATTTTGTAAGTAATTGTATCTTCTTTTGAAGCATCATCATCTTCATCAACGGTTATTTTTATTCTCCCGGAATAGCTATCACCTTCCACATCATATCCCGTGTATTTAATCGTTACGGTACCTGAAAAATTAACATCAGGAACAAATGTTACTTTGGAAATATAGGGCGAACGATCCTCATAGTAATATTTTTTAGATGAACCGACTTCTATATTATCATCACCATCCTCATCGTAATTATAATAAAGTATGCCGTCATCATCATCAGGGAGCGTGAACTTCACATAATCGAGATCCTCTCCTTGAATTTTCTCACAGGCATCAAAAAAATCATCCTCCTCAAATGTTATATAATCCTTGTCATAATCGATTTTATAAGTTATGGTGCCTGAGGAGCCTTTGTTTTTTACTGTAATTTTAATCTTCCCGGAACAATCGTCACCGTCTATATCATAACCGGTATATTTGATGGTTAAAGTACCGGAATAATCTTCATCGGGAACGAAAGTAACTCGGGAGATATAAGGTGAGCGGTCCTCATAGTAATACTTTTTGGATGAGCTGACCTTTGTATAATCATTGTCGTCCTCATCATAACTATAGTATAGAATCCCCTCATCTTTGTCCGGAAGATCAAATTTCACATAATCCAATACTTCCCCTGTAACGTCTTCGCATTCATCGTTAAAATCTTCTTCATCAAAATCAAGCGTTTCATCCGAATCCATCGAGTATTTGATGTCATCTGCGTTATCCGTCGCCGCAAAGGCGTTTGACGGCATGAAACAGAAAACTATCGCAACAGCCAGGAATACGGAAAAAACTCTTTTTAAACCTTTAAGCATTTGGTATACCCCCTTATAAATATAAATTGACTATATGATATTCTTATTTCAGCTTTGTGATAAAGGTAATCTCCTCAAGTTCAGCAGCGGCAGGCAGTGTTACGGTAAACTTGGTCAGAACCTGTTCCGAATTGTCTTGAAGGTCAAGTACGATATAAGCTTCATCTTCAGTATATATCACATTTTGCTCCTGATCATTGTATGCAATCCTGATCCCCTGAGGAGTTTCCGTTTTTATTTTAAAAGTGTATTTACCACGCAGCTTATGATATAAATTGAAATCCAAAACTGTGTTGTCTGAAACAGAAATTGCACCGTATTCGGTTCCATGAGCGCTTCCTGATAACACATCCATGCTGTCCGGCAAGCCGTCATGGTTTGCGTCTACAGCGCACAAACTGTCAAACGCATCTGTCATGATTGCTGTGAATACCCCATCAATGCTGTAAAGATCGGTATCCTCAATTTCCAGGCATTTTCCGATAAAGGCATTGTTATATGGAGTCAGTACAATATCATCCAGCGAGCCTTTATTCCTCTGCAGAAGCATATTGTATATATCGAGAACGCTTTTAATGTAATATTCAGGGCGTTGCAGCCTTTCTGCAGCATCGTTGACGTTCGGCCCTACAGGGTCTATGTGTTCTTCTAAAATATTGAATATCTGAATCCATATATCAGGATTTGATCTGTTATTGAAAATTCCGGATTTTGCAGCGTCAATAGCCTCGCTGTCATGATAGGTTTTAAATTTGTAATCCGTGATGTAAGGCGCCAGACTGTTGGATTCAACCTTCAAGAGATCATCCGCATAGATGCTTGCTTTGGCAAGCACCGTCTCATCTTCTGTTTGAGGTGCATTTATGATATAAGAAAGCTTGTAATCGTTGTATTCAAAGCGGTCAATAAATATCAAACGCTCTATAGCGGCAAAATCCTTTACACCGGCTTTGGCATGAGCCTGGGCATAAAGATTGCCGGAAAAAAGCAGAATAAATATTCCGGTAAAAACGGCAAGGACCGCCTTTTCCGCGATCCGCAAGCGGTTCTTATTGAATGACTCTTTCATTTTAAAGGGTTCGGAACAGAAAATGGTAATCAATGCGAATATCGCTGACGAAAATCCAAGAAAGACCCCGGTTGATAAAGTGGCGTCGGTTAAGGCCTGCCCAAAAATCTGTACGATACAAGCGGCTAGTACAGGCACAGAATAGAGCGAGCGGGATTTTCTTCTTGAATTAAACAGTGCGGCGACCGAAAAAATAAGCATAGAGATAAAAAGTATAAACCCAATAATCCCTAAATCGCTTAAAACCTGAATGTAATGGTTGTGGGCGTATTTGGTTTCATAATGAAAATCTTGAACCGAATAAATACCGTTTTCAAATCCGCCAAGCCCTCTGCCGATAACGGGTGATTTGGAAAATAGTTTTATTCCGTCTTCAAAGAAGATTCCACGCTGAGCTACGTTTTCATTAGCGAATAGATTTTGAACACGGTTGGCTGCGATCCCGGGCAATAGCGGATAATTCAGATGAACCTTGCCATTTTCAACGCCGGTATATTCCGCCTCAACAATTTCAGAAGCTCCTCCCGCAGCAATAAATGTAATTTGAACTATCTCTGAATCCTCAGGTACAGTAAAAGATATTGGTTGTTCATTGGTTCCTGTGTAGAGCAATGTTGAAGTATGCCTCATCAGATCATATTCGTTTTGCGTTTCAATATTGAGGTTCACCGGCGAAGTACTTTCCACGATCAGGGTATATTCACCGCCCGGCACATATATTGCTCTTGAAACATTCTCATTTTGTTGCAGGGACATTTCGGTTGAAAGCAGAAACGCAGCCGTTGTATAGCCCGCAATAATAATGACAGCTATAATGGCGCTACGGTACAAAAGCTTAATATTTTCATTCATAGTTTTACTCAAAGCCGGGCGCAATCTTTTGTCCAGGTGATACAGGAACAATGCATTTAAAGCCAGAGCCAACAGCGGAGTTAAACTGACGATTCCGGATTTTCCGAGACCAATCATAGAGACAAAGGCAAAGATAAATGTAAGGATGGCAGTTTCCGCCATCAGAAGGAACAAAGATATCCTGCTTCCTTTTTCTGTAACCCCCAGCATAACCAGACATGCTATGAAAAACATGAATAAAGAGCCCATACTGAAGGCCAGCAAATAGGAAAGTGCGTTGATTGCCAGCAGACAGGATGCAACAATGGCATCCTTCCTTTCGGATGCATTTACGAGAAGGTATAAGGATAGAATGACCGCCAGAGCCATAAATCCCGCATAGGTATTAGGATTTCCGAAAATGCCCGTTATTCGTATGCCTTGTTCGAAAGCTCCATTATATAAAAAATTGCCGGTAAATAATCCAAAAATTGATTTAAAAATCTTTGAAAGCATGCCAAACGATGCGGCATCCACAGATATGATCCCGAAAAAGCAGCCGGTTGACGCCAGAATAAATGATACTCTTCTGAAACCCGATTGATCGGGGCTTATAAAGAACAGGACCGTGACATATACACACAATGCAACGAGCAGTTTTGAAAATTCAAAGACGGCAAACTTGCCGGAAGCCGCATAGAAAGTAGATATGCCGCCCCATATGATATATGCGGCAAAAGAATAAAACAACGGCGTAATATAGTCTTTAAAGACAGAGTCTTTTTTTGATAGGAGCAATATAAAAAGCAATATGACAGCAGAGATAAGCCCCATCCATTTTTCAACGATATTGTCCATGCTGCCGGCCAGTGAAAGAATAAAAATAAATACGGCCGTTATAATAATTCCATACCAACCCAAAAGCGATGAAGGTTCCGCTGTTTCTGCCGGTTGCTTATCCGCAGAGGCAGCCTTGTCAATAGATGAATACTTTTTTACCATAATGAAACCCTTTCAAAATAAATAATCATAATTATTATACCATATATAGACTGATTTGATAAGAAAACTTGTGTTTTCACCTGCATTTTCATTCATATTCATTGACAATAGCCAAACAATAACATATGATAGTATCGTTCAATAAATGAACGATACTGCTGGGACACAGGCTCAAGATGTTTTTTAGGAGAATGGTCATGAGTGATGAACTGGATATTTTAAAAATCGTTGCAGAAAACCCCGAAGTATCCCAGAGAAAAATCTCAGAACAGATGGGAATATCTTTGGGTCAGGTTAATTTTCTTATAAAAAAATGTGTAAAAAAAGGCTTGATAAAAATTGAAGGGCAGACTGCAAAATCAATAAAATATAACCTCACACCAAAGGGATTTACAGAAAAAGCGGCATTGACTTTACAATATATAAGAATATCATATGAAGCTATTTTATCGCTTACAGACAAGGTAAAGAAAATTACAGATCAGTATAAAGCGGGAGGGGAACAAATCTTGATTTGCGGAGATAATGATGAAATAATGAGTATTATAAGACTTGCTTTAAGAAATATAACCTTGCTGGATAATACTGTGAAAAATGCGGTTATCCTTTACTGGGATGAAGAAAAAATGGAACGTCAGAAAAATGAACTGCATTTAACGCATTGCAAATATATAAATATACTTGAATAGGGGAATGTTAATGAGGACTGTTGTACAAACTGCTTTCTTAATGGCTGTACTCACACTAATATCTAAAATATTGGGTTTTATCCGGGAGATGATTTTAGCTGCTTTTTATGGTACAAGCTATATTACGGATGCATATGTTATGTCAATAACGATAACCGGAATTATATTCAGCGGAATACTCGGTGCGGTTACAACCTCTTATATTCCTGTTTATTCCAGAATCAAAGAGCAGGAAGGAGAAAAAGAGGGCAGAATATTTACGAATCAAATCTTGACAACTCTTTATTTCGTTTCAATTCTGTCATGCATAATAGGGATCGTCTTTTCTGATTCGCTCGTATCGATCTTTGCAAGAGGATTTCAGGGAGAAATAGCGTCTTTAACTGCCTTTTATTTAAAATTTACATTTTGTTATATTATTTTTACCTCTGCCACCGGAGTGCTTGGAGCGTATTTACAGTATAAAGGAATTTTTCTGCCGCAAATCGCGGCAGGCTTTCTTCAAAACCTCAGTATTATAGCTGTTATAATAATCAGCGGGTACACGACTCATTATTATTTAGCTTTGGGAATTCTTCTG
Source organism: Eubacteriales bacterium (assembly GCA_028706405.1). GTDB lineage: Bacteria > Bacillota > Clostridia > Peptostreptococcales > Anaerovoracaceae > Anoxybacterium. Next base: position 19,560 of record JAQWBM010000014.1, read on the forward strand.
GGAACGGCAGCTAATTTTATAATTACTGCTATAATAACGAATAAAAATGGATATAAATTTACTCCCAACTTCAGAATAAATGAATCGGCAAAAGAGATCATTTTTCTGGCAGTACCTGTATTTATCGGAAGCAGTGTCGTACAAATCAATACTTTTGTGGACAAAGCTCTGGCATCAGGATTACCTGAAGGAAGCGTATCCGCTTTAAACTATGCAATGCTTCTTGTAACATTGGCAACAAGCCTGACTACAACAATTCTGATAACGATAATTTATCCGAAGATATCAAAAGCAAACTCACTGCAGGAATATGATGTGTTTAATGATGTATTGGGAAGGGCAATTTCCGTAGTATTTATTATTTCTATACCATTAACATTAGGCGCTATGGTATATAGCAATCAGGTTGTTCAAATTGTTTATGAGCGCGGAGCGTTCGATTCTGCCGCAACGATGAAAACGTCTTCCGCTTTTTTCTATTATGCAATAGGATTAACGGCGATTACCTTGATCGCATTCCTGACTCACATTTATTACTCGATTCGTGATATGAAGACCCCTATCATTCATGGGGTAATTAGTGTTATAATCAATATAGCGTTGAATCTCATATTGATTAAACCCATGGCACACAACGGATTGGCGTTGGCCACAAGCATTGCGTCATATATTAATGCTCTGCTTTTATATAACGGATTGAAGCAAAAATATCCGCATATTAATTTAATAAAATCCAGGAGAAAACTATCTATAATCGGTTTATCCTCCATCTTATCGGTTGGGATGTCAATGCTGCTGTACTATATGGTGATTATGCCGCTGAAGCATATCATTGTAGCTAGAATGCTGCAGTTGGCACTGACAGTTATTTTTGCTGCAATTGTATATTTACTGTTATTAAGAGTGTTTAAAATAGAGGAAATAAATTTAATCAAACAAATATTTAAAAGAAACGGTTGATGCCGTCAACAATCATACAGATATAAGCGAGGAAAAAATATGCAATTTATTGATCTTAAGAAGCAATACAGCCTTATCGAAGACAACCTGAAAGGAAGATTTGATAACATTTTGAAAAATGCCAGTTTTATCATGGGTGAAGAAGTCAATGTGCTGGAGAGTAAACTTGCAGAGTATACCGGAGTAAAAGAATGTATTGCATGCTCAAGCGGTACGGATGCATTGCTGATTCCGCTGATGGCATATGGGATTGGAAGAGGAGACGCAGTTTTTGTTCCGGCCTTTACATTTTATGCTTCTGCCGAAGTGATAGCCTTGGCTGGGGCAACTCCGGTCTTTGTGGACGTGAGAGAGGATACGTTCAATATTGATCCGGTCAAACTTAAAACAGCGATCCGCTCCGTACTAAATGAAGGTAAGTTAAAACCCAGAGCCATTATCCCGGTTGATCTATTTGGATTGCCTGCAGAATATGATATGATTTCACAGATTGCGCAGGAATTCGAATTAATTGTAATTGAGGATGGAGCGCAAGGTTTTGGAGGAACTTTTCAGAATCAAAAGGCCTGTAGTTTCGGCAATGCGGCCGCAACATCCTTCTTTCCGGCAAAACCCTTAGGATGTTATGGAGATGGCGGAGCGATTTTTACTGACGATGAAAATCTGGCTGATATTATGAAATCAATCAGAATTCATGGATTTGGCAAAAACAGATATGAAAATGTGAGACTAGGGATTAACGGAAGGCTTGATACTTTGCAAGCTGCCGTTTTGATCGAAAAATTGAATATTTTTGATGATGAGCTTCAAAGCAGAGAGAGGGTCGCAAGGAAATATTCGGAAGAACTTAATAACGTAATTTCAACACCGGTCGTGCCTGAGAATTACACTTCCTCCTGGGCGCAATACACATTGATTGCAAAAGATGAAGAACAAAGGGACAGGGTGATGAATCATTTGAAAACAAAGGACATTCCGACAATGATATATTACCTGATACCACTTCACCGCCAGAAAGTATTCAATGATTTAAAAAGTGATTATTGCGATCTGTCAATCAGCGAGCATTTGGCAAACTGCGTTTTCAGTATTCCGATGCATCCATACATTTCCGATTATGAACAAAGCATGATTATTGATGCAATAAAACAAAGTATTTAATCATAATGGAGGTCAATTAATGGGAGAGTATTTTATTCATCCGAGTGCCATTGTGGAAGAGCCTGTATGTATTGGAAAAGGAACAAAAATATGGGTTAACTCTCAAATCAGAAAGGGAGTAAGAATTGGAGACAATTGTATAATCAGTAAAGATACGTATATTGATGAAGGCGTTACGATTGGAAATAATTGCAAAATACAAAACGGGGTTTCAATTTATCACGGAGTAACAATTGAAGACAAAGTTTTTATCGGACCGAACGCAGCCTTTACAAACGATATGTATCCAAGGGCTTTTTCAGTTGAGTGGGAGATAACGGATACACTTATAAAAGAAGGCGCTTCTATTGGCGCAAACGCAACAATCGTATGCGGAACTATCCTGGGCGAATACTGCATGATCGGTTCCGGCAGTGTAGTCACGAAAGATGTTCCAAAACAGGCGCTTTTTGTGGGGAATCCTGCGCGGTTGATTGGCTATGTCTGTAAATGCGGCCACAGGCTTGGCGAGAATGGGTTCTGTAAAAAATGTAACGCAAAGTATGATATAAACAGTATATATTAGGAGAAGTGCATGAACATTATATTGATCGGCTATGGATATTGGGGTCCTAATATCGCAAAAAATGCTATGGCAAGCAGTGAATGGAATCTGAAAGGCATCTGCGATATAAGCAGGGAACGCTTGGAGAAAGCAAAAATATTATATGGAAGCAGTATTGAATATTACACAGATTATGTTGAACTGCTGAATAAAGATGATATTGATGCGTTTGCTCTTGCAGTGAAAAATGACGTTGGGCAGAAAATCGCCGAGGATGTTTTAAAGGCAGGAAAGCATTTGTTCATGGAGAAGCCATTGGCAAAATCTGTTCGGGATGCAGAGCTTTTAAAAGAACTTGCAAATGATAATGACGTAATTATTCATGTAGACCATATCATGGTTTTTCATCCTGTAATACGTAAAATCAAGGAGATATTGGATAGCGGCGAATTGGGGGAGTTGATCTATTTTGACTCAAGCAGAGTCAACCTCGGACCGACGATCAAAGAGGATGTCAATGCTATGTGGGACTTGGCGGTTCATGATCTTGCAATTATAGATCATCTGAGTAACGGAGAAAATGCTGAGCATGTCAATGCAGTCGGTCTGAAGGGGTATGCTGCAAGAGAAGCGCTGACCTACCTTACAATACAATATCCCAACTTTATTGCCATGCTGAAATCCAGTTGGATTTCACCGCTGAAGGAAAGGCAGATGATAATTGGCGGCACAAAAAAAATGATCGTCTTTGATGAGCTTAAGATGGATAGATTAATGGTCTATGATAAGGGCGTCAATGTCATTAACAGAAAGAATAACGAATATGGAAAATATGAAGTGGAAATTCGAGCAGGCGATATGTATTCCCCTAATATTTCTATGGAAGACTCATTATTGAACAGCCTCAACCATTTTGCCAATTGCATTAAAAGTAAAGAACAGCCGATAACCGGTGCAGATCAAGCGATCAGGATTCTGAAAGTACTTGAAGAAGCAGATAAAGATATTAGTAGAAAGAGGAAACCAAATGAATAGGGATATAATGGGAAAAGCTGTACTGGTAACGGGTGGAGCCGGATTTATTGGGAGCCATTTAGTTGACAGGCTGATAGATTCAGGCGTTGAAAAAGTTTTCATTATTGACAATATGTTTTTGGGAAACGAAAAAAACTTATCCAATGCACTCAATAAAGGCGCTGTTTTATACAAAGATGATGCCGAGATATATTCTACATTAGAGTATATTATTAAGGAAAACCAGATCAGCATTGTTTTTAATTGTGCGACGAAGGCATTAAACTATTCATTTGTTAATCCTTCAAATGCATATATGACGAATGTCAATATCATGGTAAATCTGCTGGAGCTTCAAAGGAAGGGGTTATTCAAAACCTTATGCCATTTTTCAACCTCGGAAGTATATGGAACAGCACTTTATACACCTATGGATGAAAAGCATCCAGTGGATCCGACAACTACTTATGCGGCTGGAAAGGCGGCCGCAGATATCATGCTTGGCAGTTACGTAAAAATGTATGATTTGGATGCTTTTATCGTGAGACCATTTAACAATTACGGACCCAGACAGAATTATGAAGGAAAATTGGCAGGGGTGATTCCTATCACCATTTCAAAAATACTGTCTGGCCAAATGCCGGAGATACACGGAAAGGGGCTTCAAAAAAGGGATTTTATATATGTAGAGGACACAGCAGATGCTGTTCTTAAGTTATATCCTGTTTTATCTCCAGGGGATACTGTAAATATTTCGGCCAATGGAATGATTGAGATCAAGGATCTGATTCATAAGATAACAAAGATTATGAATTATGAAGGGCAGATTCTTTATAAGGATAGAAGAGTATCAGATGTAGACTGCCACAATGCAAGCAATAAAAAGTTTTTATCAATAGTTCCTTTTGATTTTACGCCGCTGGAAGAAGGATTGAAAAAAACTGTTGAATGGTATAATAATCATCTGCAAAAAAGGTGATGTGATGGTAAAAAAAGTGTTAATTACCGGCGGCAGCGGGATGCTTGGAGCACATGTTATCGGAAGCGGAAACAATCAAACCGAGTGGTATTCCATCAGCAGAGCAGATAATCAAAACTATAAAGCGGATTTTACCCCGGTCGTATATGATCTTGCTGAGTCCGATGAGATCCCTGTTCTGGAAGGACTGGATGCCATTGTTCATTGCGCAAATTCCCGTTATTACAAAGAATTTGACCGCTATGCCCATGACATATTTAATGTAAACATCATGTCAACTTTTAAATTGCTGGAATACGGTAAAAAACTAAATATAAAAAAATTTGTATATATTTCCACCGGAGGAGTCTACGACTTATCTGCAAAGACAATCGATGAAAAAACCAGCGTGCTTATAAATGGACCCGAATTTTACTCCGGAAGCAAGCTTTGTGCGGAGATTATGGTCAACAGCTACAGAAAGTATTTTAATGTTACGATATTGCGCATGTTTTTCCCATACGGCAAAGGGCAGAATCAACAAAATCTTTTTCCCGGACTGATCAGAAAAATCAAAAGCGGTGAGGAAGTGGTCTTGCATGGAAGCAATACCGGCATTAAACTCAACCCAATCTACTCTGAGGATGCTGCCGGAGCGGTTGTTAAAGCGATTGACTTAGAAGGGAATCATGTAATCAATGTGGGCGGGGATGAAATTTTAAGCATCAGAGATATTTGCGGTATCATCGGAAAAAAACTGGATAAACCAGTCAATTATAGATACGATAAGCTCCCTGCAGCACAGCAAACCTTAGTCTGCGATATAAGCTTAATGAAAAAGTTATTAATTACTCCAAAATACAGATTTAAAGATAAAATTGAAACGCTATTGATTTAATAAGGAATTGAAAGATGCATAAGATATTGTTTTATGGGAATTTATGTAACCTGGGATATAATTTTGCAAAAGCAGTCAACGATGCCGGCAGGTCTGATCTTTATGCTGAATTTTTAATTTCCAGCCAGGATATGGAAATGATGAATCCATCAAACCCCATTTGGGAGGATGAAGAAATAAGATTTCATTTACCTGAATGGATATTGGTTTCAAGAGAAAAAAAGCTCAGGAGAAGAGGACCACTGAGAACAGTTTTTTCATTGATTTTTAATTACCGGAATTGCAGAATGCAATTTTCAAAAAAAGATATTGTTTTCAGCTCAACACTGATGAACATATGGGCAATGCTGTGTGCAAAAAAATATGTAGCAATGACAACCGGATCAGACATCGTTGAGCTAGCCCATCAGAAAAGCATATTGGGTAAAATTTATTTGAATTCCTTAAAAAAAGCATCCTGTATTGGTCTGTTGAACACGAATCACATCGATCACGCAAAACAATTAGGCTTAGACAATTATCGATTCATTCCTTTTGCGATTGATACCGCCAAGTACAAACCAGATAAAAATAAACCCAGATCCGACAAAATCATAATCCTCCATTCTTCTGCATTGGATTGGGTTGAGTCGGATATCAGACCTGATAACGTGAAAAAGAATGATATATTTTTTAAAGGATTCGCAAAATTTATAAAAACTGTTGAACAAGAAATCGCAAACAGAATAAATGTCATTGTTTTGGAGTTTGGAAAAGATATATTGGAAACAAAGGAATTAATCTTACAATTAGGAATAAATGATAAAATTATTTATTTACCAAAATGCTCAAAAAGCGAATTGATAGATAAATACTGTAAAGCGGACATCGTTGTAGATCAATTTGCCGTGGGTGCGTTCGGCTTGAATGCGCTGGAAGCAATGGCTGGAGGAAGCATTGTGTTAACCTATCTTGAAGAGAATAACGCTTTAGAATGTTATGGTGATTTACCACCAATACTTAACTGCAGAACTGAAGAAGATGTTTGCAATGCTTTAGCAAGAATAGCGTCTAACAGCTTTTCTGAATTGGCGGATATGAAAAAAAAGGCTCAGGATTGGGTTATAAAGCATCACGATTACCGGAATGTTGTTCCGATTATTTCAGATATAATAAAAAGAACATTGCCGATCAATCATTAGAAACTCCTACACGACTTGTTTTATTTTACAATAATAGTTTTTTGGGGAAAAGACAGATGATACTAAGAGAATATATTAAAAACAGCCCTCCCAATTGGGATTCTGATTTAAAAGACAGGGGCGATTTATTGCAAACAACATATTGGGCGGCTGTGCTGCATAAGCTCGACAAATCCCTTCCGATTTTTCTGGAATTGTATGATGGCAGTAAAAAAATCGCGCAATTGCTCGTATTTCATTGTATTCCCTGGGACAGAAGCCGGCAGGAAATGCGAAAAGATTTGGTTGGCAGGGTCATGAGAAAAGGATATCTCAGAGTTTATGGAGCGCCGGTATTTTTTTATGAAGAAGAAGTTCTTATTAACAGCGGAACCGGACAAATCATTGAATGGATGGAAAGCTATTCCAAAAGCAAAAAATTGCGTTATATTGATATATCAGGTCATTTCAATCAGAATTTCTGTAACATTGATATTTTGGAATCTTACGAAAAGAAGAAGTGGGCTACTTTATTGGTTGATTTAACTGTTGATGAAGATCAGATATGGCGCTCAATTTCCGGAGCTGCCAGAAAATCAGTCAATAAAGCAAAGCGGGAAAAAATATTCATAAAAAAAATCAGCAATGTTGAAGAATATATAAATCTATATCTTCAAAATTACAATCAATTTAATGGCAGAGAGACTCTTGAAGCGGATATAGAAAATAATAGAATAATATGGGAAGAAGACAAAAATCAATACTATCATTATTATGTTGCTCAAAAGGACAACTGTATTATCGGCGTACTGGGGATGTTTGTGTTCAATGGTATAGCCGCAGAGATTATGTCGGCTTTAAGTCCGGAAGCCTTTGAAAAGAAACTGCCTGCGCAGGATTTATTACATTGGGAAATGTTTTTAGAGGCGAAACGGATGGGGTGCCATACATTTGATCTGGCCGGCATCAACCCCGAACCCAAAACCGCGAAGGAAAACGGGATCAGAAGGTTTAAAGAAAAATGGAACGGGGCGTATGTCGAGTATTACAGCTATTCAAAGATAACACAGCCGATTTTAAGAAAAGCATACGTTTTCTATAAGAGAATAAAAAAAGCAAGAGCAAGAGGTTGATTCATGAATGATTTTAGTTGGATTGATTTTAGCAGCAAAATAAAATCGAGATATCTGACAATTGCTCCGCACATGTGGTGGGGGGATGATTTGGATGTAAGATTCTATTTGATAAAACAACTTGCAGCACTAAAAAATAAAAAAATTCTTGATGTCGGCTGCAATATTGGAATCATAATCAGCTTTTTAGACAAATCAAATGATACATACGGGATCGATATTAATGAGGAGTGTATCAGTAAGGCGAAAGAATTAAATCCGGCTTCCAATATAACTAAGACATCAATGGACAACCTGGAAATGTATGAAAATGGATTTTTTGATATAATCATCATGAGTAATGTTTTGCCAGGATTTGACTTTGGCGTGCAAGAAAATAGGGATACTTTTATTTATAAAACGTTTCGTGAGATGTCCCGGATATTATCAGACTCAGGCAAAATCTATTTCACCACTCCAAACGGGGAGAGCGTCCATTATAAAAGCAGTAATAAAGTAAATCATAGTTTATTGAAGAAATATTTTAATGAGACTGAGTTGGCAGGTAAAATAAAAGGATGGAATTCAATTTCACCAATTTGCCCAAAAGGGATGGTAAATTCCAGACTTAAAAACAAATATAAATTCATACCGCACAAAGTCCTTTGTAAGTTCAATTTTGTTTGGAATAAATTAATTGCTGATATGGATGAAAAAGTATTGGAATCAAAGTTTTTTTATGCTGAGCTTTATAAGAAAAAAGCATAATGATTGATAATCATTCACATTAGTCCAGCAGATTCCAGTCGGATTATATAAATAGGAGAACAAAAATGAAAAATGGTTTATTCATTCACGAATCCAGTTATATCGATAACCCGGTGTCAATAGGAGACGGTACGAAGATATGGCATTTCAGCCATATAATGAAGAATTGTCAGATTGGCTGTGATTGTAATATCGGACAGAACGTTTTTGTTGCTTCAGGTGCAATTATCGGGGACAGGGTAAAGATCCAGAACAATGTTTCTATATATGATGGGATAATTTGTGAAGATGACGTATTCTTGGGACCATCTTGCGTATTCACAAATGTCGTCAATCCAAGAAGCTTTATTGAAAGAAAATCAGAATACAGGCAGACCCGGATAAAAAAAGGGGCCAGCATCGGAGCCAACAGTACAATTGTTTGCGGTAATACCATCGGAAAATATGCATTGATCGGCGCTGGGGCTGTTATAATAAAGGATGTTCCGGATTATGCGATTATGGTTGGCAATCCTGCCAGAATATCAGGCTACGTTTGCGAATGCGGTCAGAAATTAAAATTTAACGGCTTGCAGTCTGAGTGTAACGCCTGTAATAAGAGATATTACATAAATGAAAATCAAATAGTAATAACTGAATGATATTGTTTAATAGGGGGCTCTGATTGTTGGATTTAAAAGAAGCAATTTTAGAAAAAATAAATAATAAGACAGCAGTTGTCGGAGTAATCGGATTGGGATATGTCGGGCTTCCGCTCTCGGTGGAAAAGGCGAAAGCAGGATATAAAACCATCGGCTTTGATGTACAGCATAAAAAAGTAAAGGCAGTTAACGAGGGTCTTAACTATATTGGTGATGTTGTTGATGCTGATCTTGATAAAGTTGTCAAAAGCGGTATGCTGACTGCGACGTCTGATTTTTCCTTTATTAAAAATGTGGATTGTGTCGCGATTTGTGTTCCTACGCCGTTGGATGTCTATCAGCAGCCCGATATCAGTTATGTTAAATCATCGGCGGAATCGATTGCCGAATTTTTACATGCGGGTATGTTGATTGTACTTGAAAGCACTACCTACCCCGGAACCACCGAGGAGCTGCTGCTGACTGTTTTCGAGAAAACGTCCGGTTTGAAGTGTGGGAAAGATTTTTATTTGGCCTTTTCACCGGAAAGAGTCGATCCGGGCAATTTATTATATAAGACCAAAAATACCCCAAAAGTTGTCGGCGGCGTGGGGAAGGACAGTACGGAGGTTGCTGCGGCACTATACAGGAATGTGCTTGAAAGTGAAATATTTGAGGCGTCATCTCCAAAAGTAGCTGAGATGGAGAAGATATTGGAAAATACGTATCGTAACATTAACATTGGACTGGCCAATGAAATGGCCATCATTTGCCATAAAATGGGAATCGACGTATGGGAAGTGATTGAAGCCGCCAAAACAAAACCTTATGGATTCCAGGCCTTCTATCCCGGACCGGGTCTTGGCGGACACTGTATTCCGCTGGATCCATATTATTTAACCTGGAAGGCACGGGAATATGACTATCACACCAGACTTATTGAGACTTCAGGGGAGATCAACAATTATATGCCTCAATATGTGATAGAACGTTCCTATGCGATATTAAACAGAGAGAAAAAAGCGCTCAACGGTTCAAAGATTTTTATTCTTGGCGTAGCATATAAACAGGACGTTGATGATTACAGAGAAAGCCCGGCCCTAAAGGTTATAGAAAACTTTGAAAGGGAAGGCGCTCATGTTTTCTATCATGATCCATATATTCCAGAATATAAATACAAGGACAAATTACATCGGAGCATAGAATTGACAAAAGAAAATTTGAAATCAGCGGATTTAGTAGTTATTACGGCGATGCATACAGTTTTCGACTATGAGTTTATACAAAAAAACTCCAAAATAATATTTGACACAAAAAATGCCATGAAAAACGTCAGCAAAAAACAGAATATCGAAGTTTTATAGGAGGACTCCCATGAAAAAGCTAAAATTTGCCATTATTGGATGCGGACGTATTTCATACAAGCATGTGGAAGCCCTTGTCAACAACTTTCATGAAGCAATCCTTGTTGCTGCTTGTGATGTTATAAAAGAGCGGGCAGAAGAGCAATCGCAGAAATATGAAAAAAGTATCAGGGATCAATATGGCATTGCTGTAGTGTGCACCGCTTATGATGATTATAAAATTATGATTGCCAATGAAGAGATCGATGTCGTTACGATCGCAACGGAGAGCGGTTATCATGCGCAGATTTCAATTGAATGCTTGAGACATGGAAAGCATGTTCTTGTTGAAAAGCCCATGGCGATGACGCTTGAAGATGCCGACAGGATGATTGAAATTGCAGAAAAGAATCATTTGAAATTATGCATTTGCCATCAGAACAGGTTTAACCCCGTTATCCAACTACTGCGAAAAGCAGTTGAAGAGGGTAGATTTGGAAGAATCATAAGCGGTACTGCAAGAGTCCTGTGGAATCGGGATGAAAGCTATTATGCGCAGGCGCCTTGGAGAGGAACACGGGCGCTTGATGGCGGCTGCCTGATGAATCAATGCATCCATAATATTGATTTGCTTCAATGGATGATTGGAAGCGATGTGGAAAATGTAACTGCAGAATTGGATACATTTTCCCATGATATTGAAGGGGAAGACTTTGGAGCCCTGCTGATACGCTTTAAAAACAAGGCTATCGGCATTGTGGAAGGAAGCGTTTGTGTATATCCAAAAAATCTGGAGGAGACCTTAAGCGTTTTCGGTGAAAAAGGTACGGTTGTGATAGGCGGTTTAGCTGTAAGCAACATTAAGACATGGCGCTTTGCCGATGGTAAAGACAGTGAAGAAGAAATGGCAGGTCAAGGCTGGAAAGATCCCGACTCCGTTTACGGGTATGGGCACACTCCCCTGTTTAAAAATATGATTGATGCGATAAACCATGACAAAGACCCATATGTGAATGGAAAAGAAGGCAGAAAGGGACTGGATATTATATTGAGAGCTTATGCTGCAGCTAGGGGTGACACATAGCATATTTTTTATGATTAAAGATTAAGCTTGACTTAAAAAAATATTGAGCGGAGATAATCAGATGAATAAAGTAAAAAAAAGGTTAATGGTAATTATTACCGACAGGCTTTCAACAATTGTTAAAAAAGGTGAGATGACGGAGCGGTATTATAATCCCGGCAATTTATTTGACGAGGTGCACATTTTAATGCTTAACAACGATGTTGTCGATCCGGCAGATGTAAAGATAATGGCAGGCACAGCAGATCTTTTCATTTATAATTTGCCGGCAGGAAATGAGTTTTTTGTAAAATCATTTGGTTGGCAGCGCCCCTTAATTGAAGGGTGGGTCAATGAGGGCATCGATATTGCAAGGGAAATAAATCCGCATTTAATCCGTGTTTATGATAATTTTATTCAAGGATATCTTGCTAAGAGAATAAAGGACGAACTGGGGGTCAATTATATTATTTCGCTTCATGGAGTGTGGGATAAAGACGGCTTAATCGGTATACCGAGAAAAATTATGCGGGCATTCAGAAAAAAACTCGAGATTACCGCGCTTAAAGATGCAAGTGCCGTTATTGCGGTTTATGAACCCATTGTCAGATATGCCAAAAAATACGGAGGCAAAAATGTTCATTTGATTTACAATGTCATAGCTGGTGATAAGATATCAAAAAAGAAGGACTATGAAATCAAGGATCGCCTCAGGCTGATTACAGTCAACAGACAGTTAAAAGAGAAAAATCCGGAGAATATTATTAGAGCAATAAAGGATATCGATTGCTATTATTTAATCGTTGGTGATGGTGAATATCATGATTATTTGATACAAGTGGCCAGGGAGTGCGGATGTGAAAACAAAGTCGAATTTTCTAAAGGGATTCCTAATTCCGAGTTATGCAGCATGCTGAAAGACTTCGATATGATGGTTTCTCATTGTGATTATTGGGGCATGTCAAAAACCATTATTGAGGCAGCGCATGCAGGCTTGCCGATTATTATCAATAAGCATCCGATAGAACCCATACCGGAATATAAAGGTAATTGGATTTTGCTTTGCGACAATACTCCTGAAGCATACGAAGAAGCGATTTTAAAACTCGCAGAAGATATCGAACTTAGAAAAAGATATGGGGAAGCCGCTTACGATCATGCAATGAATAATTATAATTCGAATGTGATGGAAGCGCGAGTAGTAGAAATATATAAAGAATTTATGAAAGAGTGAATTTCCGCGGGGGTAAATCATTGAGCAAACTAAAAAAATTCATTAACGAACCGGTAATGGGGTATTATTTTTTGAAAAGCCGATTTAACAGGCAGCAGTTTTTTAAGAGGTATTTTGATTTAAACAGAAAAAAAGGAATAAATTCAAAATATTTTATTCTTTCATTTGACTGTGATACGCAAGATGATGCGGATGCCGCGGTGATCCTGCATAGCAGATTGAAAAGCATGGGAATAAAAACCGTTTTTGCTGTGCCTGGTGAACTCTTATTGAAGGCCCGGGAAAAATACAAAAAAATTTTTGCGGAGGGCGGAGAATTTATAAATCACGGCTATAAGGCCCATACGGAATTCAACCAAGATGCAAATAAATATGAAAGTACTTTTTTCTATGATAAAATTTCAAAGGAAGCTGTGAGGGAGGATATTCTAAAAGGAGATCAGGCGATTCGAGAGGTCCTTGGAAGTATTCCGAAAGGATTCCGAACGCCCCATTTCGGGACGTTTCAAAGAAGAAAAGATCTTATGTATTTACACGGCATACTCAAGGAACTGAATTATTCTTTTTCAACATCTACGGTTCCTTACTTTGGATTCAGATACGGACTGGCGTTTAAATCCTTTGGATTATTTGAGATACCTGTATCGGGTATGTGGTCCGAGCCATTAAGGATTTTAGATTCTTACAGCTTTTATTATGTGAAATTCAATAATTACAGCGAAGACGATTATGTTAGAGAAGCAAGGCAGATTGTTCAAATGTTTTCTGGGTCTGATGCCTGCGGTCTTTTAAACTACTACGCTGATCCAAACCATGTACATGATAAAGAGTCGTTTTATAAGACTATTGCAGAATTTGCTAAAGTTGGGCAAAGTATAAACTATGAAATCCTGTTAGACAAATTGGGACAAACAAAAGAAAACAAATGATCCGACTTAAATAAAGGCGCTATTTATTAAAGCTTTTAAGAGGTTGATATGAAGAAAATAAAAATCATTACTGTTGTAGGAGCCAGACCGCAATTTATTAAAGCCGGCGTTGTAAGCAAGGCATTGCAAAAAAGCTGCAATTTCAATGAGATAATGATACATACAGGACAGCATTATGATAAAAATATGTCTGATATTTTTTTTGAAGAACTAGGAATCCCCGAGCCAAAATATAATTTAGGCGTAGGATCTTATTCGCACGGAAAGCAGACAGCTAAAATACTCGAAGGAATTGAAAATATTCTTTTAAACGAAAAACCAGAAGCATTAATGGTTTATGGAGATACAAATTCCACTCTTGCCGGGGCGCTTGCCGCCAGTAAGCTGCATATACCAGTGGTCCATATAGAGGCGGGGCTGAGAAGCTTTAATAAATTGATGCCTGAAGAGCAAAACAGAATCATAACTGATCACATTTCAAATGTCCTTTTCTGCCCAACCCAGACAGCAGTCATCAATCTAGCCAATGAAGGAATCAGGGAAAGGGTTTTTAATACCGGAGATGTGATGTATGATTCAACATTAATGAACCGGGAAATTGCATTGACAAAGATGACTTTTTCTGAATGCGTGGAAAACATGGTTATTCTATTTGGAGATTCCAATATAATAGAAAAAGAATATTATCTTGCAACCATTCACAGGGCAGAGAATACCGATAGTATTGAAAAATTAAACCATATACTCAACGGCTTTGAAAAGCTTGGTTACCGGGTGCTGTTTCTGGTACATCCAAGGACCTATAATCTGATGAAAGATTTAATTCATAGCACAAAATATAAAAATATTATTTTCAGCAGACCAGTATCATACCTTCAAATGATTATATTAACCAGTTTTGCAAAGAAAGTACTGACGGATTCGGGTGGGTTACAAAAGGAGGCTTATTTTCTGGAGATACCATGTGTTACATTAAGAGATCAAACGGAATGGACAGAGACATTAGAAGGAAATTGGAACATTTTATGTGGCATTAATGAACAGGAAATAGTTAATAAGACAACAGAATCAACGCCGGATAAAAATGTGTTATTTAAAAAGCATTTTGGAGATGGAAAGGCTTCTGAAAAAATTGAAAGTCTCTTAACTGCGGTAGTAACTGAGAGGGATATCATATGAAATTATTGACCATCGCATATAACTATCCGCCAATCAGAGGGCCTGAAGCCATACAGGCAAACCGGCTGGTAAAATATGCAATGGAACAGAACATGGAATTTGATATTGTGACCAGATATATCGGGCACGGTTATAAATTCAGAAACAGAATAAAAGAATATGGAAATATCTATAGAGCCTTTTCGCTGGACAATTTTTATGTGAAAGGCGCCATGAGGGTGATCGGTCATGACCTTGAAAGGTTACCAGACGCAGAAGTCTTATGGTATCACTTTGCGTTGAAAAAGGCGAAAATATGCCTGCAGAATAACTACTACGATGTAATCTACACGAGATCCGTTCCTTTTACCTCACACCTGATCGGGCTTAAGTTGAAACAAGAATTCAAGCTGCCCTGGATTGCTCATTTCAGTGATCCCTGGACAGACAACCCTTATGTGCAATATCAAAAAGATAAAACAAGAAGCAAGAACCTGGAATGGGAAAAGAAGGTTATGGAACAGGCTGATAAGCTGATCTTTACTTCCAGAGAAACCGTTGAGCTTGTCATGGGCAAATATGATGAATCATTATTTAAAAAGGCTTATGTCTTGCCGCATTCCTATGATCCCGAATCGATCAAGGATCTTAATCATACAAAATCTGAAGGGATTCCGTACCGTATATCATATATCGGCAATTTTTACGGCAAACGATCACCCAAGGACTTATTTAAAGCAATCGGAATCGCACAGGACCAGAAGCCTGATCTGGAAAGATATATAAATTTCCATTTTTTCGGGAGTATGCCCGGCAGATATGTTTCTGAAATCAATAACACGCAGATTCAAAAATTGATAAAATACCACGGTGAAGTCAGCTATCAGGAAAGCCAGAAAGAAATGGAGCTGGCGGATGTTTTGGTCAACATCGATGCGCCGGGAGAATTGAACGTATTTCTTCCATCAAAGATTATCGAGTATCTGGCATTCGACAAGCCCATTTTGTCATTGACTCCGGATAAGGGAACGGTAAACAGAATACTAAAAGAAGCAGGACATCTTTGTGTTCAAAACCAGGACCATGAGCAGCTCGGTCAAATCATATTAAAAATTGCCAAAGAGGGTACGGGCTGGATCGATTATGATCCATATGCGAAAAAAAACTATCATCCTCTTGCGGTTGCCGGTCAATTTATGCGTATTATTGCGGAATAGAAAAGATGAACAGGAAAAACGAGAAAAAAGTATTATTAATATCAAATAACGGTATGGGGTTCTATAATTTCAAGAAGGAACTGGTAGAAAAACTAATTTCTCTTCGCCTTGAAACTCATTTTGCGGTGCCATATTATGAAAAACTGGAAGAACTTGTTGATATGGGGGCAGTTTACCATGAATTGACGATCGACCGCAGGGGAATCAACCCGGTCAAAGACCTGGGACTGATTTACCGGTTCAATCATCTTATCGATGACGTAAAGCCGGATTTGATCGTTTTGCATACGATCAAGCCAAATATATATGTAAGCCTGATTGCAAAAATAAAAAAAATATCATTTATCAACAACATTACTGGTCTTGGCAGTGCATTACAGCATGAAGGTATACTGGCAAGAATTATCAGAGCATTATACCGTACTATGCTTTCGGAATCCTGCGGGATATTTTTTGAGAATGCAGGCAATATGCATTATTTTAAAAAGCATAATATCGGTGATCCCCAAAGATATATTGTTGTGCCTGGCGCCGGAGTCAATATCGAACGCTTTTTGCCGGGCAAACCGGATAATAAACAGGAATCCGATATCGTTAAATTTCTATATATTGCCCGCATTATGAAAGAAAAAGGGATCGAAGAATTCCTTGATGCAGCTGAAAATATAAAAAAGAGGCATGACAACGTAAGCTTCCAAATTCTTGGCTGGTATGATGAAACGGAATATAAAGACAGAATGAATAAGCTAACGAATGAGAGGATTATTGAATATATGGGCGTTTCTTCAGACACAAGAAATGAAATGTTACAAGCCGACTGTATTGTTCTTCCTTCATATCACGAGGGAATGTCCAATGTGCTGCTTGAAGGAGCGGCAATGGGACTGCCGCTTATCACGACGGATGTTCACGGCTGCAAAGAGGCAGTCGAGCACGGTAAAAACGGGTTTCTGTGCAAGGGGAAAGATTCTGACAGCCTGATCGCCGCAATGGAACGCTTTATTGCCCTTTCCCCTGAAGAACGGCATAGGATGGGCCTCTGCGGAAGGGATAAAATGATAAAAGAATTTGACCGAAGGCTGGTCGTAGAACGTTATACGGAAACAATATTGAATCTTATAGGAGAAACCTCATGAAATTGGCTGTAAAAAGGTCGCTTGACACAGTCTCTTCACTATTACTTATCACAATACTATCGCCGGTAATACTGCTGGTTTATTTATTGGTAAAAATAAAACTCGGCTCTCCCGCTCTGTTCAAACAGGAACGTCCCGGACTTCACGGGAGGACATTTGTTCTGTACAAATTCCGCAGCATGACTGACTCAAAAGATGCGGAAGGAAATTTATTGCCTGACTCGGATAGGCTGACAAGCTTTGGCAAATTTTTGCGAAGTACAAGTATAGATGAGCTTCCGGAATTATATAATATTCTGAAAGGTGATATGAGCTTTGTCGGTCCAAGACCGTTGCTGGTGCAGTATTTGCAGAGATATAATAAGAAGCAGGCAAGAAGGCATGAGGTAAGACCCGGGTTAACAGGCTGGGCGCAAGTGAACGGCAGGAATGCTATCAGCTGGAAAGAAAAATTTGAGATGGACGTCTGGTATGTGGATCACTGGAGTTTGTTGCTTGATTTTAAAATTTTATGGATGACGATCGCAACAGTTTTCAGGCGGAAAGGCATCAGTGCAGAGGGAGAAGCAACCATAAAGGAATTTATGGGGAATCATGAGGATTGATAATGAAAAAGATTATTATTATCGGTGCCGGCGGGAACAGCAAGGTTATTATTGATATTATACTCAGCCGGATCGAATTGGGAGAGAAGATTCAAATAATGGGCATTCTTGATGATGATGAAAACAAAAAATCATTAACGGATTATCCTGTTCTCGGTCCGGTCAGCAGGATCTCAACTTTTCGTGAGAATAAAGAAATTTACTTTGTCAACGGAGTGGGCGATAATCATACGAGAAAGAGAATTTATGAAACGTATTCCATTGAGCAGTATTATACGGCAGTTCATCCCAGCGCGATCATAGGCAGCAGAGTAACTATTGAACAGGGATGTGTTATTATGGCAGGGGTCATCATCAATGCGGGCTGCAGTATCGGAAAACAGGCGCTGATTAATACAGGGGCAATTATAGAGCATGATAACAGGATCGGGGCATTTGCCCATGTCGCCTCCGGAGCCGTAACCGCCGGAAATGTAACAGTCGGTGAATGTTCCATGCTTGGAACAGGAACGAAAGTGATTCAAGGAATCTCCATCGGATCATGTGTAATGATTGGAGCCGGAGCCGTAGTGATAGGCGATATCAGGGACAATGCCACAGCAGTGGGAGTACCGGTCAGAATTATAAAATAATTATTCCGGTCGGATCAGCCGGTTCTAATAAAAAGTTAAAAAGTTGTCAATTGGAGCGAAAATATGAAAAGAGAAATACAACTCAGCGTACCAAATCTGAGCCTCGATATTGTTGAAAACCTGCGGGAGTGTATCGAAACAGGATGGGTCTCAACAGGCGGACGGTTCATTGGAGAGTTTGAAAAGAAGCTTGCGGATTATGTAGGAACAGAGTCAGCCGTATCCACTCAGAGCGGTACGGCAGGCTTGCATTTGGCCTTAAGAGAGCTGGGAACAGGGCATGGCGATGAAGTGATTGTGCCTGCTCTGACCTTTATTGCCGCAGTAAATCCGGTAACGTATCTTGGCGCAGTTCCCGCATTTATGGACTGCGACGATACTTTATGCATGGATGTTGATAAGCTGGCGCACTTTCTGGAGAAGGAATGCGAAAAAAATCCCCAAGACCAACTGATTAACCGTACAACGGGAAAAATCGTAAAGGTCATTGTGGCAGTGCATATTTTCGGTAATACCTGCAACATGGAGCGTATTATGGAACTGGCTCAAAAATACGGCTTAAAGGTTTTGGAGGATGCCACCGAAGCTTTAGGGACCTATATAAACGAAGGGCAATATCAGGGCAAATTTGCCGGAACGATAGGGGACATAGGCGTATATTCCTTTAATGCAAACAAAATCATAACTACCGGTGGCGGAGGGATGGTAGTAGCTAAAAATAAGGCTTCTTTGGAGCATATAAGGTACCTTGGCATCACTGCAAAAAATGATTCACTGTTTTTCGTACATGATGAAACAGGATATAATTACCGGATGCTTAACACGCAGGCAGCGCTTGGTGTAAGCCAGATCGATCGGCTGGAAGAGTTTATTAAGATAAAAATCCAGAACTATAACTTATACAAAGAATTGCTTTCAGGCATACCAGGGATCACAGTGCTGCCTTTCAGTCAGGGTATTCGGGCGAATCATTGGTTTTACTCGCTGCTGATTGATAAGGAAGCCTTTGGAATGGACAGAAATGAATTGATGCATCTGCTGATTTCTGAGGGGATTCAGTGCAGGCCTGTATGGAAGCTTTGCCATACACAGAAACCATATGTCAATCATGTGGCTTATCGGATAGAAAAGGCATATTACTTTGAAAAGAATATACTCAATGTACCTTGTTCAACCAGTCTTTCTGAGGAAGAAGTAAAATATGTATGCGATGCTATAAAAAAGGCGAAACCGTAAAGTGATTTCGCCTTTTCAGATCAGAGTCAGGGTAATACTTTTTAGAATCAAGTCAGTTTTCTTTTCAGCATTATGTTAATGGCGATTCCCGTTCCAAGAAGACCGTAAAACATGGGCATTACAGATACGGAACTGTCATTTACCATGCCTGCGGCTAGAAATCCGCTGATGCCCAGAAATATTCCTGATCCAACGTATGATATGAACCTGTCATACCTCTCACGTCTGTAAATCATGAAGCTTTGCACGATATAAATTCCCCAGAGAGCCAATAAGGCCAGCAGGGAGATCACACCCGTATTTATTGCCATTCCGATATACATATTATGCGGTTTATCCACGATGATATTAATATTGTCCGAGTAGCTGCCCGAATTATATTTTCCCGCGTAATCATCATGAGGGAAGTAGATGCAATAAGTATCAGCGCCATTCCCTAATATTAAGGTGTCTTTTATCATCGGAAAGCTTCTGGACCATATATATCCACGGCCATTTCCCCAAGAGCCGTTATTTTCAAAACCAATGGATTCAATTTGTTTCAGATCAATAAGCCCTCCTAATCCTGTAAAATATTTCGGACCGCCTTCAGTGATTTGAAACGGCCATTCATGTCCATCTGTCATGAGAACAATATAATTGTTGCCATCACTGTCACGCGCTGGTTTTACGGAGATCCAACCGTAACGTTCGTCATCGATTTGGAATACGGACGAATCCTCTGTTGGTGCTGCCGTGACTGCTGACCCTCTGGAATCAAAAATCGATACCGCGGCAGGATCATCGGGGTAGGTTGTAAATATAAGCTTTTCTCCGTTATATCCGAGAACGATATCGTTGCCCGATGTTTCTATATAGTCAAGCTTATGCCTGGCGCTGCCGGATTCATTGCTTTCCGCTGCATTTCCGCCTGCCACACCGCGGAGCGCACTTGACAGCTCCTGTGACCAACGTTGATAACTGACCCCGCTTACAATAAGAGTTATGATTAACAGGATGGCTACCGGCTTGATCCAGTGAATGATTCTTTTATTTAAAACGAAAATGGCAAGCAATACAACTAAAGCCATTCCCATCAGACCGCTGGAGGAGGCTGATCCTATCAGGTTATAAAGAAGCAATGTGAACAATGCTCCCCATAGAAGCTTTTTATAAAGCGGTTCATCCTTTCCAAGCATCACCGAACGAATAAAAAGAAGACCAAATAAAGGAATCAGCAAGGTCAGGTAAAAAGAAACATAGTTGATATTATATACCGTTTGGTAAATTTCTTTGTTTTGGAAAGTAAAATTGAGGTTATCGAGCTGATCCCAGAACCAACTGGGCGTAATCAGCTTTTTCCCGATGGTAGTCTGGAAAAAGTCATGGTCAAGAGCCTGGCTCAAGCCCAGGAGGCCAAGAAGTGTGCTGACTGCGGCAAGCGCGGATATGAGCAGCTTTACGTTCCGTTCTGAATTGATTGTGTTGATCACATAAAACAGCATGACCATATAGGACAGCAGGATCAAAGTACCTTCGAAACGGTCATTCCAGCCCCAGAGCGCAAATAATTTATAGTCGGAGAAAAAATAGGACAGCAGGACAAATACCGCATAAACGATCATGGGGATATAAACGTAGCTTCGCTTGATATAGAAAGACTGGATAAAGACTCTGTACAGCAGAAAGACCAAGGCAAAGACCGTGCAGGCAAGGATTGCTCCCATTTTATAATAACTGAAGAACTCTGTCAGATCGGAATCTCCGTTGCTCCAGAAAAACTGCCCCATCGGCCTTTCATAAACGGTCATTCTGGTGATTATGATGACACACGCGGAAAAAAACAAGACCGGAAGCATCTGAAACCAGTGAGAAGAGGTTTCCAATGACGGAGCACAGCTCATTTTAAACAAATATTCATCATTTTTTTTATTTTCAATTTTTATCTCTTGCTTTGCCTGGGCAGGTTTATTTTTTTCGGATATTTTCCCGGCTTTTGCTTTTTTAGGTTGCTTAGACATTCGCTTCCCTCCTGGTATTGGTGCGTTTCAACGAGACAGGGGATATCTTTGCCTCGTTATAACTATCACATTATAATATATTAAAAATGATGATTCAAGTTAAAAACTCAAATAGGGGAGACCGGCAAAACTCAAATAAAGGATACTGGCTGGCAGTAGTTCAAGCAGACAGTAAATGAATATAAATTTAACCGTTTTTAAATCACTTCGGGATTTAAAAACGTGAATATTTAAAGATTGTAAAAAAAGGGGGGTTAGTGTAGAATAATATAATATGAAATTATTATAAAATCTATGATGAAAGGGAGTCCCATGAGCAAAATAAAAGGAATCGTACTGGCGGGAGGAAGCGGCACAAGACTTTATCCATTAACAATGGTAACATCCAAGCAGCTGTTGCCGGTTTATGACAAGCCTATGATTTATTATCCGCTATCTGTTTTGATGCTTGCGGGGATAGATGAGATACTTATTATATCCACGCCGCATGACCTGCCAAACTTCACACGGCTTCTGGGAGACGGGGCGGATTTAGGAATAAAATTGACTTACCGCGAACAGCCGTCACCGGATGGGTTGGCCCAGGCATTTATTATAGGAGAAGAATTTATTGCCGGAGATCGATGCGCTATGGTGCTTGGTGACAATATATTTTATGGAAACGGTCTTACACAGCATTTGCGGAAAGCTGCGCGACAAGCATCCGGAGCAACCATATTCGGATATTATGTGGATGATCCTGAAAGGTTTGGTATCGTGGAATTTGATAAAGAAGGCAAGGCGATATCCTTGGAGGAAAAACCGGAGCAGCCGAAATCAAATTATGCGGTAACAGGGCTTTATTTTTATGATCAGAATGTATGTGAGTATGCAAAAAGTTTAAAACCGTCAAAACGGGGCGAGTTAGAAATTACCGATTTGAACAGAATATATTTGGAACAGGGGAATATCAATGTAGTTACCTTGGGTCGCGGTTATGCCTGGCTTGATACCGGTACAGTGGATGCTCTTTCCGATGCCACAGAATTTGTAAAGGTAATGGAAACCAGACAAGGGATCAAAATCGCGGCGTTAGAAGAAATTGCCTACAGAAATGGATGGATATCTAAGGACACACTGAATGATTGCGCTGCGAAATATGGCAAATCAGCATATAGGTATACATTTTTCTCTTTATCATATTGAAACCTATCCAAGTAAAAATCCCTGTCACCAGTACCATTAGAAAATATTTGCTTCGTAACATAAGTGGTAAGACCGTTTTCTACGC